>PLYD01000043.1 GCA_003151665.1 Candidatus Dormiibacterota bacterium
GCGGCCTGTTCGGCCCTCAAGGTCTCACCGGTCCGATCGGCATCGGCGCCATCACGGCCGAATCGGTGAGCCAGGGCCCTCCGACCTACATCTTCCTGGTGGCGCTGCTCTCGGTCGCGCTCGGGTTCACCAACCTGCTCCCACTTCTCGCCCTCGACGGCGGCCGGATCGTGATCGTGGTCATCGAGTGGATCAGGCGCCGGCCGTTCGACCGAAACATGGAGATGAACTTCCAGCGCTGGGGCCTGGTGGCATTGCTAGCCCTGGCGGCGCTTATCAGCTTCCTCGACATCCAGCGTCTCGCGGCCGGCCAGTTCACAGGGATTCACTAAGAGATGGGTCCAGCGATCCCGACCGGAACTTTGGAGCCCATGCGGCCCGATCCGTGCGTTACGGGGCCCGTCCTGTCGTCGTCACGCATCTATCGATGCGCTCCTAGCCAGGCCACCCGTGCCTTCGGCTCGGACCACCTGGATCTCCAAATCTCTCGGCCGGGCCACTGGACCCATCTCTAATGGTTCCACGACGTAAATCCATACCCGTCAACGTCGGCGGTGTCGTGATCGGCGGCGCAGCGCCGATCGCGGTCCAGACGATGACCAAGACCGACACGCGCGACGTCAAGGCCACGCTCCGCCAGATCCATGAGCTGAAGGAAGCGGGCTGCGAGATCGTGCGTCCGGCGGTGCCCGACCGCGAGGCAGCCGAAGCGTTGAAGGAGATCGTCAAGGGCTCGCCGCTCCCCGTCATCGCCGATATCCATTACGACCACACGCTGGCCTTGATGGCGATTGAGGCAGGCGTGGCCTGCCTGCGCCTGAACCCGGGCAACATTCCCGACCGCGACAAGGTGACCAAGGTGGTCAACGCCGCCAAGGAGCGCCAGATCCCGTTCCGCATCGGCGTCAACGCGGGCTCACTTCCCGAAGAGGTCCACAAGACGATGCGCGAGGAGCATCACATCGACCGCGACAACAGAGAACAGACCGCGGATCGCATGGTCGAGGTGGCGCTCGGCCACTGCACGATCCTCGAGGAGCTCGACTACGGGCCGGGCTTCATCAAGGTGTCGTTGAAGGCGACCGATGTCTGGACGAACATCATGGCCAACCGCAAGTTCGCGGCGCTTCGGCCGTATCCGATCCACCTTGGCGTGACCGAATCGGGTCCAGTGGAGGCGGGCAGCATCCGCAGCGCCGTCGGCATGGGCATCCTGCTCAGCGAGGGCATCGGCGACACGATCCGTGTCTCGCTTGCGACTTCCGATCCGCGCGAGGAGATCCGCGTCGCGCACGAGATCCTGAAGACGCTCGCGATCCGAAACGAGAGCGCGACTCTCGTCGCCTGCCCGACGTGCGGAAGGCTCGAGTACGACATGGTCCCGACCGTGAAAGCGGTCGAGGCCCACATCGCCAGGCTGAAGATCCCGATCACGGTCGCCGTCATGGGTTGCGTCGTTAACGGACCCGCTGAGGCACGACATGCCGACATCGGCGTGACCGGCGGCCGCGGCAAGGGCGTCATCTTCAAGAAGGGCAAGCTCTTCAAGACAGTGCCCCAGGAGGAGCTGCTGCCGGTCCTGCTCGCCGAGATCGACGCGATCGCCGCTGAACGCGTCGGATGAAAGAGGTGGCTGAAGAGCAGCAAGAGTTCGTCAAAGACATCACCAAGATGTCCGCCGACTTCGACCGCTGGTACACCGACGTCATCCGCAAAGCCGAGCTCGCGGACTGGTCGGGAATCCGCGGCATGATGGTCGTGCGCCCCTATGGCTGGGGGATGTGGGAGGCGATCCAGCGGGCCTTCGACGACATGATCAAAGAGAGCGGCCACGAGAATTGGGCCTTCCCGCTCCTGATCCCACGCGACTTCCTGGTGAAGGAAGCCGAGCATGTCGAGGGCTTCGCACCCGAGGTCGCGTGGGTGACGAAGGCCGGCTCCAGCAACGAGGACCTCGAGGAGCCGCTCGCGGTTCGCCCGACCTCGGAGACCATCGTCGGGTCGATCATCAAGCGCTACATCCAGAGCCACCGCGACCTGCCGCAGCTGACCAACCAGTGGAACAGCGTGGTGCGGTGGGAGATGCGATCGCGCCTGTTTCTTCGTTCGCGCGAGTTTTGGTGGCAGGAGGGCCACACGTTCCACGCCAACGCTCAAGAGGCGATGGACGAGGTGGACCTGATCCTGGGCTATTACCGCGACATCGCGCAGGAGTGGCTCGCGGTGCCTGTGCTGGCGGGCAAGAAATCGCCGGCGGAGACGTTTCCCGGCGCCGTCTACACGCTCACTATCGAAGGCCTGATGCGCGATGGCATGGCCCTACAGATGGGGACGTCCCACTACTTCGGCCAGAACTTCGCGCGCGCTTACGACATCTCGTTCTCCAACAAGGAAAACGAGCGGGAGCTGTGCTACTCGACGTCATGGGGCATCAGCACCCGACTGGTTGGCGCGCTGGTCATGGCCCACGGCGACGATTCGGGGCTCATCGTGCCTCCGAAGGTGGCGCCGATCCA
>PLYD01000114.1 GCA_003151665.1 Candidatus Dormiibacterota bacterium
GGTGATCGTCCCCTCTCGGCGCCGAGGGCCATTGGTACATGGCACAGGGGGCCCGTAGGCACTGGGTTCGACAGCTTGCCCGGACCATGCTGGCGGTGATGCCTACAGACAGCTTGCGTTCGAGCCCGATGATGGCCCATCTGATGGATGGCCTGGATTCAAGGCAGGACATCGGCCACTACGGCCGCCTAGTGTTCGCGATCGTCGCCCGGTACTTCATGGCAGCCGACGAGGTCGTGGGCTGGCTCATGAAGAATCCCGAGATTTCAAGGGAGGACGCGGCCGGACTGATGCACCAGATCGAGACCCATGGATACAGCCCACCAACCCGCCGCCGTGTCCTCGAGTGGCAGGGTCATCAGGACTTCCCGATCTGCCCCAACCCGGGCGACCCTGACGGCTGCAACGTCTATCGCGACCTGGTCTTCCCCGACGAGGTCTACGAGCGAATCGAGGAATACCACTTTCAGAAGGTGCGGCCTCAACCCACACCAACCATCCGCAGTTCCGAGGGAGGGAGATGAGTCGATGAAGGTGGAAAGCGTTTATCACCGAGCCGTGACATGCCTGAATCCGGGAGCGAGCCTGACCGAGGCCGCCAGCCTCATGCGCGCCGGCGAATTCGGCTCCATTGCTATCTATGAAGGGGACCGGATGGCTGGCATCCTGACCGAGACCGACCTCGTGCGGGCAATGGCGGATCACCGCGACCCGGCCTCGACCACCGTGTCTGAGTACATGAGCCTGGATCCGGTCACGGCCGGGCTGGAAGAGGACAGCATGGAAGTCTCCGAACGCATGGTCCGAAACGGCATCCGTCACCTACCCGTGGTCGAGCATGGGCGATTGGTCGGCATGGTGTCGGCTCGCGACCTCCTACGGGTCGAGGCCTGGCCGCCCGCCCGCCACCGTGCCACGGCCGGGGCCGCCTCGATCGATCACCCGACGCGGCCAAGGCGGCGGCGCCGCCTTCAAGCCTGAGGAGGATGTGCTTCGAT
The DNA here is from genome assembly GCA_003151665.1 of Candidatus Dormiibacterota bacterium. The sequence continues at coordinate 999 of PLYD01000114.1, forward strand.
GACTGCGACGCCAGCGGTGGTCCAGATCAATGAGATCTCGATCCCGGTCGAAGAGGACACCATCGCGGGCGACCTGGTCATCCCACCGCACGCACACGGCATCGTCCTGTTTGCTCATGGCAGCGGCAGCAGCCGCCACAGCCCGCGGAACCGCTTCGTCGCCCTGCAGCTGCAGAGAGCGGGTCTCGCGACGCTGTTGATGGACCTCCTTACGACGGCCGAGGAAAGGATCGACGAGGCAACCGGAGGCACTCTGCGGTTCGACATTGGCTTGCTTGCCGCGCGATTGGAGACTGCTTCCGACTGGGTGCGCGGAAACCCCTTGACGCGTGGTCTTTCCATCGGCTACTTCGGCGCGAGCACAGGTGCGGCAGCCGCACTCGTCGCCGCGGCAGCCGAATGGCACGGGAAGATCAATGCGGTCGTGTCTCGAGGCGGCCGGCCAGACCTGGCCAACGAAGCGCTAAGCGTGGTCCGAGCTCCAACCCTGCTCATCGTCGGTGGCGACGATCGAGTGGTGATCGGGCTGAACCGGCAGGCGCTGGACAAGCTCACATGCGAGAAGCGCCTCGAGATCGTCCCGGGCGCCACGCATCTGTTCGAAGAACAAGGAACGCTGGAACAAGTGGCCATGCTCGCAGTCGACTGGTTCCTTCTTCATATGGGGGCGCGACCCATGGCTAGCCTCGCTGCGGAACAGCTGGAGCGACCGCGGAATCACTTCCGCGATCGTGCGGAGGCCGGCCGATCTCTGGCAGGCATGCTTTCCGACCTGGCCGGCCGAGACGATGTCATGGTGCTCGGGATCCCACGCGGCGGCGTTCCAGTCGCATACGAGGTGGCGAAGGCGCTTGGTGCCCCACTCGACGTTATCGTCGTCCGCAAGCTCGGCTTCCCGGGGGCGGAGGAGCTTGCNNTATCGGGGCGATCGACCTGCAGTCGATCCTCGGGGACGCACTGTCGTCGTGGTCGACGACGGCCTCGCCACGGGATCCACCATGCGCGCCGCGGTCGCTGCACTGCGACAACGCCAGGCGGCGGCGATCGTGGTGGCCGTTCCGGTGGGCGCCACCTCGACCTGCAGACAGCTGGCTCGGATCGCCGACCGATTTGTGTGCGTGATCGCGTCTGAAGACTTCCTCGCGGTCAGCGCCTGGTATGAGGATTTCAGCCCGACGACAGACGACGAGGTGCGCCGCCTTCTCTACAATCTATCGCCGCCAGCTTTGAAGCGGGCGCGACGACCGTAAAGCACCACGAACCGAGCATGCCAGCCTGGCCGGTCGCGACCTCAGGGATGTGGCCGGACCTGCTCCTTGAGGCGCGTCAACTCACCGTCGATCTTGTCGAGCGCCAGAGCAAACGTGGCCCGCTGGACTCGGCCGGCCTCGTGGGCGCGCAGGTCGGCCAGCCGGTGACCCAACAAGTGAAGCGTGATCTTGACAACCTGCAACGGTTGCCTGCGCTTCTTCAGGTCGCGGTCGAACTCGATCTCGGCAGATGTGATCAGATCGAAGTGATCTACGAGCGCGGCCACCTTCGCGGCGGCGTAGCTGCGGAATTCCGGTTCGACAGTGTGGGTCCGATCGTGAACGGTCACTTCCATACCCGGCATTCTTCGACGTCGCCCGAGCGTTCGGGAGAGTCAACTGCCCTAGGAACAAGAGGACCATCGTCAGCCGCCACAGGCGAGCGGCGCGCCTAGCTCAGCTTCGTTGTGGGTCGGTAGGAAGCTCTGCTGCGATCTGGGCTGCTGGAGTCTCATTGCTTCGACGCGGCGATTCTTCGCCGGCTGTTCGTACCAGCGCGTGGGCAATCGCCTCCACCACCGCCTCCTCATGCGGCCGGAGAAAATCACGTGCCTCGCGCTGGAGCTTCTTGGGCACCATGTCTAGGATCACTTGCTGCATGGCATCAGCCCATTCGTCGGTAAGGATATGAGTCAACTCGTGGACGATCACCACATCACCCCGCTCAACGAGAACGTCCTGCCGAAACTCGAGTTCCGCTTCCAGGAATGTAGGTGTGACTTTCGCGTACCCTTCCGCTCCCCGCAGCCTGGGCTTGTACGACGGCCGGATCGTCCATGCGGCGAGCCCCAAGCGCCGGACCCAGGCTGCAAGGCGATCCTCGAACCACCCAGGAGGCTTGAGCTCGCGGCCTGCAGAGGGCTTCTTCCGGACCGGCGCAGCTGGTTCCGGCTGCGAGGATGGAGTGGCGTCCGTCGTGGTCACCACGGTGTGCACCGCCACAGGATCACGCCGCAGCTGCAGGTGGGGCTGCGACCGCTTGTCGAAGAGTGACAATGCGCGCCAGGTCGGCCGGAGAAATGATCCCGACGAGTGCCTCGCTGTCAAACACGAGGACACGCCGCCCGATCAAGTTGCCCACTCGCTGAACCAATGTCTCCAGGTCCTCATCGGGGCGCGTCCTGGGTATCTCCGACAACGGACGGGCGCACTCTGACAGGCGCCGCCTGGCACGGTCTGGGCCTGGCATGCGTATCAATTCCGCCAGGCGAACAACGCCGGTCAACCGGCCGGCTGGATCGTGAAGCGGATACGTGGTGAAGTGGTATTGCGAGGCGATCGCACCCAGGAACTGTTCCACCGTGTACCAATCCGGAACGGTGATCACCGGAGAGGACATAGCGGCCGAGACGGGAACCGCCTTCAACAGCGCCTTCATGGTGACGCCAGTCTCCTCGGCGGTTGCCGCCGAGAGCAAGAACCAACCGATGAAGACGATCCAGATCCCGTTAAGGACAATCCCCGAGAGAAGCTCGAAGACGCCAGCGGCAATCATGAAATAGGCGAAGAAGCGCCCGACCCTCACGGCGCGGTGGACTCCTTGCTGGCGGCTGCCTGTGCGCCACCAGAACAGCGAGCTCAGCAGGCGGCCGCCGTCCAGCGGGAACGCCGGCACCAGGTTGAAGAGTCCCAAACTGAGGTTGAGGAACGCCAACCAGCCGAGCAGATCGGTGATCAAAGGAGGAGCGCCAGCCGCGGCGCCAACGATCGCAAGCAGGAAAGCGAGCAGTGCGACAGCAAAGCTGGTCAATGGACCGACCACGGTGATAAGAGCCTCCGATTGCGCGGATTTCGGCTCACCCTCCAGCTGCGAAACACCTCCGAAAAGCCAGAGTGTGATTCCCGCCACCTTGACGCCCTTCCACTGCGCCACGAGCGCGTGCGAAAGCTCATGGGCCAGGAGACATAGATAAAAGACGACCGCCCCGACCACCCCCGTCACCCAATACGCGATCGCTGATTGGCCGTGCACATCGAAGGGCAACACCGTCGCCGCGAGGGTCCAGGCGACGAGTCCGAAGATGAAGAGCAGGCTCCAGTTGAAGCCGATCTCGATCCCGAACACCTTGCCGAGGCGAATCGTGGGCGTCACTTGCTGGCCTCCATCACCGTTGGCATGGTTCGAGGCTATGGGTTGCCAGGCACAGGTCAAAGGGCCGAGATGCCCGCCGATCATGGGCCTCCCGGCCATGCTGTCAGTCGCACTTGATGGGCCTCGAGCATGAGTCGACGCCCGCGACCGATGGCCCGATCCTCGGGGGCCGGCAGCTCGGGCCAAGCCGCGGAGCCCGACTCACCTTGAACCTGCAAGCAACAAACTCGGGCGTGCCGGCCACCCCCCCGCGCAGGAGATGAGCGTGGAGATTCAACCACAAGCGGCAATGAGGTTGTCGCGGGTGACGCAGCCTCAGACCACGTGCCCCACGGCAGGGTCGAAAGGCACAAAGTTCTGGCGGCGGACATGGATTCATTCATCGCCTATCGATGGATTCGCGTTGCGAGCACGTCGCTTCGCGGATTACTACACCAAGTACTACAGGCGGAGCCGTTTGGTGACCTCGGAGAGATCAATCGCGCACGGCTGAAAACCGTGAGGCCCCCCGAAACTCGCGCCGAATTCAGGCATAACAGCACTAATCCGAATTCAGATTTTGGTCGGGGGCCCGGGATTTGAACCCGGGGCCTCACGGTCCCGAACCGTGCTAATGCCGTGTCCTCTCGTGTCCTGTGGTATCCGCGTGGTTCCTCCTGTACTTGAATTGGATCTCGTTCATGTCCTCCTGTGACCTCCTGTATCCGCCTGGTTCCGCGAATGCGTGACACAGCTGTGACCTCCCGGACGCCGTGAAACAGGTTCCGTCCTCTTTAGCAGCCCAAGCGGGACGCTATTCGAACCACCTGGACCAACTCGAAAAGCGATTGGACGGCCGGAGCACGAAGCTCTGAAAGACTGGAGTTGATAACTCTTTGGCGCTGGCCGCTCGGGCCTTGACCTACCCGCATTTCATGTTAATATCACTAATATCAAAACTGATCTGCGCCGCCCCTATCGCATGGTTGCTCGGGCCGAGGCTGCCGCGACGACCGCCGAGCGCATCCTCGACGCGGCTGTCGAGGTCTTCTGGGAACTGCCGACGGATCAGATCTCGCTGGATGAGATCGCCCGGCGCGCCGGAGTCACTGTGCAGACCGTGATTCGCCGCTTCGGCGGCCGGGACGGCCTCCTCGCTGCAGCGGTTGAGCGCGAGTCGGAGAAGGTTCGCCGGCAGCGCGACGAAGCAGTGCCTGGCGACCCAACCGGCGCGGTTCGCGTCCTGATTGAGCATTACGAGAACACCGGAGATCGCGTCCTCAAGATGCTGGCCGAAGAGGAGCGAGTTCCCGCGCTGCGAGCGATCGTCGATCGGGGTCGAGCGCTACACCGGGCCTGGTGCGCCCGCGTCTTTGCCCCGGCCCTCGCTCGCCTCGGCGGATTGGAGCGGGAGCGCCGGCTCGCCCAGTTCGCGGCGGTCTGCGATGTCTATACCTGGAAGCTCCTACGCCGCGATGCAGGTCTGAGTCGCCGTCAAACCGAGCTCGCCGTGATCGAGCTTCTCAATCCGTTGCTGGAGGGATCCTGATGGCCCGCGTCCTCGCCTACACGTCGCCCGCACGAGGGCACCTGTTTCCACTCACGCCGATTCTCGACGAGCTGAGCCGCCGCGGGCACGAGATCGCGCTGCGCACGCTCGCCGCGCAGGTGGCCCTGATGCAGGCTCGCGGCTTCGACACCGGGCCGATCGACGAGCGGGTGGAGGCGATCGAGCACGACGACTGGCGGGCCGGCAACCCTCAGGCAGCGCTGGGTCGCGCCGTGCGTAGTTTCTTAGCTCGCGCCGAACATGACGCACCGGACCTGCGCCAGGCCATCGCTGAGGAGCGACCAGATGCGCTGCTGGTGGACATCAACAGCTGGGGCGGCCTCGCGGCGGCCGAGGCGTGGGGCGGTCCTTGGGCCACCTTCTGCCCCTATCCAATGGCGTTGCGGTCGCGTGACGTTCCGCCCTTTGGGCCTGGGCTGGCCCCAGCGCGCGGACCGCTTGGCCGGCTGCGCGACCTCATCCTGCGCCCGATCGTGCTCGGGACGATCGAGCGGGCGATGCTGCCGGCGCTCAACGATGTCCGCAACCAGATGGGGCTGTCGCCGCTCGCCAGAGTCGACGACCTATTCCTCCGGCCGCCCCTCGTCATCTATATGACCGCGGAGCCGTTCGAGTATCCGCGCAGCGACTGGCCCCAGAGCATCGTCATGGTCGGCCCGTGCGAGTGGGATCCTCCCGCGGAGTCGCCGCGATGGCTCGAGGAGATCACAGCTCCGATCGTGCTGGTGACGACCTCCTCCGAATTCCAGGACGACGGCCGGCTCGTGCAGGCCGCTCTCGACGGGCTTGCGGAAGAGCCGTACACCGTCGTGGCCACTCTGCCCGCCGGCGACCCGGCTCGCTTCATTGCACCAGCCAACGCGCGTGTGGAGCGCTTCATACCGCACGCGGCCGTGCTTGACCGCGCGGTCTGCGTCGTGACACACGCCGGCATGGGCGCCACGCAAAAGGCGCTGGCGCGTGGCGTGCCAGTCTGCGCCGTTCCATTCGGGCGCGACCAGTTCGAGGTTGCGCGGCGCGTCGAGGTCGCGGGCGCGGGCACGCGACTGCCCGCCAGCCGGCTGAGTCCAGAGCGCCTGCGACTCAAAGTCCGCGATGCGCTTACCAAGACGGCGGGAGCGAAACGTGTGGCGGCAGGGTTCGCGGCGGCCGGCGGGCCGCACGCGGCAGCCGACGCCTTCGAGACGCGCCTGATCGAATCGAAGACCAGTGCTGCAGGTCAGGTGCGCGCCATGAACCGCCTGGAGCACTTGGAGGCCGAGAGTGACCACGAGGACCGCCAAGTGGATCAACGTCGATAAGCTGCCGGCGCTGGGCGACGCCGAGATCTGGCGCCTGGCGCGGGCCGAGTACCTGCGGATGCTGTCGCTGCTGCGCTCGCTCGACGACGGGGAGTGGCCACGCCCCAGCGACTGTCCGGCCTGGACGGTCCGCGACATGCTCGGTCACCTGGTCGGAGCGTGCGAGGGCTTCAGCAACCCGCTCGAGCTTCTGCACCAGCAGCGCGCAGGTGCGCGCCTGATTCGCGAGGGCCGCACGGACGGGAAGCAGCCAGTGGACGGCGCAAACGCGGTGCAGGTGGCGGAGCGGGCGGACCGGCCCGTCGCCGAGCTGCTCGACCGCTATGAAGCGGTGATCGAACCGGCGCTGCGGTGGCGCCGCCGCCTGCGCCACCTGCCCGTGCGGATGCAGGACGTCGCCGGCCCCTTCACCTTCCGGCAGCTGTTCGAGGTCATCCTCACCCGCGACACCTGGATGCATCGTCTCGACATCGCCCGCTCGACCGGCAGGCCTTTTGAGGTGAGCGCCAACCATGACGGGCGGCTTCTTTCGGACGCAGTCCGCGACTGGGCCGGCCACCACGGGCGCCCGTTTCGCTTACACCTGACCGGCGACGCCGGCGGGTATTACCGGCGTGGCGAAGGCGGTGAAGAGGTCATCCTTGACGCCCTCGAGTTCGGCCGGTTGCTGTCCGGGCGTGGCCGTGGCGACGGTCTGCTGTCGACGCGGATCGTCTTCTGACCAAAGCCAACCGAACCTCCCTTTTCCTCGAGAGGTCATCGTGACGCGCTGGGAGGAACCGCAATCGCCAGCGCGATTCCGTCCGGGTGTGCCGTTAACCCTGGACCGTCAACTCGGTTCGACGCCGTCGGCTAAGAGCGGCGCCACGCCTGGATGAGCGTGAAGGTCGTTCCCCAGCGGCGTGGCGTGGCGATTTCCGTCTCGGCCTCAGCTCGTAGCCGGTCCAGCTCCTGCCGCCCGACTAGGTCCAGCAACCTCGGCTCGAGGGAGGTAGCGAACTGCAGCGGCAGCCGAAGGTACGGATGGCCGGGGTGGTAGGGCGATGACCTCAGCAGCGAGTTCGGCGCTGTCGCCGAGCACCTCGGGGAGGCGCCTCCCTGCGTTGAAGTCGCCACCGGCTGCCAGGAAGGCCTGCTCGATCAGGCCGACCAGCCGCTGCGCGCGGGAGCGTCGGGGTTGAAGCGCCAGGACGACATATCGGGATCCTCAAGCACGACCAGTCCGGCCGGCTTCACCATCCTGCGATAGGCTGCCATCTGCTCCTCGGAGCGGCCGAGCGGCGCAAGCTGGAAGCGGGCGTGGACGAGGTCGAAGGACGCCGGCTCCAGGACCGAGGCAAAGAGGTCGTCTTCGACGAGCTCGACATTGCTCAGGGACTCGTCTGCGACGAAGGCACGCGCCGCCTCTAGCATCGAGGCCTGGTTGTCGATGCCAACTACCTGGCCGGTCTGACCTACCCACGTGGACAGGATGCGGAGCCAGCCGAGCGCGCCACAGCCTACGTCGATGGCACGCAGACCGGTCCCATCTCCGATCCGAGCCAGCAACCGCTGGCCGGCGGGCTCCCAAACCCGCGCTTGCAGCTGCAGCCGTTCAAGCTCGGCCGAACGCCCGGCCATCAGGTAGGACACGGTTGCCAGGATTATGAGGCGGGCCGTCGCGGAAGCCATGCGCCGAGAGCCACCGGGAAGCCCGGAACGAGCTGCCCCTGACACTCAAGACCTTGGAGGAGGGGCGCTGGGAGCCAGCTCAGGCCACGGTGGCGGCGACAGCCGAAGATTCAGCTGTCCGACTCGTCGGTCCATCCAGTCGAGTCGCTGCAGTGCGCTGCCTACTGTCTCCCCACATCGACCAAGACGGGCGATTCGCGAGCCACGGGGGGCCGGACTCGGACCCGGGTGGACGTGGGAGGTCGATGTCTTGACGTGCCTCCGACTGGATATACAGCGCGCTTGAACTCGGACGGCGTCACGCCCAGGCCTCCTGCGGCGCCGTGATCGCCGTCTTCAATGGTCCCTGCGCTGCCTGAAGCCGACCAGTGCAGATGTGGATCGCCTGCCCCGTATTTGCTGATATAAAGTGCATTCAGCTTGAACTCGGCTCGGTCGCCATGGAGCCCGGGTCACAGGGTCTCGGGTCTGCTACCCGTCAGCCCTCCGGCGGACCAGTTTGCTCAGCCTTTGGAATCACCCCCAGCTGCCGCAGAAACCCGAGCTCATCTTTGCAGGACCAGTGCTCGACTATTTTGCCGTCGACTACCCGGTGTATCGCGACCGCCTTCATCTCAAGGTCGTTGCCTGTGGCTCGGATACCGAACATGTCACCAGTGTGCTTTCCGTAAGCCGTCATGCGGGTGACCACCTTGTCATCCTCAGCGATCATGTCTTCGATCTTGTGGTAGCCGGGAGTCGCATCCCAGAAGATCTTGAATGCCTGCTTTAGACCTTCTCGGCCCTCAGCCAAACCTGGAAAGGGCGTTGGCGCGTGATTCACATAGTCCTCGACGACGAGCTCATCGAGCGCCGCCAGGTTGCCGTTGTCGATCTCCGCGTAGAACCGCCTGATGATCGCCTTGTTGTCTTCGGCTGACATAGAACGCGTCCCCCGCCTCATGCCATGCCAGTTGCGGTGATCGCTGCCGTGCCGTCATGCCGCGGCCGCAGGCCTGCCAACGCCTGACCGGCCTGGCTGATCGCAGCGAGATCGTGCACGTTCTTGATTTGAACAATCACCTCGTCGATGCCGGCGTTAATGAAAGCCTGGGCACCCTCGCACACCTGGTCCGCGTCACCACTGAACAATCCCTGTTTGAAATCGCCGTCCCCTGGACCACTCATCGACAGCACCGCCTTGTAGGTTTTTGTGATCGTCGAATAGTCACGCTCCACCGACGAGCAATGCGCTTGGAGGACTTCCAGCTTGTGGCTCACCGTCTCGAGCGTGTCACCCGCCGGCATTGATAGATTGCACATGTCAGCGTAGCGAGCAACTATTCGCAGCAGGCGATGCTCGCCGCTACCGGCCACCATGATCGGGATCGAGCCGCCGACCAGCCGGCGAATCTCAGACAGGACCGCCTCCAGCCTGTCCATGCGCAGCTTGATGGCAGGAAAATCCATTCCAAACATCTGGTGCTCGCCTTCCGTCATAGGGTGGCCGGCTCCGACGCCCAAGATCGCGCGTCCTCGCGATGTCTGGTCGAGGGTGACCACCATCCGTGCCAGCAGGGCAGGGTTCCTGAAGAAGATCGAACTCGCCAGCGCTCCCAGTCGGATCCTGGACGTATGGGCCGCAACCGTCGCCAGGTAGACATATGTCTCCGGCCGGGGGCCACCCTGGTTGGGTGGCTGTCCTTCGATCAGGTGGTCGTTGACCCAGAGCGTATCGAACCCAGCATCTTCGGCGGCCACTGCGATTGCGACAGCGTGGTCGAGTCGGTCGGTCTCGGAGACCCCGGGAAAGCTGAAGTTGGTCAGGTGCAGGCCGGTTTTTACTTTCATGCCATCAGCCTGGGCTTCGACGGGCACCGGCTCCATACCAGAAAGGTGGTAGAGGCCCCGGGGGACCTCTGGCCTAGACTCGGCAGGTGGGACGAGGTTGGGCACTTGAAGCAGCCCGCCTCGATATGGCCCGCATGGGCGAGAGCGGGCTCAGCTCGCGGATACTCCGCACGGACTTCCTTCGCCGCCTCAATCGAGTCATTGCTTTCGATTCAGCTTGGTTCGCCTTGTGCGATCCGGCCACTCTGCTCTTCACTGATGCTGTCCGCCAAGAGCTATCACAGGAGTCGACGCCGCGATTCGTCGAGGACGAGTTCCTGCTGGACGACTTCAACAAGTGGGTCGACCTTGCGCGCGCACCCGCCCACGCCAGAAGCCTGCTTCATGCGACCAATGGCGACCTCGGCTCGAGCTATCGCTTTCGGGAGATCCTCGAGCCGCTGGGTCTTGATGACGAACTACGAGCCGCGCTCATAACTGGACGCGTGTGTTGGGGTTTTATCTGCCTCCACCGCGAGTTGCACAGCCCCAACTTCACACTTGCAGACGCTACATGGCTTGACGCCTTGGCCCCAATAATGGCGGCGGGCCTGCGCACTTCACTTCTTTCTCAGGCGGCCGCGGCCGGATCTGAGGAGACCGGTGTGATTGTTCTCGGGCCAGATCTCTCCGTCGTTGCCATGTCTGGCGCCGCGGAACGGTGGCTATCCGAAGTGACCGACGCTGATTGGCCGGCGCAGCGCGAGCTTCCCTCAGTTGTACTGGGCGTCGCTGCTCAACTGCAGGCTCAAGATTCGGGACGTCCGCCCACTGAATCGAGCGGCGCCCGGCTGCGTACGCGTAGTGGTGTTTGGCTAATGGTCCGTGGATCAAGACTTTCAGGGGTTGAGGTCCATGGCCAGATCGCTGTCGTCCTCGCGCCGGCCGCACCGATGGAGATGGCTTCGATGATCATGCAGGCCTACGACCTCACCCAGCGCGAGCGCGAGGTCACCGGGCTGGTCCTTCAGGGAACGTCTACCAAAGAGGTTGGTGCAGCGCTGAGAATCAGCGGTTTCACCGTCCAGCAGCATTTGAAGTCGATATTCGACAAGACGGGCGTCCGTAGCCGCAGGGAACTGGCTGCTCATATCTTCGCCAGCCAATATCAACCCCGGCTTCGACGCGATCGCACTGTAGGTCGGACCGGCTGGTTCAGCGACTAACCGGTCGTATGCACCGCCCCGTCGCAAGTCAGGCGGGATGATCGTCGAGTTGCGCTGGTTTGGGGGGTTACGGGGCATCGAGCCACATGGCTGCGCCGTGCCCCGTGTTCGCTAAAGTGCATTGATTCGAACTAGAGCAAAGCCAAAATTACACGCCTTCTCGGCTTCGGGCTGGGGCGCGAGTTGGTCGGAGCCGAGTCCAATATCGCAGGATTCAAATCCCCGACCGGCGCCTGGCTGCTTTCGTCTCACGGCTTCCTCCGTAACGGAGATAGCCGAGGCGGCCGATTGCGCGAGGGCCTAGGCAACTGACGCGCGCCGCCTTCGATCGCCCTGACCAGCAGGCGCGCGATGCTGCGGTCTGCCATTCCCTTACGGGCGAAGAGCTCCCAGGTCCGGAACTCGACCGCTAAACGAATCAGAGCGCGCGTCGCCGCACCGGGCGTGTCGCGTGCAAGGGCCTTGGCATGGGCCTCAGCGAGCGCATCGAGCCGAACGTCACCGCTGTTGGCCATGAGCGCGTCCAACGCCGGGACCAGGTGACGATCTCTGTGCACATTCCCCTCCATGGCCCCGGTGTTTCGATACCAGGCATAGAGCTTCGTCAACACCGCCTCGAGTCGGGTCACGGGATCCTCGCCCGACTTCGGGGCCAGGTCCGGCTGCGGGTTGCCAGCCAGAAAGCGAGCCTGACAAGCCGCAAATAGGTCACCGAGGTCAGGGAACGCTTTGTAGACCGTGATGCGCTGGACGCCGACTCGTCGAGCGATTTCGGCGATCGTGGTCCGGGCTGGTCCGACCTCCTGATGGAGTGAGACCGTGGCCTCGACGATGCGCTCCCGGGTCTGGCGCTGGCGCTCCGCCCGGGCTTTCAGCTCGTACTTTCGCTTTTGAGTAGACGGCATGTTCAGTAATTATGCTACGGTGGACCGATCAGTGAACGCCCTGTTCACTCACCGTTGTATTAAGGAGGCTCAGATGCAAGCGGCAAAGGCAACAGTCCTGGTCTCGGGTCAAGGTCGTGCGGGCTCCCTCGGCGGCCTCGGAGTGCGCTTCATGGTCACCGGCGCCCAGTCGGGGGGCGGGTTCGCGCTTCTCGAGCAGCCGCTCGCGCCGCGTGCCTTGGCGGCACCTCTCCACCGCCACAGCCGTGAGGACGAGTACAGCTTTGTTCTCAAAGGCCGCATCGGAGCGCTCCTCGGCGATGAGGTCGTCTACGGAGAGCCTGGAGATCTCATCTTCAAGCCCCGCGGGCAGTGGCACACCTACTGGAACGCCATCGATGCCGAGTCCCGAATGCTCGAGATCATCTCCCCGGCCGGCTTCGAAGGCTATTTCGATGAGCTGATCGCACTCTTCGCTGGAGGACGGCCGCAGCCCGAGGTGGCCGCGGGCGTGGCCGCTCGGTACGGCTTGGAGTTGGACTTCGCCAGCATCCCCCGACTCATCGCCGAGCACGGCGTCAGGTTCGGGTAGCTTCGCGCGTCGCTCCGGCTCCTGCTGGAGGCCGCGCCCTCACCCGGTGGTCGCAGTTCAGCCTGCCAGCCGGCCCTGGTCAGTCCAGGCCTGGGTGCCCCGTGTTCGCTGGCGCTGACACTTGCAATCGCTCGTCATAGGAAATTGCTGGGCGGACGTACGCCTCGGGCCTTTGGTCCCGCTGATCAGGGGCATTCGTGCTCTAGGTCACTTCCCGACCCAGGCGCACCCTGTGGATGGAGCTGTTTGCAAAATGACCAAGCACACCGTCGACTTGCTCGGGGGCGGCACTTCCTGCCTTATGCGTGGGTCTACAGGAGTCGTGCGTATGTGTTTGTGACCCTGGGGACTTGCCTGTCTGCCCTGGTGTTAGGAACGGCCTCCGTATCGGTCGCATACACAGTTGTGCCACTGGGCATGGCGGCGGTATTTGCTATTGCGGTGTTTTGGATCATGAGCGAAAACCGACGAGACCTGGCTTTGAGCGCTGGCAAGAGATGGCTGCCCTGACCGCGCGCCACGCAGGATTCTGGATCCGAGTTCTGGCGCAGTTGATCGACGCTGCGCTTCTGGCTCTAGTCGGTGGCGTCCTGACCGAACTCAGTTTCCACCCGCGAACTTTTGACTTCGCGGATAGCGGTCCCAGCGCCCTCTTGTCGCTGCTCTACTTCGGCCTCTTCTGGTCGAAGGTTGGAGGCGGGCAGACCATCGGCATGCGATTTCTCGGTCTACGGGTCGTGGGCACCGACGGCCAGCTGATTGGCCTTGGAACGGCACTGATCCGCTGGCTTGGGCTGGTGGTTTCCTTCAGCGTTCTCTTCATTGGGGTGATCTGGGTCGCGGTCGACCCACAGAAGCAAGGCTGGCACGACAAAATCGCCAGCACGTACGTGGTCAATGTGGGATCAATTGAAGCTGGCGACCAACAGAGGCCGCAAGCGTCCCGTGGGAAGGTCTATTCGACCCCGAAGGACGCGTCGGGCGCGGAGATCGGCGGTGCCTTCGGCGGCGAGAAGGCCACGGGCGGCGGCAGCCAAGCCGGTTCAGACGCCTGGAAAGCCTACATGCGACGCCAGACCAACACCATCAACTTCAGACGAGACCTTCCACTGGCCCAGGGCGTTCGATTCGACCTGGGAAGCGCCCCAGACGTGTGACCCTAGATTGAGTAAGAGGACGCGATGACCAGCCTCCTGGTCCTGGCTCAGCTCATCAGGGAGTCGTGATGGCTCACAAACAAAAGGGCGCGCACTCCCCGTCGAAATCGCCGCCGAGGATGTCCCAACAGCAGCCGCACAAGAAGGGGACGCGGTCGATGCGCAAGCCCGTTCGGCGTACGCCCGGATGGCTCCCCGCCGCGGCCACGATCGGCGCCATCGCCCTACTGGTGGTCGCTTTCCTGGCCATCCGCTGGGCGACCACCCCTCCAGCCCCGGCCCCCATCGACTCGACACATGCAGCCGCGGTGCTCTCCACAATCACGAGCCTGCCGCCATCGGAGTTGGAGCAGGTGGGTTCGGGTTCGGCCGCCAACCGCCTCAAGCCCGTGTCCGGCCCGGCGCTCGTTGGCCCCGGCGGCAAACCACTCGTCTTCTACTTCGGTGCCGAGTACTGTCCCTACTGCGCAGCCGAACGCTGGCCAATCATCATCGCGCTCTCGCGCTTTGGCGCCTTCTCAGGCCTCAAGACGACAACCTCGTCCTCGAGCGACATATACGCGAACACGCCCACATTTACATTCCACAGGGCAACGTACTCAAGCCAGTACATCGAGTTTCAGGCCGTGGAGACTACCGACCGGAACCAGAACTCGCTCGATTCACCGACCCAGGCTCAGGTTGCGCTCGTGAACCGCTTTGACGCGAGCGGCAGCATCCCATTCGTCGATCTCGGCAACCGCTATACCTTCTCTGGCGCGACCTATGCCCCCGACTCCCTCCAAGGCATGAGCTGGCAGCAGATCGCCGACGCGCTGCAGCAAGCAGACTCAGTGCAGGCCAAGGCGATCCTTGGTTCTGCCAACCTGATCGCAGCCGCCGTGTGCAAGCTCACCTCGGACCAGCCTGCCGAAGTGTGCTCGGGAGCCGCGATCCAATCCATCGAGGCCAAGCTGTAATCGAATGGGGCGCCACGACCGCTTGCTGCCGGGGCTAGCGGCGCTCGCAAGTGTGGCGGGCCTGGGCGTGTCCCTGTACCTGACGGTTGTGCACTACTCGGCAATCCCGCTGGTGTGCACGTCGAGCGGAGCGGTCAACTGCGAGCGAGTCTTGTCGAGCGGATATGCAGTGATTGCCGGCTCAGCGCTGCCCACGTCGGCCGCCGGCATCGTCTGGTTCACGGTCAGCGCGGCCCTCGCCGTCGGGCAGCTGAGCGGGCGCGGCGAACCACTCTTGACGCTCCTGCAGGTGGCATGGTCGGCACTCGGCTTGGTCACGGTACTCGGGCTCGTGTTCATCGAAATCGTGATGCTGGGCACTATCTGCGTGTGGTGCACGGCAGCGCACGCACTCGTGCTCGCCACGTTCCTGCTCGCGATCGCTATTTGGCAGTCAGCCCCGGAGAGTGCCCGCTCGATGAACACGCGTCCAATGCGCAAGTGATTGCCACGTGCCGAGAAAGATGAATCAGAAGAGCCCGTGCTACACGCGTGCTAGACCGCTACAGCGGATCTATCACATTAGCTACACACAATCCGACGGATCGAGATCAGATTTTGGTCGGGGGCCCGGGATTTGAACCCGGGGCCTCACGGTCCCGAACCGTGTCGATTGCATGTCCTCTAGTGTCCCGGCGGCTCCCCAGGTGCCCGCCTGAACTCGAATTGCCACTCCTTGGTGTCCGTCCGTGTCCTCCTAGAGCCGCCTGGTTCCGGGAATCTGTGCCCCGTCTGTGCGCCGGCGCGCGCCTCAAAAAGATGGAGGACCGCATGACCACCTCGCACTAGGAAGTGGCACTTGAAGGGACCCGGTTCAGTGCCGTTGATCTAGTGGGCCGCAGTGGACTCGAACCACCTACCTCCGCGCTAGATCGGCCTGAGCGCTGTGCTCACGAGAGTGAGAGGCGCAGCGTACAACTGGGAGTTATGTGGTGGGGCCCGAATCGACCCCTGAAGCGCGTGAGGAGGTCAGGCAGCTCCGTTCGGTCCGGAACTAACGGGACCCATACACTCACTCCAGTGACTGCTGAACTCCCCCGGGACCGTGCAAATCCGGTCATTCCGGCCGAATACGGCCTCTTCGCGGCAACCGGTTGCTCTGGAGGTGAGATGTGTTGAAGATCGCAGGCTTCCGACTTGGGATCTACGTCTTCAAGGACGCCGAGATTGTCGACTTCGCGGCACCCTATGGCGTGTTCTCGGTAGCGCGCCGCTTTGACCCCGAGCTTGACGCCTTTCTGGTCGCAGATGCGATGCGCCCGGTGCAGGCGCAGGCCGGCTTCACGGTCATGCCGAACTACTCGTTCACGGACCGTCCCGCAATGGATGCGTTCTTGATCCCGGGCGGCTTCGGGACCCGCCAGGAGCTGCACAACCGAAGCCTTCATGAGTTCGTCCGATCTCTACCGAACACCTGCCTTCTCACGAGCGTGTGTACCGGTTCGTGGATCTACGGCAAGCTCGGCCTCCTGGATGGGCTGCCCGCAACCAATCGGAAGGAGCCGGACCGGGCTGAGGCCAACCCACCCGGGAAAGTGCCGATCGACCGTTTGAAGGAGATCGCGCCTGCTTGTGTGATAAGCAGGGCGAGAGTCGTCGACGCGGGGCGGATCGTGACGGCAGGAGGGATCGCATCCGGCATGGAGATGGGCTTCCACCTGCTGCGGCGAGCGGGCTACGACGAGACATTCATATCCGAGGTCGCGCGAGTCATGGAGTACACGCTGGCTTACGAGACTTACCGGGACGACATCGAGTACGCCAGAACCTGAAATGAGGGCCGAACTCCGTCACGCCTATTCATCATTCGTATGCGTCCTCAAGGTGGTGGGGACTGCGGCCCGCGGGCTGCAACCGCGCGTCCGCAGGGCACGTGGTACAGCAGTAGCGCCAGGCGATCAGATCTGGATTCCTGGCTAGAGCGCTTCCTCCAGGACGTCTTTCAACACCACGGCCTGGTTGTGCTCCTGATCCCGGGCGCCGTACAGCAGAACCACGCGACCTCCGCGAGCGAGAAGCGCGAGTGCCTTCAGCTCAGGAGTTCTTGCCACCAGCTCCTCGCGGAAGCGGCGCTGGAACTGTGGCCACCTACGAGGGTCATGAGCGAACCAGCGGCGCAGTTCTGCGGATGGCGCTATCTCCTTGGCCCAACGGTCAAGCGCCAGCGAATCCTTGCGTACGCCACGCGGCCAGACCCGGTCGACCAAGACGCGAATCTCACCTTGGTCGGGCGGCCGGGCTTCATAGACTCGCCGAATTTGCACCCGTGGCGGGTCCGGCATCCGGCCTTCGTCGTCCAACAAATGGGCAAAGCAAGGGGGATCTCCCATCCGACTAGGATGCCACGCGGCCGTGCTCCGTTAGGAACGGGCTGGGCCGCAAGCGGCTGCGGGCGACCCGCTCGCCCAGGGGTTCACCGAGAACTGACGTCACCTCCAGACGGTCCACCCACTTCACGCTGGTAGAGCACTCGTCACCAGGCACGAGCAAACGCCAAGGCGCGCCGTGCTCCGGGCTCAACGGCTTGCTATCGAGTGCGTCGCAAAGGAGAGCACCGTCAAGTGAGTCCAGCGCCAGCGTCACCTCGTAGGCGCCAGCGCCGACGCGCACGTGGCGAGCCTCTGGAAGCGGCTGCGCACGAGCGATCAGGGTCTCCAGGGCGACTCCGTGCCAGCGCAGACCCGGGACTATCCATCCCTCCTCGCAGTTGAAGTCGGCGCTGATCTGTACGTGGGGCAGCGCAGCAAACTCCGCCTTCTTAAGGACCTGCCGGCGCGAGATCAAGCCCTGGAGGCGAAGAACGGTGGGCATCCTGGTCTTCGCGGGAACAGGATGCACGGGCAAGCCGATGCGACGGTCTTTCATGGACCATTCCGCGCGAGCCGTTCACTCGGCGAGGATTTCCACAGGGCGCAGCGAACTCGGAAGCTCGGTGCCACCTGGTCCGCGGTGCATAGGCTTCCGACAGCCGAGATCCGATTCATGACCAAATTCGGGCTGGGCTCAGCAGTCCGATCGATCAGGCGATTCGAGCGATGCGCACGCGCCATGCCCCAGGCCCCCTTTCGACGTAGTCCCAGCTGAAGTTCCCAGGCCGGGTGGCCTCGAGCTGGTAGTGAAGTGGCTTGGGATCGTGGTCGTTGACCAGCGTGATCGCGGATCCGCCCGCCAGCTCATCGAGCGTGCGGAAGATCAACTCGTGCCGCATGGGCGCCGGCAAGGCTCGGACGTCGAGCACATCGCCTGCTGAGGGCGTCTCCTCAGCGAAGTCGACCTCGCCGACGCGATAGCTGACCTGGGGTGCCAGGTGCTTGCCGATGAAGCAGCGCTCGCGCGCGGTCATGGCTGCGCTCTCGTAATCCTTCTCGCGACCCGACTCGAGCCCAACAAATGTCGGATTGACCGTTATGGTCGAGATGCGGGCAGTCGGTCCCGGGTAGTCGGAAACCGTGCCCTCGACGCGAACCTCGATCGAGGAGGCCGGTAGTCGCCTAGCCCTCGTGAGCCCGGCCAGAGTGGCCGTGTAGCAGGAGCCGACCGCGCTGAGCAGAAGCTCCTCGGGGCTGGTTCCCTCGCCCACGCCACCCATCGAAGCAGGTACCGAAAACTGCAGGCTCTGGCCGCCGGTTTCGACGATACCGGCGTGCCTGCCTCCAGACCACGTGAGTTTGCTGGTGAAGGAAAGCTCTGCCATCTCTACCTGCTCACCTTCTGGAAGTAGTCGGCATTGACCTGGATGAAGTTCCTCCACTGGGCCGGAACCTCGTCCTCGGGGAAGATCGCGTCCACCGGGCAGGGATCGACGCACGCGCCGCAATCGATGCACTCGTCGGGATCGATGTAGTACATGTCGGCTGCGTCGTCGGTCTTGATGCAGTCGACCGGGCAAACCTCGACGCAGGATGCATCCTTGACACCGACGCAGGGTTGGGCGATCACGTAGGCCATGGCTAGGACTCCTTGTGTTGATTCTGGTGGCCGCCCTCCCCTCCCGAGAGGTGGTCGTAAAGCTGGTGCCGCTCGGACGGCGACAGGCGTTTCAGGAGTGGGACGTAAACCTCGTTCTCCTTGGTGAAGTGGACCTGGAGCAGAGCCTGCAGTCCATAGAGGAGGCGGCGTATGCGCTCTTTGTTCGCGCCGGACAGAAGGCCTTCGCCCAGGCCGCTCAGCTCCTCCACCATCTGGCCGACGAAGCGATGGTCGATGGACATCGTCCGGGTCGCGCCACCCACCGCCCGCAGCATCTTCTCGGCAGCGGGGTACACGGACACCTCCTCTTCCCGGGCGTGCGGGAGCAGGCTATCCCGTAGGAATGCGAGCACCTCGCGCAGGCGCACGCGCAACTCACCCTCGGCGAGCGTCGTGGCTTCGGAAGCCAAGCTGCCCAGGTGGTCCAGGTGCGGGAAAAGCCCCGCGTGCTCCTCCAGGATCAGAGCGCCCACATCCGGCGCCTCCTCGTCCACCGGCCATGCGGTCGCGGTGCCGGCATGGTGACCCGGCCCGGGCGGCGGGCTGACCACGTTGACGGCCACCAACCGGCCGCCGGTCGCGCGCAGGCCGCGCGCCTGGCCGGCCGGGACGATGACCACATCGCCCGCCCGCACCGCATGTGCATGGTCGCCTGCCATCACCTGGCCGGTCCCCTCCACGATCGTCATCACGATGTCGAGTGGCGGCGCGTGGAGAGGAATCTCCTGGCCGTCTTCCAGGGCGGCGATCACCACCCGAAAATTGTCGGTTTCGGCGAGCACCTTACGGCCGAATTCTTCGGTCGAGAACTCGACCAGGTCGGCCGCCCGGCCGACCAACGGTTGTGGCTGCCTGATCGCCATCTCAGATCCCCTTGCGACGGAAGACGACCCGAAAATCGCCACCGCCAAGCGCCTCGGTCTCGTAGCTGAAGCCCTGGGCGCCCAGGACCTGGTAGAGAGGGATGGGGTCAAGGGGCGCGAAAAGCTCGAACTCTTCTTCTGGCTGCAGGCCGCCGACCGCGCCCATGATCGCGTCGAACGGCTCCTTCCCAGCGGCCATCATCGGCCGCACATCAAGTGTCGCCATCTCACACCTCCATCACACCCACCCGAGCTCGCGCGTGGCGCGCTCGGACATCATTTCCGGCACCCATCGCGGCTCCCAGACCACCTCAACGGAGGCGTGGGAGACGCCCGGGATAGTAAGCAGAGCCCTCTCCACCGCGTCCGGCATGCTGTCGCTCATCGGACAGCCGGGAGTGGTGAGGGTCATCTCGACCTGGACCTCGCCGTCCTTCACGTCCAGTCGATAAATCAGGCCGAGATCGACGAGATTGATGCCCAGCTCGGGGTCGTAGACGCACTCGAGCTGCCGCCAGGCTTCTGCGGCCAGCAGATCGTCGGGCAGCTGGAGGCGAGGCTCGCTCATGCCGTCATCTCCTGCGACACCAGGTGACTGCGCCGCAAAAACGCGAGCGGAAGGACCAGCCGGGCAGCATTGAGGGCGAACAACAGGGCGCCAGCGGCGTAGAGCGCGCCTGCCGCCCGAACCACCATGGTGTCGCCGAGGAGCAGGCCGCCCAGCACGCCGGCGAAGCCGACGACGAGCAGTCCGAACGAGGACCAGGCGAGGCGCTGATCCACGAGCTCACTCAGCAGCGGCACCGGCTGCCTCCCGGCCACCCCGCTGAAACGGTGCAGCCAGCTCAAAAAGGGCAGGATCTTGTAGGACTTGCCGACGATGGCGAAGCCGAACCAGCCGGCCAGCGCGGCGTAGCCGTACGCGACCACCCAGTTGCGGCCAGGGACGTGGCCCGACACGAGCAGCAACCCGAGCGCGGCCGCGGCCAGCAGCGATCCGAGCGACACGAACGTATGCCACTGCTCGACTGTCAGCTTTCGGCGACGCCGAGCCCTGAGCAGCAGTGCGATGTCGACCACGTGAAGCAGGGCGGCAATCGCGAGCAGACCGGCGAAGCCTGTCACGAGCCAAGCCCCCGGCTCGAACAGCAAGCTCAGGGTGAGGCCGAGCAACGCCACGTTCCAGACTCCCAGGTTCGCGAAAGTGAGCGCACGGCTGTGCCCGTGAGCCAGCGCGAAGAGCTCGGTCAGCTTGTACGAGACACCCATCAATGTGAGGCCCAACCAGCCGGCCAGCCCCATCTGGACGTGCGCCGCCAGCATGGTGTCGGTGACGCTGAACCAGGCGAAGTGCCAGTTCAGCGCGTAGACGGAGCCGAAGCCGATGGTCGCGATCAGCCAGACCAGCGCCGCCAACACGTAGTAGGCCATCGGATGCCAGTCGCGAACGCTCGGATAGCTGCGCAGCAGCTGAAAGGCGAAGTGCAGAACGCCACCTACTGTCAGCGACCCGAAGATGGCTACCCCTGCTGTCCAGCCCCAATAGAAGCTGGGTACGAAGCCGGCAATCCCGGTCGCCAGCAACCAGTAGTTCCAGCGCCCAAGGCGCGGCGAGCGGACCGTGCCCCCCAAGGCCACCGGGAAGAGCTGGTAGAGAGCTCCGAACATCGTCATCGTGATCCAGCCGAGGACGGCCACGTGGCTAAGCGCGAAGACCCTGGGGTCGTCATTGGTGCGCACGAGCTCGGGAGCCAGCAACGGCACCCCGATGGCGAAAAGAATGAACCCCAGCAGCCCCGTCACCAGGTAGCGGCCCGGCAGGTCAGGCTCGGGTGAGCGCTTCGGCTTGATGGTCATCACCGCCGGGCTCCCGTTTTTCACGATGTTTCTATTATTCACTATCTCTATCGTATAATTCAAGCGATGATCGACTTCTCGATCAAGACGCATAAGGCCCTCGCCGACGTCAGCCGCTTCCGGATCCTCGAGGAGCTGCGTGGGCAGGGCGCTCTCGACTCGCGCGAGCTCGGGAGTTTGGTCGGGCTCCACCCCAACACCGTCCGCTCGCATGTCGACCAGCTCATCGAGGCCGGCCTGGTCCGCGCCGTGACCGCGCCGGCTGCCGGCCGCGGGCGCCCTCGCGTCCTTTATGAGGCGATCGCCGATTCCGCCTCAGTGCAGCAGGGCGGCTACCGACTGCTGGCCCAGATCCTCGCCAGCTATCTCGCCAGCACCGACCAGCCACAGGCTGTCGCCGAGAGCGCAGGCCGCACCTGGGGCAGGTACCTGACCGAAAAACCGCCGTCGTTCAGTGGCATCTCGGCCGATGAAGCCACGCAGAAGGTAGTCGAACTCTTCGATGAGCTCGGGTTCATGCCCGAGGCGGTGGAGGAATCCGGGGAGCGCAAGATCCTGCTTCACCGCTGCCCCTTCCGAGAGGTTGCAGAGTCGAATCAGAAGGTCGTGTGCGCCGTCCACCTGGGCATATTGAAGGGCGCGCTGGCGGAGCTAGGCGCACCGCTGCAAGCAACCCGACTTGAGCCCTTCGTCAAGCCCACCCTCTGCATCGCCCACCTACGAGCAAGCGCCGCTCCGCGACCGTCAGGAGGTGTCCGCCGTGCACGTTCAAGACATCCAGCCGTCGCCTGAGCCCGGGTTCGTCGAGTGCCCACGATGTGGGCAGCCGGTGCTTAAGGAAAACCTGTCACGGCAATGGAACGAGTGGGGTCAGGTCTGCTGGTGTGAGTCATGCGGCTCCTTCGAGGCTGGCTGCCATGTCTTTGACGAGCCCGTTCCAGCGCCGGTTTCCGACCTGCAGCGTCTGCCTGCTACGACTCAGAGAATCTTCGACACCGTCCAGCAGATCGCTCGGGACCTTACCAACGTTCCGGCGCGTGTCTTCACGTCAAGGCTGGAGACTTTGATCGACGAGTTGGTCTCCAGTCTGGTGCCACTCATGGCCGCCGAGGAACGCGCCCTATGCCCCGACCTGGACTCCCATCTTGCCGAAGCACTTACGGAGGACCACCGGGAGGTGCGGCGGTTGATCGAACGCCTGAGCATGCTGGCGGAGAGTCTCGAACGTCGCATGCGCTCCGCGCCCGCAACCGGGCCGGTGCGCACGGCCCTGCGGCAGATGATGAGCGCCTTGGCCGATCTCTGCACCCACCAAAATGCTGCGCTGCGCCATCTCGGCGAGAGTCTGCCCGTTGACGAGCAGGCGCGCCTCGCAGCGACGCTGGAAGCGGCCACCATCGACGCGCGCGAGCGGACGATGTTGATCGTCCGGCCGGAAATACCGCCCACTGCGTCCACCGTCCTTCGTCACCGACCCGACCTGACCGCCGCCTACGCGATGAGCCTGGCCGAGATCGAGCGGCAGTCGCGGCGACGGTCTCAGCCGGCCGAGAAGGGGTAAGCCCTGCTGGAGCGAGGCAAAGCGGACGGTGACCGGTTCTACGCGAAGATCATGGAGCTCGCGAGCTTGGATAGTCGCTCGCAGGCCAAAAAGGTAGTAGGTTCGGTCATGCGGGGGCTGCTCGGGCGACTGACTCGGATATCCGCCGGTGCTCTCGCTCGTTTCAAGCTGGGCAGCGCCAGCTGCCCGAAATTTGAATCGGCGACTGGGGGGAGCCGGGTACCGGNNTTGGTCAAAAACCGCAAGTTGTAGTACAGGCCGTTGGGAACCACGGCGAACGAAGCGATCATGCCGGCCGGGCCGGCTGCTGGCGCCGGAGAGCACGACCCTTGATCCCCAACCACGTCAGCGCTCATCCCGCCGGTAATCTGGAGGTCAACCCCAGGCCCTTGTGCGCCGCAGCCAACGAGCAGTCCTACGATCACAAGGCTCGCAGCAACGCCGATTGCCGCTCGCCGCGCCCGGCGCAACGCCTCCGAATTCCCATTACGGTTTGCTGGCTTCGTGATTGGCTCGGAAAGCCCCACGGCCGCCTTATCTCACTACCGAGTACCGGCAGTTCACTTACGCCACCGTGTGCGAGTCGTGGCTGAACCTGGGCCCAGAGTATCGGTCGATCGCGTTTGGCCCACGTGGGATCAGTGAGAAAGGGGGCGCGCTCACAGTCGCCGTTCTTGTCGTCCTGCTGAATTCCCAATCACTTCCCGGTTCCGACTGTCAATGATGGCCTGGCTCCAAGAGCATTCGCTTCCCTCAATTGAGGCACTAAGCGACCACCCTAAATGAGCGCCATACCAATGCCGCAAACGTAGGTTGAAACTCAGGTGGGCTAGGTACGATGCTAGAGACATGAGGCTGGTCGAACGACTGGTCTCAGGCCAAGGAGCGAGGTAAGCAATGAAGCTTCCGCTGTTCAGATTACGATTCCGCCCGCCTGCAGTCCCGGACACCACGGACGGCCCTGACCTTCAGACGCAACTCGAGTCCATGCTCGACTGCGTTTGGAGAGCCGAGGCAATCTGGCGCTTGGAGGATCGCGTTTCCATGGCGCTGCGGTTCGAGCGGCCAACACACTCAGAAACCGCGGGCGTGGCTCCAAAGACAGAATAGTTTGAGNNCAATCGCTGTACCGGCTAGAGGTAGCTAAACGCCTTGATTGCCCGGTCATCGGCGTGGCCATGGACGACTGGTCCGACGACCACCTGCGCCGCTCGGCGAAGGCAGCCGTCGAGGCCGCCGGCGAGACGGTCGACGAAGGGGCATTCAAGCGTCTCGCCAAGCGGCTCTCCTACCTCAAAGGAGACTTCACAGATCGGTCCACGTACGTCGCGCTCGGCAATCAGCTTAAGGATCGCTCCAGGCCACTCTTCTACCTCGAGATACCTCCGGCCCTCTTCGGGCCGGTGACGACGGCCCTCGGCCGGGCCGGACTGACGTCCCGGGCCCGGGTCGTGATCGAGAAACCTTTCGGTCACAACCTGGTCTCGGCCCNNCGACCACTTCCTCGGCAAGCAACCCGTTTTGGACATCCAGGTCCTGCGCTTTGCGAATTCGCTGCTGGAGCCGATCTGGAACCGCGAACACGTGGCCGCGATTCAGCTCACACTGGCCGAGGAGTTCGGCGTGGACGACCGCGGCGCCTTCTATGACTCTGTGAGCGCGCTGCGAGACGTCGTCCAGAACCACCTCCTCCAGGTGCTCGCGCTGATCGCCATGGAGCCGCCGGTTGGCTCCGGTGTCGACGCGGTGCGGGACAAGAAGGTGGACGTCTTCCGGGCCATGCCCGAGGCTGACCCGTCGATGTACGTGCGAGGTCAGTACGCGGGCTACCTGCAAATCCCCCGAGTGAAGCCGGCCTCCGCCACTGAAACGTACGCGGCGCTAAAGGTCGAAGTGAACAACTGGCGGTGGGCCGGGGTGCCATTCTTCATCAGGGCCGGCAAGGCGATGGCTGCAACCGTCACAGAGGTCCGGGTGATCCTGAAGCGCCCGCCGCGCCTGGCGTCCCTTGAAGAGCCTCCCAATCCGGACCCCACCCAGATCGTGCTCCGGATCGATCCCGACCCAGGTTTGCAGTTCGTGCTGCTGTCCAAAGGACCGGACCGCAAGCCCCAGCGCGTGCACTTGGACCTCTCCTTCGCCAAGGAACTGGGTCCATCCTTGGAGCCCTACGAGCGGGTGCTCCACGACGCACTGATCGGCGAGCTCTCCCTGTTCACCCGAGAGGACAGCGTCGAGGAGACTTGGCGCATCCTGCAGCCATTGCTGGACCAGACGTCAGTTGCCGAGCCCTACGCGCCAGGGTCTTGGGGCCCGCCTGGCGCCGAAGCCATCGTTCGGGGACATTCTTCCTGGTACCCCCCGTGGCTGGCCGGTTCGGAGGAGTGACGCGCATCGGCTTGGGAGCCGCGTAGGAACGGACCGACGCGGACCCTCAACCCCCGCGATATCGAGCAGGCGAAGACGCGGAGCCGGCGAGGCACGACGCGGGCTGCACGCTCAAGCGCGAGGTTGCGGCTCTGATCTAGATGAGTCCGCCGGATACCTCGGTGCTCTCGTACTGGATTTCAGCCGAGACGCCGCTCCGGCGCTCGATGCGCATTCGAAGCTGCAGTATCCGAGGCCTCCGACGAGGATTGCGCCGCTCTCGATCACGCGGGTGCACAGTGTGCAGCGGGCTTCCCAAGGAGAAGCCATCGTCCACTTCGGTGGCAGCATCGTTGCCATGACTGGGTCCACAACCTGAGAGTCAGGCGGCATCTGAGTGCGAGACCAATCCGCCGACAAAATGTCTTCAATGTGAATAACCACGTCGGGACGCCCAGCGCCACCATGCCGCCGTACGGCGATCCGTTCTCTCAAGCGATCGGCAATGGCTTTAAGGGAACGCTCCATGGGCACCTCCAGACTGAGTACACGTAGGATCGAATTGGCATGCATCCCAGAGGCCGCCTGACACTCGTCAGTTTCGGACGTGAGCCGAGTGCACTCCACGTACCTCTGC
>PLYD01000251.1 GCA_003151665.1 Candidatus Dormiibacterota bacterium
TCCCGTCGTGAAGGCCATCCTCCTCTGCACCCTGGGGATCTGGGCCGTCATCGAGATCCGGCAGGCGCTTAATCGTCGGATTGAAGCGACAAACAAGGATCGAGGCAGCCTCATCATCGTGCGTCTGTGCGCAGTGGCTGGCGTGCTCCTCGCCGCGTGGACGGACAAGGTGAGCGCCACCGCCCATCCATACAACGCCGCCATCTTCGGCATAAGTCTTGCCGTCATTTGGGCCGGAATCGCGCTCCGATGGTGGAGCTTCCGCACGTTGGGGCGCTACTTCACTTTCACAGTGATGACCAGCGCCAACCAACCCGTCATCACAACTGGCCCATACCGATTGCTGCGTCATCCGAGCTATGCCGGGATCCTGTTGATCCTCGGTGGGATTGGCCTGAGCCTCGGCAACTGGCTGAGCCTGGCCGCTTTGATACTCCTTCCTCTTGCTGGCTTTATCTATCGCATCCATGTCGAGGAGGCGGCCTTGTCAGCGGCTCTAGGTGGCGCATACACGACCTATGCCGGCGGACGCAAACGGATCGTTCCATTAGTTTGGTGACTGGCGCGTGCGCCGGTGTTCCAGCCAGCTACATCCAGTGTTGACGGTCGCGGTAGATCTCCACGACCGGGCCGCGGGGGTGTCGCTCACGGTATGCGCGAAACCGCGCGAGCAAGCGTAGGTAGCTGCGATTCGACGACCGCAGTCTGCGGTGCGGAATCTTGAGGAGATACTTCTCGACCTTCCACATGTTAGTGAGCGCCAGGCGCCAGTCGTACTTGCCCAGGGCGCGCAGATCCACTAGCTGGTAGCCAGTGATGCGGCCGGTGAAGTCGACGTATGGATCGAAGTAGCTCCACACCAGATCGCGAATGCTGCGGAACACCGGCTTGCGGCCATGCAGGCCCGCATCCCGGGACCGGGCCACCGCGCCCCACCGACCTCCGTTGCGAAACACAAAGATCACATGATCCACCCCATCTTTGGACTCGAAGCTGACCACAAGCGGGGGGTAGCCGTGCTGCTCCAAAATCACGGCAGCGACGAGCGCGGCCTCCAAACAGTGCGCGGTCTTGTGGCGGACGACTTGGCGAAAGGATCGGAGGGTGTCCCCGTGCAGCTCCCAGTTGTAGGGCAGCCTGCGCAGGAACTGCTGGACCTGTTCAGGGGTGCGCTGTCGCTGGATGATTCGCAGCTCTTCGCGGGTGAAGACGGCCGGCGCCTGGGGCGGCTGGGTCATGGGCCGACTATTTTGCAACGGGCCGGTCGCGATGTCTTCCGACGCCTGCGCGCAGGTTGCGCCAGGCATGTTCTCACCGAGCTGGTGAATTCGAACTGAAGGTTGTGGGCCGAGAACGGCGCGTAAGCCATCGACGCGGACCTGACCAAGGTGGTTCCCACTCAAGGGGGCCTCCCAATCACGATCGACGTGTGGTTGACCATCGGTGAGGGAGCCGCGGCGGGATTGCTAACTCTCGCCATCGCCAAGGCTGAGGTTAGATCGCTAGTCGATGCGCCAACGCGCGGCTGGCTTCGGCGCGGGCTCGGACGCCGCCTGATCAGGGATGAGGGCGGTCTTCAAAGTGGGCCTCCACATCTCGCACGATCGCCTCAGGGGGAATTAATTGAGTGGTCTGATCAATCCAACTCATCGCGGCCACCCCAAGAGGCCAGGCCGCGAAGACAAACCAGTACGCGATCACGCTTTCCCAGATCGGCGGCCCGAGGTCGCCGTTCAGCATTCCCGGTAAGAATGTGAGCTCGAGCAGCCAGGCGGCTCCGGATGCCATCCAGGGGGTCCATGCGAGCTTGGGTCGAAGGCCGAGGCGCGCGAGCGCGGGCAGCGCGAAGATCCCGGAGTAGGGACCGGCCAGTTTCGACGACACCACGCCGATAGCGATCACGTAGGCTGCCAGGTCCGGGTCTAGCGGTTGCCCTCTGCGTCGTCGCGCCAGGTAGAGGGCGACAACGACGGTCGTGAGCTGCAGCAGAACCAGGCCCCAGGTGCCACCGAGGTGGATCGCAACCAGTGGCACGCCGGCGTAGTCGGTTTGGCCGACATTGCTGCTGTATTCAGGGAGCCAGGTTGGGTCCAGCCAGAATGCCAGCGCCACGAAGGGAAGCATCACGCCGGCACCGGCGATGGCGGCCTTGATCAGACCGCGCCATTCACCCCAGCTGCTGTAGATCAGGACCGCCAGCAGCGGCAGCGCGTTCGGCGGCCGGATCAGCGCGATCGCCATCCCGACTCCCATCAGGACCCAACGGCGCCGTGGATGGGCCCACGCCGACAGGCAGAGGCCCATCAGCCCGAACTGCGAGGTGGCGTGGGCGGTGAGCAGATCCGCGAACAGTGGAACCGAGAGGAGCGCCGGCAGGAATCCGGGATTCCGCCACCCGCCCCCCAAAAGCCACATCGAGACCAGGAAAAAACAAAGGCAGAAGAGCGTCACCGCGGGACGTATTCAAGGGTCGTCCAACAATCCGAACGGTGCGAAGGCGAGAAGGTATGGCAGCGGATACGGCTGGCCGCTGTGCGCGTACGCGGTCGCAACCGAGGCACCGTGGACGAGGGCGGTGACGATGTTCGCCGGTGCGAAGTCGCCGGGGCCGCTGAACACGGCTCCCCAATCACCAGGCCGGTGCAGTAGGTGCCACTCGCGGGATGTGGCGCCGGCCACCGCTAGGACCCCAAACAGCGCCACTCCGATTGCCGGCAGCGGAGAGCGGGCCTCGGCCGGTTGCACGCCCGCCAAGATATCCGGAAAGCGTTTAATTTGCGTCGCATAGCGGAGCACTTGGACGGTTCCGTGTCCGAAACCGGCCGAACCCGACGGGTAACACCGGGCTGATCTTCACGACGCCCGGATGGGAAGGCGCTTGACTTGAACCAGGTTTACGGCAGCGCCAACAAGGTCGGACGGTTCAGGAATGCGACGCGTGCGGTTGGGCTCTCGGACGAGATCACCCTCCACGACCTCCGCCACCTCTACTCCAGCCTGCTGATCCGCAACGGAGCCAACGTTAAGCTCGCGCAGGCAAGGCTCGGCCACAAGCTCGGCTTACTGGACAAGACCTAGCCGATCTGCGTACTAAATGCGTATCTTTCGAGCCCTCGGCCTCGCGGTCGGCGGCTCCTTTGTATTCAAAACCGGGCTTGGTGGGTCGAGGGCGGACTGTAAGCCGGGTTTTCTCTTGGCCAATTCGAAACCGCCCGCTCGAACATGAGACGACACCCAACGGCACGCCGAGATCGAGGTCGTCGGCCCGCCAGTCCACCCGTAGAACTCACCGTTGACTCGAACCGCAGGGCGCCTAGAATCGGGGCGGACGATGGTTGCCAAGGCCAGATCCGACTGGGGTCAGCTACCGCTGGGCATCCGCCTGGCGTTGTTCGCGACTGCGGTGCTCGTGGCCGGTTACGGGCTGGTCGCCGTGCGCAGCGAGCCGCTGGCCGCCGGCCCGGACGGTGCGTTTCTGCCCGCGCCAGGCCAGGCGGCCGTTACCGACCCGGCGGTTGTCCAGCAGCTCTCGTTCGGTGAATCGACACCCCGTGGCATCTACACCCCCATGATCGGCGCGAGCGCCGTGCTGGTGCAGTCGCTCACCAACGACGGCCAGGTGCCGCTGACCGTCACCGGCATCGAGCCCTCGGATCTCTTGGGAAGCCTGCTCCAGGTGAAGGACCCGCGAGTTGCGGTCATGTCGGCGCCTGAGAAGTGCTGCGACCTGAACAGCCAGGCGACCTGGTCCGCCAGCGGCTTCCGACCCGTAACCGTCGCTCCAGGCGCCACGACCTACGTGGCCGTCCACGTGCTGATGACGAACTGCCAGCTCAATCGCGGCTCGGAACGCATCGAGAGCATCAAGGCCCTCACCGTCGACTACAGCGTGCTCGGGTTCCCTCACACCACGCAGATCGACGTCGGCGGGTACTGGATCGAGGGGCCCTCCAACTGCCCCAACTGAGGGCTGCGCCTTTACGCGTAGGTGGTCCAGTAGTACATCCGGTCGAGCCAGCCCGGGTCGATCCGTTAGGCGCGGGCGAAATCGCGTTGCCCATGTTGTACGGGCCGCCGTCGGCGGCCAGGTAGCGCGCCACAAGAGTGCGGACTCCTACGGTCACCCGTGATCGGACGCCGACGAGCAAACCCGCAACATCCTGAACGAGGCCCTGACCGGCCTTCGGAGAGCGGACAGTAAGTTCGGCGTATTGGACAAGAATTAGTCGAGCTGCGTACTAGATGCGTACTGGAGAGCCCTCGGTCTTACGGCCGGGGGCTCTTTTCGTATTTACAACCGGGGCTGGTGGGTCGAGGGCGGACTGTAAGCCGGGTTCTGTGTCCCTTGCGGGACGGTGACCATCTGTCTGGGATGCCGGTTACCCGGCACCTCTAGCGACCGATACC
>PLYD01000145.1 GCA_003151665.1 Candidatus Dormiibacterota bacterium
TGACCTCGCAGCCGTCGCCCCTCATGACGATGCTGCCCAGTTGGGTCTCAAGCCAGTCAGCCCTGCGCGAATCCCTTTCGATGAGCGTCACCTCGTGCCCGCGCTCCAGGAGGTCGCGCGACATGTAGTAGCCCACTGTCCCGCCACCAACGACGATCACGTACATTGCGCTACTTCTTCTCCAACAGCGTTTTCTCAATCGCCTTGGCGCCGTCAATGGTCGGGCAGATCGTGTGTAGCCCAAGCTTCTCGTAGGCCTCCGCACGCTCGGGGTCGTAGATGCGCGCGACGACGCGCGGCACCTTGAAGATGTGCTTGGCCACTTGCGAAGCCATGATGTTGCGGTTATCGCCCTCGGTAACGGCGACAAAGCCGTCAGCGTCCTCGATGCCGGCCCTTCGCAGGACGTCCGCGTCCGTGCCGTTGCCGACGACCTGGTTGCCCTTGAAATCGTTGGTCAGCACGCCACGCGAGGCAGCGCGAGAGAACTGGTTGGGATCCCGGTCGATGATCACGACCTCATGGCCTGCCTTGTCCATATCGGCCGCAAGCTGCGAGCCGACCCGACCGCAGCCAACAATGAGGAGCTTCAAGGCGCTTGATTATAGGGAGGCACCGCCTCGCTCCCGAAAGGGCTGGTGCAGGCTCAGCACTTGTTAGGATTTGGGCGCTTGCGCTTCCCATTCACGTTCATGGGCGTCATGGCGCTCGGCATTGGAGTCTGGGTTGTGGTGTACCTGGCCGGCCATCGAGGGCTGGATCCTGCCGCCCAGGCCATCGCCGGGGCCACTGTGCTGATCTCGTGGAGCTTTGGGCTCTACGTCTTGGTCAGGCGTGTGCGCCAGGGTCCCCAGCACTGATGGCCGACCACTCGCACTCGCCGATGTCGAAGAAGGTGCTGGTCGCAGTGGGCGGCCAGGGCATCGACCCCGAAACCGTCCGCCTTGCCTGCCGGGTGACCGATCCCCAGGGAGGACGGCTCTACGGAGTGCACATCATCGAGGTCAATCGCTCGCTGCCACTGGGGGCCGTGATGGATGAGGTGGTGGAGCGAGGCGAAAAGATCCTCGAAGAGGTGGAACAGCTGGCGGCGGAGACCAACCTCCTGGTCGAGACGGAGCTGGTTCAGGCCCGGGATACGGGGCCGGCGATCGTGGATGAGGC
The DNA here is from genome assembly GCA_003151665.1 of Candidatus Dormiibacterota bacterium. The sequence goes on from PLYD01000145.1 coordinate 1,165, forward strand.
CGTGGAGTGGGGCGCGGATTTGATAGTGATGGGACTGCCATACAAGCGGAGATTCGGGGAGTTCAACCTGGGCAAGACGGTCCCGTATGTGTTGAAGAACGCGACCTGCCGGGTGATGCTGTTCCGCGAGCACCGCGAGCACACGGTCTGACCCCAGCCAACCCGCACAGCACCTCAGCTCGTCCCCATTACTTCGCCCGCCTGTGGGCTGAGCTCGGCCGTATGGGAGGCGAGCACGACGCCTTCATCAAGGTCATCATCGTCGAGCGGATCATCAAGGCCGCTGTGCTCATCGCCCTGGCGATCGGGCTGCTCGTGGCGGGCGAGACCGGCATGCTGACCAGCTGGGCTGATTACGCCCAGGACCAGCTGAACCTCGCGGCCGGCAACAGCCTCATCGTCGGCCTGCTCCTGAAGGTGGTCTTATACATCGGCAATTTCAGCCACACCACCCTGCTCGCCATCGGAGCGATCGTCTACGCGTTGCTCGAGGGCACCGAGGGCGTCGGGCTGGCCATGCGGCGCCGCTGGGCTGAGTACCTGACTGTGATCGCGACCGGACTGCTGATCCCCTTCGAGGCGTACGAGGTGATCAACAAGGTGACGCTCTTCAAGGTCGGAGCGCTGCTACTGAACGTGGCCGTGGTGGGCTACCTTGCCTACCGAAAGCGCCTCTTTGTCGGAATCTGACGATGGCGTAAGCCACCTGCTCTGGAACCCGGCGCGGTGGACTATGTACCGAACCAGCATCGCCAACGTCTGAAGGCCGTATACGGCCGACGTCTGGAAGTTCACTGAGCTCGCATCCTCGTGGTATTTCCCAATCGCCGGCACTTCACCGATCTTGAACCCGAAGGTTGCCGCCTGGATCAGCACCTGCGTGTCGAAGACGAAGTCGTTGCTGTTCTCAAGGAAAGGAATCGCCTCGAGGAATCGGCGCGAGTAGGCGCGGTAACCGGTGTGGTATTCGGACAGGTGAAGTCCGAGCACGCGGTTTTCGACACCCGTCAGGAACCGGTTGCCCAGCATCTTCCACCACGGCATCCCGGCCTTCGCAGGATCCAGGCCGAGCCAGCGCGATCCAAGCACGATGTCGGCTTCCCCCTCCTCGATGACCCGGCAGAGGTTGGGAATGATCGCGGGATCGTACTGGCCGTCGGGGTGGAGCATCACTACAACGTCGGCGCCCATCTGGAGCGCGTGCCGGTAGCACGTCTTCTGGTTCCCGCCATAGCCGAGGTTCTCCTTGTGGCGGATCACATCGAGGCTGAGTGCGGTGGCGACGCTGACTGTCGCGTCTGAGCTCGCATCGTCAACGAGCAGGATCCTGTCCGCATGCCCGGCTGGGATCTCACCCACCACCTCTTTCAAGGTCTTGGCGGCCTTGTACGCCGGCAGCACGATGACTCGATGGGGCCGCGGCCCACTCTCCTTGAACTCGTCGAGCGGAATGGGATCGGGCCGCACCGCCAGCCTCTCCAAAGTGAGGTAGACCGCGATCGCGATGGCTCCGAGCGCCGCCGACCAAAGGCTGAAGGTGAGGGTCAGGTTCACGGCGGCGTACGAGACTGCCAGCACGGCGGCAGCGGCTCGCGGCCACCGGAGCTCGCCTGCCAGTGCGAGGTCAGCGAGGGCGAACCCCGGAATGACGAGAAGCGCGAGGTCGTGCACATTCTGATGCGGGCTCAACACCAGTGAAGCGGCAATCGCAAGGGCGAAGTCGAGCCGCGGCTTGTGAGGACGCCAGCTCAACGAAAGGGCCGCCAGCGCCAGCAAAAACAGGAGGATCACCAACGCGGTAGGCGTCCCGCCTGGGAGCACCTGCAGGATGTTCTTTAGCGAGTACACGGCTGGATCCGTGTAGGCCAGCTGACCGTTGGTCGGAAGGGAACCGCTGATCGCCCACGCCCCGAGCGCTTTGAGGTAGTCGACCACCGGCCCGAAGCCAAGTCCCGCCACCGAGATTGCCCCAAGCGCAAGCAGGACGACGGCGAAACCGGCCAACGCCCGCCAAGCTCGGCGGGCCAAGAAAAGGACCGGGAGGAGCAACAGGAGCTGCGGCTTGGAAAGGGCCAGGGCGGTAAAGATGCCTGCCCACCCAAGCCGGCCCCGAGCCCACGCTACGTACGCGGCGGCCAGCGGGACGAGGACGACAAGGTCCGACTGGCCCTGCAGGATGGTCACAAAGAGTGGGAAGAAGCCTGCGATCAGCGCCACAGCAACGACTGCGGCGCGGCCGTGGATGCTGAGGCTGCTGCGAACGAGCAGAACAATGAGAGCCGCTGCAAGGATCACGTTGAAGATGGCCATCGCGATGTAGGCCTGCCGGTAGGTCAGGTATCCAAGCGGCGCGATCAGCAGCGTGTAGAAGGGCGGGTGGAAATAGGGAAGGACAATGAATCGGTCGGGCGGCTGGGAGGTCACCTGAATCTGGATTTCGCGCTGTAGTACAAGGTCGTAAACCGCCGACCCGCCGCGAGTGACAAAGAGCCTTGCGCCTGAGTAGAACGAGAAAAAGTCAGGGCCCTTGAGATTGCCGCTCACAACGGTGAACCAGTACCCAGTCCAGAAAAGGAAGGAACCGAGGCCGGCGCCCGCAGCGCCGGCAAATGCCAGGCTTGTCCACCTGCGAGCCCGCAGGCTTGTCATCGGCCTGTTTCTAATCGCAGCGCGAAGCGTTCTGGAAGTTGGGCCTTGGTGATCGCCCTCTGCGCGCCCTTGATGTCGTACTTGATCCGCCTGAACTCGAAGGTCCACGCGTCGACGTCCCACACCCCATAGCTTGCCAAGGGGATGCCATCTCGCGGCTGACCGACGCTGCCGGGGTTGATCAACGAGGGGCCGCGAAGCTCGAAGGTATCGACGCGATACTCATGTGTCACCTGGCCGCCAACCAAACCGAAGATTCCAGGCACGTGCGTGTGACCGTGGAAGCAGATGCCGCCGTTGAGGAGGTCGAGGTTGGCGGCGGCGACTGCGGTGTCCAGCACGTACTCGTAGATGTGGTCGCGTGGGCTGGCATGGACTAGGAGGACATCGTTCTTGACGCTGCTGTCGGGGAGCTTTCGAAGCCAGTCGAGCCGATCATCTCCGAGGACATCGATGGTCCACCTGACCACTGTCGCCGCGTCATCGTTGAACCACTCGAGAATCTCTGGATCGGTGCACGCGCGGTCGTGGTTGCCGACCAGCGTGAGCCAACCATTGTTGGTCACCTCGTCGACGCACTTCTTTGGGTCCCCTCCGTAACCGACCACATCGCCCAGACAGAGCGTTTCGTCGACCTTTGGGCAGTCGCGCATCACCGCTTCCAGCGCCTGCCAGTTGGCGTGGATGTCCGACAGGATCGCTATTTTCAAACTGGCTTCTCGTAAAGACGCGGGTAGATGTGGTCGAACAGGATTCTCAGTGTCGCCGCAAGGGGCACGGCGACAAACATGCCGAGAATGCCGGCCCAGCTGAAGCCCGCGATGAAGGCGATGATCACCAGTAGCGGCGGCAACCGCACGGCGTCGCCCACGATCTTCGGATACACGAAGTTCAAGATCACGTTCGAGATAAGGAAATAGACAGCTGCTACCACAAGTGCCTTGAAGGGACTCGAGGCCAGGCCCACGAGGATCGCGGGGACGGCTCCGATGAATGGTCCGAGGTAGGGGATCAAGGCGGTGATTCCGGCAACCAGGCCAAGGGCGATGGCGTCAGGCAAACCCAACACTGCGCATGCGATGCCGCTGAGCACACCAATCAGGGCAGCGATGATGAGCTGGCCGCGCATGTAGGCGTAGAGCATCTTGCGAATGCGACGCCAGATCTGGTCGAAGTCGGTCCGGTAGTCGTTAGGCACGAGGCGGCGGAGGACCCTTCGAAACGAGGCGGCGTCAAGGGCCAGGAGGAAAGCCACGATGAAGGTGAGCAGGAGCTGCAGCAGCGTTGTCAGGGCGGTCAGGCCGATGCCAACTGCGTTGCCAAACTGGCCGAGCAGGTACTCGCGCAGGTGGGAGCTGATCGATGCCGTGGCGCCAGTCAGGTCGATCTTGAAGCCGAACACTTGGACAGCGCCCTGGAGACTGTTGATCCGATCCTGAGCCTCAGCTGCGAGGCCAGGCGCCTGCCGCTGCAAGGAGCCGACCTCACTGACGACGAGGGGAACGACCAGCAAGACCAGGCCGGCCAGGGCGGCGATGATGACCACGAAGATCAACGAGATCGCCACCACGCGTGGGATCCCCAGGGCGACAAGGCGTGCGACCCCGGGCTGGATCAGGAAGGCGATGGCCCCCCCTAGGACGATGGCGCCGAGGAAGTCGCGGAGGAGATAGAGCACGACGATGGCGACGACAAGGGCACCCATGCCAAAGCCGATCTGGAGGTAGCGCCGGCGACGCTTGGGATCCATGGGCAGGGTGGCCACTACGACGGGAGTGGGTTCTTCCGGCTCGATGGGGTGGTGAGCGACCTCTTTGGAATGGGTACTCGAGCGCACGGTAATCAGGGCAGTATGACGAGGATGTGTACCGTCAGCCCCGCCTTAGGGTGAAGGTCCTTGCACCGTCTATCAATCCGATTGCAGCCTCCTCACTACTTAAGAGGCCGGAGGACGCGCGGCTGCCGCCGTCGCCTGAGCCTCTTCGTACGAGGCGCCATGGATCGGATTAACTGTGCTTCGCCCGGCTGCGAGCGCATACATCGCTAGCAGAAGGAGGCCAACACCGAGCACGCCGTAGGTCGCAAACGGACTGAAAATTGACGTGATCAACCCCCCCACAGCGGTGCCGACTATGCTCGCTGTTTGTACAAACCCGAAACGAGTTGCCATAACGCTGCCTCGATTAGAGGCATCGCCAGCCACCATGAGTGCCGTCTGATTAGCGACCGCATAAATTGGATTTCCAATCGATGCCAAGAGTAAAGCGACACCAACCAAGACCAAGGATGGCCTCAGAGCGATCACTAGAGAAAAGGCGCCTGTAAGTAGAAGCCCCGCACCAACGGTGCGCATGCTGCCAATTACCCCTAACCTGCCGACGGCGACTGATCCGACAAATATGCCTATAGAAAGAACGACTTCGAGAACAGAATAGATTTGTCCACCACTCTCGGTATTTGTGGCCCGGTACGCGAGTGCAATAAGCGCGGGGAAACTCATCGGCAGGAGAAGCGCCGCAAGGGTGCCCACTACCAAGTGCTGTCTTGCGGCAACAATTGCCCATGTTCGCTTAATGGCGCCTGTCAGGGGCGCGCGCCCGGCGCCACCACCCAGCGAGGGAATTGCAAGGACGATTACAGCTGCAAGAACAAACGTGGCAGCATCCGCGATAAACAGAGCGGTTGTCGAGCCGTGCGCAGCAAGAATTGCGCCTGCAAACGCAAACCCTGCCGCTCCTGCAACCATGCTCGTAGCTACAACGATTGCATTAGCTTTGCCAATCTGGCCAGGCGGGACAAGTCCTGGAATAGCCGCTTGCCGGGCCGGCTGAACAACAGCATTGATTGAGGCGAGCACAAAGAGTACGGGGATAATCAACCACCAGTCGAAGTTCATCAGCGTTGGTGTTGCTACCAGAATCGCCGCTCGCGTGAGTTCGAGTGTCACGACTAAGGTTCGCCGAGGAAGTTTGTCCGCAACACCGCCAAGCGCGCTGCTCATGACGATGGTTCCAAGGCCTTGGGCGATGAAAGCCAGAGCAACGGCAATCGCATTCTCTCGGGTCGCGACAAAAATCGACACTAAAGTGGCGACTTGCGTCAAGGGATCACCGATTGAAGAGACGCCTATTGCAGTCAGTAGGCTGGCGAATGAAGGATTCGCCCGAAGCACGCCAAGACTTGTAATTCGGCGAGGCACCTCTGGTCGGTCCAGCCCTTCCAAGGGCTTCAGACCATGTATCTCCCTAAGGGCGTCCACGACGTTGGGGTCATACCAGTGGCCGGCGCGGCGACTAATATCTTCGACCCCTTCGATAGGAGTCATGAGAGATTGTCGGTAGAGACGAGGACCTGTGATCGTGTCGAACGAGTCAGCAACCGACAAGATTCGTGCCCCGAAAGGTATGTAGTCTCCCTTTAGACCTTGTGGGTAGCCTGAGCCGTCCCAGCGTTCGTGGTGATGCCGCACCAGAGGCGCGACCTCAGTTAATGCCGAGTGTTGGGCGATCATTTCCGCGCCGATGTCCGGGTGGCGCCTCATGATTTCCCACTCCTCTTCAGTTAAGGGTCCAGGTTTGTTCAGAATGTCGTCCCGCACACCAATCTTGCCAAGGTCGTGCAGGGACCCGGCTGTGCGGATCATTTCGCACTCTCGATCACCAAGTTCAAGATGCTCCCCCAGCCTCCCCGCCAAATCCCTTACACGAATCGAGTGAGATTCCGTGTAGCGGTCACGAGCGTCCAGTGCCTGCGCGGCTAGGTCAAGGGTTTGCTCTTTGAGCTCCGTTTGCCGCTGAACATCAGCGATACTCGCACGGACCGCCAGCACAAATCCAAACAAGCCGGGCGCCATGATGTACCCCACCGCTCCACCTGTCTTGAGGAGGAGATAAACAATTCCTCCAGCAAAGCTCAGCGCCAGAGTTGCCAGAAGCGAGGGAACCCCGACGTTCTCAAACAGAGTTGTCCAAAATGACGTACCTCTGACCAAGGAGAAAAGACGCGCAGTTATCACGTAATTCAAGGTGACCGCCAACACGACGTAGACACCGGTTCGGAGGGGCAACCACAACATGCCATCGCCGATTGATGCGGCAACCAGCGATGGAAGGACGTACGCAATGGCGGTGTTCGCCCGATTAAAGAAAAATGCCCACCAGGTTAGCGAGCGGCCTGGCACGCGGCCGTCGAATATTAGCCAAGCTACTACTCCGACGCCTGCGCCCGGACTAAAGAGTCCGGTGGCAACCAAGAGGGGATCCGCGACCGTCTGCGTGCCGGTGCGCCACGGGATGGGTCGCAACGCTGCGATCTGGGTCCCAATCGCTAGGTAGAGAAGGGTCGGCACCGCCGAGGATTGGATGGGGTGCAAGTACCACCCAAGGGGCACCATTCCTACGCCGATAGCTATGATCAGCACAAGGTAAATTCGAGCTGACCAAGATAACGAACTAAAGGGAGGCAAGACGCTGGAATTTTAGACCGCGCGAATTGAACTCGGGCCCCTTAAGCGATTCATTTCGCCGTAAAAAAAAAGGCCCGCATCAAGCGGGCCGATTTGTTTCTAAACGAGCCAACCACCGACAACTCGCGGCCGGTGTCCACTTCTCATCAATCGCCTAAACATACGGACCATGTCAAATCCTCCTCTCCCCTTTATTTCCCTTCCCAACTCGCTGCGCTACTCCATGTCATGTGCTGTAGCCAGCATTGGGCAGGCGGCTTAAATAAGGAATCCACAAATTCCACGTCGAAGCCGCTGGAGAGCCATGGCCCGAGACTATGGAAATTAACTACCGGCTAGAGATCCGCCAATGTGATCAAGCCGAGCTTCAACGCAGTACTCACGGCTTCCCCACGGTTCGTCGAATCCAGTTTCCTAAAAATGTTGTGGAGGTGAGCCTCAACTGATGAGGCCGCCAGGCTGAGCTCCTGAGCGAGCCGCTTTGTGGTCAGTCCCTTCGCGATGCCGCGTAACACCTGCATTTCCCTGGATGTGAGAGCCACCGATGGCGTTTGGGATAGCGGGGTCCGTTCAGCTACTCGACGAAGGACATCCGGGATCATCTTGCGGGGAACCGGGCTTTCGCTTCGCAGCGCGGCCCAGAGCGCGCGCTGAAGTTCTGTGGGACCTGAGTCTTTTAAGACATAGCCTGAGCAACCCGCTTGCATCATCCTCAATAGGTCGTCGCTTGACTCGGATACAGTCCAGGCGATGACTTTTGCATCCGGATACTGCTCAAGGAGCGCCTTAGTCGTCGCTGGTCCATCCATTCCTGGCATGTGTACGTCCATTAGCACGAGATCAGCCCTCAGGGTCGCCATGGCAAGAAGCGCATCAGGCCCAGAGGAGGCTTCTCCACACAATCGGAGACCGGCCGCTGTTCCAAGCATCGTTCGCGCTGCCACGCGTGGCAGCATGCTGTCGTCCACTACGAGGACCCGGTATACCTTTCGGTCAGCCGGAACAGCTTTTGAGATGCTAGCCAGCTTATCAAGAAGGAAATGCGCCGAAAAGCCGTAACGCCGGCCGTGTACGTCCTAGTGCTCGCGATTGTATTAGCCGCGATCAACGCGCTCACCTGGCGATTTGACTTAGTCCATCGGGATCAGGCACTTGAAGTGTTGTACCTGATCACAGCGAGTTTCCTGCTGACGATCCCCCAGGTTCGCATTGAACGCGGTCGACTTAGCCTCAACGCAATTGCTACCGCGGCCGCGACAGTTCTTCTGAACCCGCTAGATGCAAGCCTTGTCGGATTGGTGACATCCCTCTCACAATTTCGGCGCGGCCCGTGGGTTACGCTCGGAAACGCTGCTATTAATGCGACAGCGGCTTGTGTCGGCTCGGTCATAGCGAATCAGTTTGGTCCCGGACATAGCTTGGCGTTGGTGCCGCGCGCTTTGGCTGTGATCACGTTCTGCGTTGCAAACATGGCACTGGTAGGAACAGCAATGCGGATCGGTACGGGTGAATCACCGATGAGCATCATCCGGCACAACTTCACGCGTTCGTTTTTCGCCGCCTTTGGTTACTTCGGACTGGCCGCACTTCTTCTCAGTTACGTTCTTGACGGTTCTCTTACCGGCTACATACTCGCGACGATCGTCTGTGTGCTGGCCCTTGCTCTGACCGACACCATGGCGGGGAGACGAGTGAGACGTGGGTTGGAGGCCGAGTTGTCCGACGCTGATCGTCACCTCTTTCACAGTCGTGCTGTTGAGGGTGTCGTTCATAATCTCCGCAATCACGTTGCTACTGCCGTTGGCTATTTGAAAGAGATCGAGCCCCACCGTCTCGATCCTGTCGACCGCGAGAGCCTTGAAACTGCCACCGCCGCCGCGACTGACGCGGTGACCGTGTTGCGCAGCCTCTCGCAGGGGGCCACCCCAAGGGTTAGTTACGCGTCCGAGCCCGTGGATCTGAATGAGCTCGTGACGCGCGCGCTCGGAATGGCGCGGCCACGCGCCCGTCACAAAGAGATTCAACTCGCGGTCCGCGAGTCCGCCGAAGATGTCAGCGTCCGCGCGGACCCTCTCCTTATGCGCGAAGTCATCACGAACCTGATGAACAACGCTATTGATGCGGCTCCTTCAGGCGGCCGCGTGACCGGTAGCGCCGGCCGGCGCAATGGCCGACCTTACTTCAGCATCGCCGACGACGGTCCAGGTATCTCGGATGAGCATCGCCACCACCTGTTCGAGCCTCACTTCACTACAAAGGAGGGCGGTACCGGACTTGGCCTTTTCATGTCGTACGGCATCGTTCGCGAGCATCAAGGCGACCTCCTGTATATAGGTGACCGCCGCGGCGCCGTCTTTATGGTCGTTCTGCCGCCATTCTCAGGCTGACAGCTAGGCCCGCTTCTAGGCTGGTGGGCTCATCCGAGCCGACGACGGCCTGACAAGTAGGACACCCGTGAGACCCAGCTGACGTCGCTCCCATGGATAAGGAGAAACGGCTATCGCCTTCCGTCTCGGGCAGGCGGGCTCAGGAGTTCAGGCCCCACGGTCCCCTTTAGGGTAAGCCGCGCTCCCGGGTACTCGCTCGTTTCATCCGCAATTGGACGACTGCTGGTTGGCGGCTTCCATGAAACGCTTCATGGCCCGCAATCTCGTCCGCTTGCAACCGCTCTCGATCGCCAGTTGCCACGACCGCGAGCTTAGCTCGAGATTGACCAGATCATGACTTCCGCTGCAGCTCATATAGCAAACAGTCGTGCGCGAGCATGAAGGCGACTTGGTTTACCAGGGCAGCCGGCGCGGAGCGATCTTCACTGTGACCCTTCCGCCCTACTCAGAGTAGCCACCCTGCGACGCAGCGCCTAACGGTCAGGATTGCCCATTGTCACGATGCCGGCGGCGCCGGAATCGCATATAGAACGGGATGGCGGCGATGGCGACTATCGCAGGCAATGCCCAAACGACTCCCCAGAGAAAGTGTAAACGCATGCCTAGCAGTACCGATCGTACCAGCGGTTGTTGAGGATCCAGCACTGGTTGGACATATAGTCCCAGCGTCCATCGGCTTAGGCATCGTAGGCGCGCTGATGCTCTTGGGCGGAGGACTGATCTCCGGCCTGAGCCTGATCCTCACGCCCCGGGCTGTCTAGCCCCGGCTCGGCGAAAGAACCTGGCACATCCTCATATAGCAAACAGTCGTGCGCGGCATCAAGGCGACTTGACCTACCAAGGCGGCCGCCACGGCGCTGTATTTGTGGTTAGTCTTCCGCCCTATCTGGAGTGAGCCCGCGGCCCTCAGCGCGCACTACACAGGACGGCGGGAGGTATTGATATGTTTTTGATCTCGACCGCCATCACCCCAAACAAGATCATTGCGGGCGTCGTCCTTCTCGTTGTCGTCCTAGCCGCAGCGGGTTTCTGGATGTCGCGTCGCCGCCGCGGCTAAACGCCAACGGTCTTAAGGAGGACCTGAGCTGCTGTGTCCTCCGCTGCCTACAATCCCTCAAGCTATCCCGCCGTCGCCGAAGACCTGAACGCCACGTGGACGTACCCCGTCTTCATATAGGAATCACGACGTCGCTGGCATCGAGGAGAACTCTTCCTCGAAGGTACCCGTCGCGGCGCCGTCTTCACGGTCATTCTCCCGCCGTTCGCCGACTGATTGAGAAGATTCCGAATCCAGGGTCAGAGCTAGCGGGACTAGCCAGAACTCGCTGAGCAACTCGAGCCGGATCGAGTTGGTTCGTCAGTTCGTCAGCTCGACGATCAGGCGCGTCGCCCGTCCGTCGGATCGGCTTACCGGCGCCCTGGACCTCGCCTCACCGGGTTTCGAGCACGCCAGTCACGGTGGCTCGGCTAACGCTCAACGCTCACCTGATGTAGTTCGGCTGGCAGGGCTGGCCGCTGGAAGTCAGCCCGGCCGGCGGGTTGGTGTTTGTCCAAATGGGTACTTCGGCCTCGCCACGAGTCTGTATGGAGCAATGGGCGCAGAAGGCGGTGACGGCCTCGACCGGGGAAGTAGTGGTAAAGCTAACGACGGCGGATGCGCTGTTGCCTTAGACGGTAGAGGGTAGCGACGGTGAGCAACCCGGAGCGCGCCGCCAATGGCGAGCCGGCTCCTCGCCGAGTGCGCGTCTTGATCGTGCAGGACCATCCGCTGCTGGCTTCTGCCATCGCCCGGGTCCTCGAAGAGCAGCCCGACCTGGCGGTGTCCGGGGTCTCCGCCTCGGGTGCAGCCGCCCTCGAGGCGGCCGCCCACGACCGACCCGACGTCGTGCTCATGGACTTCCGGCTCCCCGACGTGAGCGGGCCGGAGGCCGCCCGCATGCTCCAGAACGCGCACGCCGACGCCGCGATCGTGTTCCACAGCGCCGACGAATCTGAGACCGCGCTCCTGGATGCGGTCGACGCCGGCGCCACCGCCTACCTGACCAAGGAGGCAACCGCGGATCAGATCATCGAGGCCGTCCGCCGCGCCTCCAAGGGCGAGGTGCTCATCCCAGTCGAGCTATTCGCGCGCGCGATCGCCCGGCAGCGGGGCGTGGTGACGCTGAAGCGTGAGCGGGAGCAGCTGCTCGCGGAGTTCACGCCGCGGGAGCTCGACATCCTGCACCTGCTTGCCGAAGGCCTGGACACGACCGCGATGTCCCAGCGTCTGGGCATCGCCCCCCATACCGTCGAGTGGCACGTCCGCCATGTGATCGAAAAGCTGCAGGTCCACTCCAAGCTGCAAGCCGTGATCGCAGCCGCGCGTATGGGCCTGATCGAGCTATAGGGCTCCAAAGCCATCCTCTTACGGCGGTGGCGCGCCGTGCTCACCCGTGGCGACAAAGCAGGCAGCCGACTTTCGGCCCTTTGCTGGGAAGGCACCCGCGGGGCTGCGGGCGCCCGGGAGTTGGGAAATCTGGAAGTCGTTCGACAGCCATTCCCGTTGTTAGCAACACCGATCGCGCGGCGCGCATCCCGGCGAGGACGACGCCCGCAATGATCTTGTTAGGGCTGATGGCGGTCGAGATCAGATACCAAGGCCCCAGCGCCGACGACTTGAGCGCTTGATGGACGCACCGGCTCGTCATATAGGAGTCACGACGACGCGGGCATCAAGGCGACTTGACCTACCAAGGCGGCCGCCGCGGCGCTGTATTTGTGGTTAGTCTTCCGCCCGATCTGGCGTGAGCCCGCCCTCAGCCGCGCACTACACTGGACGGCGGGAGGTATTGATGTGTTTCTGATCTCGACCGCCATCACGCCAAACAAGATCATTGCGGGCGTCGTCCTTATCGTTGTCGTTCTAGCCGCAGCGGGTTTCTGGATGTCGCGTCGCCGCCGCGGCTAAACGCCAACGGTCTTAACGAGGACCTCAGCTGCTGTGTCCTCCGCTGCCTACAATCCCTCAAGCTATCCCGCGGTCGCCGACGACGTGAACGCCACGTGGACGTACCCCGTCTTCATATAGGAATCACGACGACGCTGGCATCAAGGCGAGTTGTTGTTCCAAGGGAACCGTCGAGGCGCCGTATTTACGGTGGTGCTTCCACCCTTCGCTGACTGATCTCCAGGCTGGTTAACAGCCGATCAACGGACCTGGAGCGGTCGGCATGCCACCGACTTCGAGTTGAAAGTGCAGATGCGCGCCGATTGAAAGACCTGTACTGCCGACATAGCCCACCTTCTCGCCCTGCTGAACTTCCTGCCCAACAGCCACGGCCACCTGTGACATGTGGGCGTAGATCTCGACCAGGCCGAAACTGTCGGTGACCTCAACCCGGATCCCGAAGTCGAATGCGTAACTGGCTGCGGTCACCCTTCCACCGGCAGCCGCGACGATCGGTGTGCCGTAACCGGCCAGCAAATCGAGCCCGGTGTGGAAATGCGGATAACCGTCGAAAGGCGGTTCTAAGGCGAACGACGTCGGCCCGAACGGCTGGATGATCTTGGCACCGGCAATCGGGCACAGGAACTGGCCGGGGTCAGCCGGGTCAGCCGGCGTGCCTGTGCTCAAGTTCGGACCCGGGGTGGGATCGACCGGAATCACAAGCACCGAGCCGGGCGTCAGCTGCGGGCCATGAATTCCATTGAAGCCGAGCAAGGTGGTGACATCCACGCCGTAGGCGGTAGCGAGGCTTGCCGGCGTGTCCCCCGTCTTGACGACGACCACGACACCCGGCACCGGCGGCAGCATGATCGGCCGTCCGACAATGAGCGGCATTCGCAGATCTGGATTTGACCAGACGATGTCCCTCCAGGGGAGTTTGAACTGTCCTGCGATGCTCTCAAGGGTGTCTCCCTGCGCCACCAAGTGCACGATTGGAGCGTGGCTCACGAGCGCCGACATTGGAACCGATAGCGGTTTGATGATGACGTTGTCTCGGCCGAGCGAGACGTCGCCGCCCGCTAGTCCGCCGTCAGCGGCTGCAGCGGTGACGGCGCCTGCGTGGAAGTTCGGAGAGAAAGTTCGGTCGACGACCGCGTAGCCGGACATGGCTGCCGCTATCGCGAGCACCAAGGCGTGGGTCATGTAGCGATATGTGCGCAACGCCTTCCCCCCCCGGTTTCCTTCTCGCCTGCTGCAGACGCTGGAGACCGACGTCACCCTAACAAACCTGCAGCAAGAGCGTCAACGTGCGCTTCCTGCCGGAGCACGATCCCGAGGGGCAGCTAGGCCAGATGCCTCTGAAGCTTTCCCAAGAGCTCTGTCAACTGGGCACGTTCATGCTCGCTCAACGTGCCCATCCATTCCGCCTCCCCGCGATGCACCGTACGGCGAACTCTGTCGGCCATACGTGAGCCTGCCTTTGTAAGGTGCACCAGCACCATCGTCCGGTCTGTCGGATGCGGCTCCCGACGTACCAGGCCTCGCTTTACCAGGGTGTCGAGCACGCCGGTCACGGTGGCCCGACTCACGATCAACCGGAGCGGCTGAGGACTACAGGAGCTGGCTGACCAGGGCTTCGATCTGCGTCAGGGACGCTGGTGTGGCGGTGGCGCCGATGGCCACCAGAGTCGAGCCCTTTGTCGCCACAACCCCCTCGTTGTCCCTCCCGCCGCCAATGGGCGCCGTGAAGGACCGAGCCTGGTCTCCCACCCCGCTCACACTTGTGTATGCCACCGGGAAATTGCTGCTGAACTTCGCGATGAAGGACGGGCTGATGTTCCTCAGCACAATGATGATCACATTGAAGGTCTGGGCATGGTAATTGCATACCTCGCCCGTGGCACCTGCCGGAAGTTGTGTTGCGCCGCCGCCGGCGACGCCGACCGGGGCCGGTACCGTAATGCCCAGGGCGGTACCGACCGTGGCGGCGGTGGGGCACGAGATCGGTGCCGCAGTCGTCGTGGGGAGCACCGGCGAAGTCGAAGCGACCGGCGACGGGGACCCTGCTGTCGTGCTGCCGCAGGCAGCCAGGGCAGCAGTGACGACAAGCGAGGTCAGCGCCAACCGGCACGAGCTGCTGAGCGACAACTGCAACCCCTCCTTCGCAAGCCACAAGCTCGACGCGATCTGGCTGGGGGCAGCCGTCGAGCCAACGATTACGCCAGCGATGGTACAGGGGTCGCGACCCGTAAAGGTCGATTAGGGACCGACGACCCAGGGCCCTTCGCGATTACGCTTCTCGTGGGTGGACTGGTCCGAGCGCGTCGATGAGGAAACCGAAGCCGACCTGATCGGTTGGCGGCGGTACATGCATGAACGTCCCGAGCTGAGCTTCGAAGAATTCGAGACCACCAAATACGTGGCCGCGATGCTCGAGGAGTGGGGCATTCCCTACGACCGGCCAATGCCGACCGGGCTCGTAGCTCACGTTCACGGCAAGCATCCCGGACCCATCGTCGCTTACCGCTGCGACCTCGACGCCTTGCCCATCGAGGAGCAAAACACGTTCGAGTTCCGCTCCCGCACCGCCGGCAAGATGCACGCCTGTGGCCACGACGGGCACACCGCGATCCTGCTAGGCCTGGCTCGCACTCTGAATGATCTCCGGGACGAGATCCACGGCGAGGTGCGCCTGCTCTTTCAGCCGGCCGAGGAGGTGACCGAAAGTGGCGCGCGGCACCTCATCGAAACCGGTGCTCTCGAGGGTGTCGACGCAGTCATCGGCCTCCACCTGATCAGCAGCATTGAGACTGGCCTGATCTCCCTCACCAAGGGCCCGATCATGGCCGCCGCGGACACCTTCGAAATCACGGTCACGGGCAAGGGCGGACATGGCGGCTATCCCCACGAGGCGATTGACCCTCTCATGATCGCCGCCGGCCTGGTGGGCCAGCTGCAGACCATCGTCAGCCGGCGTGTCTCTCCGATGGACCCTTCAGTTGTGAGCGTCGGGTCGTTCCACGCGGGCAGCGCGCCCAACATCATCCCGGGCACTGCAACTTTGACGGGAACCGTTCGCACGCTGTCCGAGAAAGTTCGGGCCAAGATTGCGACAGACCTCACTTCGATGGCCGAGACCTACGCGCGTGCCCACGGCGGCACCGCTGTGGTCAAGTACGGTTGGGGCAGCCCGGCGTGCGCGAACGACGGCCCCCTGGTCGACTTCCTGTTGCCGGCCGCGGCCGGGGCAGTCGGATCGAGCTCCGTGGTCGCCCTCTCGCCGGAAATGGGCGGCGAGGACTTCGCCTACTACGCCAAGGTGGCGCCGACGGCTTTTGCCCTGATCGGCTCGGGCAACAAGGACCTGGAGTCCGACTTTCCGCACCATCACCCCCGCTTCACAGTCGACGAGCGCGCGCTCGGCATCGGGTTGAGGTTCATGCTCGAATCGGTGGAGCGGACTTCCTCCGGGCAGGCGGAGCTACCCGTCAGCTGACGCGCTCGCCATTCGCCGCCTGATCGCCGCCGCCAGCTCCTCCAGCTCCACCGGCTTGACCAGGTAATCGCTCGCATCAAGGCTCGCTGCCAGCGCCCGCCCAGCTGAGTCGGTAGCGCCGGTAACGACGATTGGCTTCGCGGCGTGCACCAATTTCCTTGCCGCGACGTCCAGGCCCGGAAACAGTCCCAGGTCGAACACGAGCACCTCGCTTTCACTCAGCTCACGAACCTGGCGGCTCGAGTCGGCGTCGAAACCCATCCGGCGCAGCCCCCGAGCGGTGATTTCCGCCAGACGGCCGTCATCGTCGACCACCAGCACACGCCCGATCGCCTGGCTCGCCCCCTCCGCTTTGCCAAGCAGCGCGAATGCCTCATCGAGGTCGGCGAGCAGCCTATCGATCGGCGGCGTGGTGCCATCCGCCTCGGCGAGCTCCAGCTCCGCCTTCAGGCGCGCCAGAGTCGAGCGCAAGCGGTGCAGCATCGCCGCCAGCTCAGGCTTTGGTGACGAACCGGTAGCCAATTCCACGCACCGTCTCAATCCAGCCAGGCTCGCCGAGCGCGCTCCGGATCTCATGGGCGGCCTGCTCCAGGCTGTGCTCGAATCCTGAGTAGCTAGAGCCCCAGACTCGCTCGAGGATCTCCGCCCGGGTCACCACCTCGTCCGCGTGGCCCACGAGCAGCTGGAGCATCAGCAGCGGCCTGCGCTCGAGCTTCAGCGCCCGCTCGCCGAGCCAGGCCTGCCCTTTGGCCGCATTGACGCGCAAGCGCCCACGAACGGTGACACCGCCCGCTCCTCCCTGGTCACGAAGAGCCCCGCGGATTCGCGCGAGCAGCACCTGCCGGTCGGTGCCTTTGAGTATGTAGTCGGTCGCGCCACGCTCGATCCCCAAGACCTGATCGCCGGCCGCATGGCGCGCCCCGGTGAGGATGATCACCGGGAACTCCAGCCGGTCAGCGCCGGATCGCAATAGATCGAGGACCTCAGGCGCCTCCATGTCAGGCATCTCGTAGTCCAGAAGCATCAGGTCCGGCGAGCTGGCGCGGACCCGCTCAAGCGCCTCGGTCCCGCTACCCGCGACATCCACGATGTAACCGGCCCGCCGCAGCAGCTCTGCCGTGAGCTCTGCCGTGCGAGGCTCGTCGTCAACGACAAGCAACCTGGCGGTCACGCCCCCATCCCCGCCGGCAACCTAACAGGTTCAGCGTTTGTTGAGGAAACGCTGAGGTTGTGCTGAGGCTTCGATCGCCGATGCCACATAACCTCCCACTCATGGGCCAGCTCCCCGACCTCCAAGAAGCCAGACGGCGGTTGGGACTGGCCCTCGAAGTCTTCTGCCACGACCGCTGGGTCCTGGGCTACCTTCGTGGCGGCTGGCTCCAGCCGATCGCAGCGTCCGAGGTTTCGCGCCGCTTCATGCAGAGCCGCCCGCTGATGCCGCTATCGCGCCGCGCGCTTTACGAAAAGCGACCGGTGGTGGTCAACTCGGTGATTGAAAACCCGAATCCTTCGAATGGCTATGACTGGGAGCTCGACTGGCCCGCGATCCTCTACGCACCCGTCGGCGAAGAGGGCCACCGCCCGATCGGCCTACTAATTCTTGGCTGCAGGCGCGACCACTGGTACTCCGAGGAGGACGTCCACTACGCGGGCAGCCTGGGGACCACCCTCGCTCCCATGGTCGCCGCCCTGCGTGGTCCGCTCTCGAGGCTGAACGAAATCGAAAGCGAAGTTGCCCAGCTGCTCAGCCACGGCCTGTCCGAGGCCGAGATCGCACGAGCCATTCGCTTCGACGACCACCGAACGCGGGCGCTCGTGGACGGCGTTACCCGCAAGCTCAAGCTGGTGACCACCGACGACATGGAGCTTTCGCTGGTGGANNTCGCGCATGCCGACCAGCCCATAGCCACCCGAGCGCCCCGAGCCGAATCCCTGCCCCTCGTCCGCGATCTCGATCAGGAACGGTCGCGCTGCAAAAGCCATCCTGACGCGGCAAATCGAGGAGCCGGAATGACGGCGGACGTTCGTCAGGGCTTCGCGGACCACCTGGTAGACCACCTCGCGCTGTTGTGGGCTGAGCAAGTCCTCGGTCCCATTAGATGAGATCTCGACACGGATCGAGTACAGCCGGGCAAATTCCTCGGCCTGGTGGCGGATGTCGCCCACCAGCCCTTCGGGGCCGATCGGCCGCGGCCGCAGTTCGGCGAGGGTCTCGCGTACCTGCTTCAGCATCCGTTCCAGGATCTCCAGAACGTTGAGCAATGACCCGTCTGCCGGGCCTTTCTTGGCGGAGCCAGGGTGCCCTTCGACGTAGGCCTTGAACAACGAGATCGCCCCTGCCAGGTCGGTGGCGACGCTGTCGTGGAGCTCTCGCGCCATGCGGGCTCGCTCGCGCGCGACGGCATCTTCGACCGCTTGATGGGCCGCCGCGGCGTCCGCTGTCTCAGTCACCGCAACAGCCAGCGGCGGCGGTAAGAACCCAGCAACGCAATCACCAGAGGGTGCCGCACCCAGCGGAGGATCATGCGATACGGCCGCCACAATCGCTTCGTCTCTTCCAAAGCAAGGCGCAGCTTCTCGAGGTCGGCCTCGACCAGGCGCCGTTCCGTTTCGAGGCGTTGTGAAAGAGTCAGCGCTCGCCTGGCGACGGCCATTCCCCACCAGACCGCAACGACACTCTCGACGACGATCGCCACGCCGGCCGCGACCAGCAGGCCGACGCCGACCCAGCCAAGCGTCGTCACTCTTTGGGGTCGCCCTCCTCGATTCCAGCCACGGGAGCGATGGCCACGACCTGGTCGTCAGGGGGGATACGCATGACGATGACGCCCTGGGTCTGCCGGCCGATCTGAGAGATCGCCCCAACCTGCGTCCGCAGGACCATGCCGCTCGCGCTGATGACCAGGATCTCCTCTTCCGGATCACTCACCACCCGCATCGCGACCAGCTTGCCGACCCGGTCGGTGATCTTGAGCGTGAAGACTCCCTGCCCGGCGCGGTGGTGCATCGGGTACTCGCTGAGTGGAGTCCTCTTGCCGTAGCCCCGCTCGGTGATGACGAGCAGGTCCCCGCCGGTTACCGCAGTGGCCATGCCGACCACCGAGTCACCCTTTCCGAGCTTTATGCCGATGACGCCCTGCGTGTCTCGGCCCATCGCGCGGACCTCCGTCTCACTGAATCGAATCGCCTTGCCCAATGCCGTGGCGATGAGAATTTCGTCCGATCCTGTCGTCGGCGCCACCCAATCCAACTCATCGCCTTCCTGCAGGTTGATCGCGATCAGTCCGTTCCGACGCACGTTGGCGTATTCGGCGAGCGCCGTCTTCTTTATGTATCCATTCTTGGTGACCATCAGCATGTAGCGCGCCTCGGCCTCTGATTCGGGCCTGATGAACACGGCGGTGATGCGCTCATTGCCTCCGATGTCGATGAGGTTGTTGACCGACACGCCCTTCGCCTGGCGCTCGCGCTCGGGTATTTCATGAACGCGGAGCTGAAACACCCGCCCGCTCTGCGTGAAGAAGAGCATCGACGCGTGCGTGTGCGTGATGAGCAGGTGGAGCGCGTAATCCTCCTCGCGACTGCCGCTCGGCGCATCGCTTCCTGCCGTCGGCTTGGCTCCCTTCAATCCGACACCGCCACGCTTCTGCGCGCGGAAAACGCGCAATGGCTGGCGCTTGACATACCCGCGATGGGTGAGCGTCACGACGACATCCTCTTTCGGGACGAGGTCCTCGGCCGAGAGGTCCGCCGCCTCCTGGTCGGTGATCTCGGTACGGCGGTCATCCCCGTACTTCTTTGCGATCTCGTCCATGTCGTCCTTGATGAGCAACCGCACCTTTTGGTCGCTCGCCAGAATGCTCTCCAGGTACGCGATGGTCTTGATGACATCCTCGTACTCCGCATCGATCTTGCCGCGCTCGAGCCTGGTCAGGCGTCCAAGGGTGAGCGCGAGGACNNAGGTGGTCGAGGCAGATCTTCAGCCCCTCGAGGATGTGCGCGCGCTCCTGCGCACGATCCAGGTCGAAACGCGTGCGCCGGAGGATGACGTCACGACGGTGGTCGATGAAAAGTTGCAGAGCCTGCTTCAGGCTCAAAACTACCGGGCGCCCTCCGACTATGGCGAGCATGATCACACCGAACGTCGTTTGCAGCGTTGTGTGCTTGTACAGGTTGTTGAGAACAGTGAAAGTGCGAGCGTCGCGCTTGAGCTCTATGACGATGCGCATGCCATCGCGATCCGACTCGTCACGCAGATCCGCGATGCCTTCTAGCTTTCGATCTGACACCAGCTCGGCGATCTTGGCAACGAGCGTCGCCTTGTTGACCGCGTAAGGAAGCTCGTCGATGATGATCCGCTCGCGCCCGTTGGGCGCCTGCTCGAAGGTGTGGCGGGCCTGCACGATGATTCGCCCGTGCCCGGTTGCATACGCGGCCTTGATGCCGGCCGTGCCCATGATCTTGCCGCCGGTTGGAAAGTCTGGGCCCTTGATGAAAGAGAGAAGATCCTCGCCCGTTGCCTCGGGGTTGTCGATGAGGTGTTTCACGCCACTCGTGATTTCGCGCAGGTTGTGTGGTGGGATGTTGGTCGTCATGCCGACCGCGATTCCGGTGGCACCGTTGAGCAGCAGGTTCGGTATCCGCGAAGGCAGAACGTCGGGCTGCTCCTCGGTGTTGTCGTAGTTCGGAACCATGTCGACCGTCTGCTTTTCGATGTCGGCCATCAGCTCGCCTGTTATGGCGGAGAGCCGCGCCTCGGTGTAACGCAT
>PLYD01000061.1 GCA_003151665.1 Candidatus Dormiibacterota bacterium
ATAAAAACGCACTCCAGCTCGCTCCGGTGATTCCCATCAGCGTCAAAGCGGTCCGACCGATGGGCCCAGTGCTGCGCCCGCGGTCGGGGAGGCGCGCCGACACGTTCTTCAGCCGTGTGCTGGCCGCCTCACTGCTTGTCTCGTTGCCGCTGATGGCCATCCTTGGCTTCCTCATGTACGGCCAGGGGCTACAGTCGAGCGCTGCGGAAGCCAAGGTTCAGACCGCAGCCGTCGCATCGGCCACCGCCGAGCGGATCTTCCTGTGGATCTCAGAGTCACAGGCTTACCTCGCCCAGCTTGCGCGTGAAGCGGCCGCGCCGGCCGGGCGCCAGGGGCCGATTGGCACGCCCCTGGAAAACGTGTCTGATGGAGCGTTCGACGCCATCTACATCATCAATGCGTCTGGCGCTGCGGTGGCCTCAACGTCCCCCAATTCCGACCTCAAGGATGTCGGTGCGGCGCCTTGGTTCGGGCAGGCTCTTTACATCGCCACCGAGCATCCGATCAGCAGCGACTCGACCGGGCTCTCCTGGATAATCACTGCGCCGGTCGTTGGCACGAATGGCACTTCGCAAGGCGCTGTCGTCGGCGACATGCTGGTCGCCAAGCTGAGTGGACTCCTGGGTGCTCCCACCGCTGATCAGGAGGTCCATGTAGCGAACAGCGACCACCTCCTCGTGTTGAGCTCAGATTGGGGTCCGCTCACCAGCGATGAAGGGCTGGCTGCCAAGGGCGCGCTGAGCACCCCGGCTGAAGTCGGCGTCGTCAACCAGGCGCTCACCGCCGGCACAGGTTCCTCGCGCATCTCGGACTATCGAAATGACGATGTGTTCGCCGGATACGCCCCGATCGAGAACACTGACCTGGTCGTGGTCGCGTCCACCGACGTGGCCGCGGGCCTGGCGCCTGCGTATTCCTTGGGACACCTGACGCTTGTCATCCTCCTTGCCGGGACCTTGTTGGTCGTTGCTTTCGCCGTCTTCCTTGCCAAGCTGACGATCCGTCCGATCACCGTGCTGTCTCGAGTCGCAGCGCGCGTTGAAGCCGGCGATCTGACCGCGCGGGTGAGTCTCACCGGCGGCAATGAGATGCGGGTGCTCGGCGCAGCCTTCAACGGAATGCTGGAGCGCTTGAGCAGCGTGCTGTCGCGTCTGCAAGGAGAGGTAGCCGACTCCTCGACCAAACTTTCAGGTGCTGCCGAGGAGCTGGCGGCGGCCACGTTCGAACAAACGACAGCTGCCACAGCGACATCCGCAAGCATGGAGGAGCTGGCGCGCAGCACCGTGTCCATGGCCGACACCATGAACCGGGTTGCGGCGCAATCTGACGAAGCTCGAACCAGCCTCGAGCTTGCACAAACCGACCTCAGAGCTTCCGGCGATCGCACCATGGCCCTGGCTGGTCGCGTCAACGAGATCGAAGGCATCCTCGAGCTCATCAACGACATCGCCGATCAGACCAACCTCCTCGCGCTCAACGCGGCCATCGAAGCTGCTCGCGCTGGAGACTCCGGTCGGGGTTTCGCGGTTGTCGCCGACGAGGTGAGGCGGCTGGCCGAACGCTCCAAAGCCGCCGCCGCACAGATCGCGACCATCGTCGAGGGCGCCCAGACCCAGAGCAGCGAGACCGTGATGGCCCTCGAGAAGAGCATCAAGCAGATGGAACGTGGCCTGGGCCTAATGGCGGAAGTGGCCAAGGCGGGAGGCCATATGCAAGCCGCGCATCAACAGCAGCGCGCATCCACCGATCAGGTGGGCATGGCGATCGAGCGCATCGCAGAGGGCAGCCGATCGGTGGCCATCACTGCACAAGAGATCGCGTCTGCAGCCACGCGGCAGGGTGAGCTCGCGGCGGAGCTCGCCGACTCCAGCTGGGAACACCGCGGAGAGGCTGACAATGGAGCTTAGGAAAGGCCTTCCCGCCCCAGCGCCTCGTCCAGCCGAGGTCGTGATGCTCAAAATCGCCAGGCCGCGGCGATCGGAAGCTCGCCGCAACAGACCTTGGCAAAGCTTCTTTGCCTGGGCGTTTGGCGCCTCAACCATTGTGGTTCTGCCGGTCTTCGTCCTCGCAGCTTTCTACCCGGGGCTGACGGCATCGTGGCTTGGAATCGCCGCCCTGGCTGCCCTCGTTGGGTTGCTTGCGATTGCCACCTGGCTCACCGCGCGCCCGGTGATGGCGCTCTCAAGCGCAGCCGCGGACTTTCAATCCGGCGATCTGCGAGCCCGTGCGATTCCGGGCGGCGGCGGAGAGACCCGCCGCCTGGCAGAGACCTTCAATGCGATGGTCGACAACATCGTCAGCGAGGGGCCGCGAATGCTGGGAGACGCACGCGACGCAGCGGCCCGACTGTCGATTGCCGCAGAGCAACTGTCGGTCGCCAGCAGCGAGCAGGGCAACGCGGCCGCCAATTCTTCCGCCGAGCTCGAATCACTCGCAGCCAGCTCCGCCGAGATCAAGGAGTCTGTCACGGGCATGGTCACCAAGACCGAGGAGCTCCGCGCCAACATCCAGCTCGCCCATACGGACCTTCAAGCGTCCAGTGACCGCACGCAAGCCAACGCGAGGCGTGTTGATGAGATCCAGACGGTCCTTGAGCTGCTTAAGGACATCTCCGACCAGACTGCGCTGCTCGCGCTCAATGCCGCGATCGAAGCCGCGCGAGCAGGCGAAGCCGGCCGGGGCTTTGCGGTGGTTGCAGACGAGGTCCGCCGCCTCGCTGAGCGCTCGATGGCTGCGGCGGCTCAGATCGCCAAACTCACCGACGGGGCCATGGCGACCAATGGCGAGGCTGTTTTGGCGGTCGAGCGACGTGGCGAGCAGCTGAACCACTGGATGCGCATGACCGAAGCGCTGGCAGAAGCGAGCGGCAAGGTCGTCCCGGCACTTCAGCAACAGACCAACTCGAGCGGCAGCGTCAGGCTCGCGATCC
>PLYD01000248.1 GCA_003151665.1 Candidatus Dormiibacterota bacterium
CGTGAGCATCGATCGGCTGCAGGCGCCCGTTGACCTGCTCGGGCACTGCGTGCGACCCGATCATGGCCGGGACCGACGGACCGTAGATGTCGGCGTCCAGGAGGCCGACCTCGGCGCCGGCTTTGCGCAGCGCGGCCGCGAGGTTGACGGCGACTGTGGACTTGCCCACGCCGCCCTTGCCTGAGGCGACGGCGATTGTCTGCTTGACGCCGGGGAGGATCTCTGAGGGCTTGGGTCGCATGAAAGCGGGCCGCACGTTGGCGGTCATGCGGACTTCAACGGTGGTGACGCCGGGGATGTCTCCGACCAGGTCCTGCGCCTGCGACTTGAAGCGGTCGCGGACGGGACACGCCGGCGTCGTCAGCTCGAACGTGAAGCTGACCTTGCCCTGAGGGCTGACCTCCAGCTCCTTGATCATCCCGAGGCTCACGACGTCGCGGCCGAGGTCTGGGTCCTGGATGTGGGAGAGCACGCCGAGTACTTGCTCGGTGGAGGGAGGTGTCATCGACAAGGCATGTTACCGATACCTAGGCACTCGCTCCGGTTTCGACAACCCTGCCTGTTAACTTCGAGCTGGCATGAGTCTAGCCACCCTGCTTGCGCACCAAGCGGCCTGCCGCGCCTGCCACAAGTGCGTCGGCGACCGCCTCATCCCCGAGGCGAATCCGACCTTCTCGGGTCAATGGGGTGCGCCTTTCATGTTGGTCGGCCAGGCACCAGGTCCCACCGAACGCGAGTCACGGCGTCCTTTCGATGGTCGCGCCGGCAAGGAGCTCGACCGCTGGATGCTTCGCGCCGGCTTCGCCGGCGCTGAAGAGTTCCGCAGCCTCACCTACATCGCGGCGCTGATGCGCTGCTTTCCGGGACGGAACGCGACCGGCACTGGCGATCTCCGGCCGCCCGCGTCCGCCATCGCCAACTGCGCCCACTGGCTCGATGCCGAGCTGCGAATTCTCAAACCAAAGGTCCTGATCCCGGTCGGCCAGATGGCTATCAATCGGTTCCTTGGTCCCGGCCCCCTCGAGGATCGCGTCGGGAATCGGTTTGGGGAGCGGCCTGTCATCGTTCCGCTGCCGCATCCTTCGGGCACGAGCCGCTGGCTCAACGATTCGGCAAATCGAGACAGGCTCGCGGCCGCGCTGGCGCTGATCGCAGAGCTCCGCTTGCAATACGGTTCGCCGCGCAAGAAAATCTCAGCACTGCCGCGCGCAACAGGTAGCCTGCGTGGGCACCCTGCGCATCTGTCGCAGCGGACTATCGACAAGGAGGAGGAAGCGTGAAGTACTTGCTCGTCTATTACGGCGGAGGAATGCCCGAGACGCCGGCTGCGCAGGCTAGGGTCTTGAAGCAGTGGGAGAAATGGTTCGCGAAAGTCGGGCCGTCGATGGTGGATGGTGGCAATCCGTTTTCTGGGGCGGTCAACAAGATCAGAGCTGACGGCAGCACCGCGAAAGGGCCGATTGGCAAGCGCGCGAGCGGCTACAGCATCATCGATGCCCCTTCGCTCGACAAGGCGACGAAGCTGGCGAAGGGTTGTCCCATCATCAAGAGCGGCGGCGAGATCGCGGTCTACGAAACCTTCAACGCGATGTAACGGTTGCCTTCCTTTTTTGTCCAGCGAGATGGTGAGCGCGCGGTAATCCTGGGCGACGACGCTCGCCATCTCGCTCGCTCGCTGCGGGCGCGGGTGGGGGAGAAGATCGAGGTGGTCGACCCGGCGGGACTCATTCTCACGCTGCGTCTCGATCGAGTCACCGCGGAACGGGTCGAGGGAACTGTTGTCTCCGAACGTGCGCACGACCCTGAGCCGTTGGCACGAATCGTGATCGCCATCGCCCACCTGCCTGCTCCCGCGCTCGAGCTCGTCCTATCCCGATGCACAGAGGCCGGCGCATACGCCTTTCACATCGTCCAGGCCGACCGCAGTGTGGCGCGCGGTGCCAAGCCTGAACGTTGGCGGACCATCTGCCGCGAGGCGGCGATGCTCGCCGGCAGGCTGGGCGTCCCCGACGTCCTTGGGCCGTCATTGCTCGAAGACGTAGTCGACATGAACGAGAACCCCGTGATGCTCGCGCGCTCCGCCCCAGTACGGCTGGCCGACATGCCCGAGCCCCAAAACCTGACGCTCCTGGTCGGCCCCGAGGGGGGCTGGTCGGAACGAGAGCTGGCGCTGGTTCCTCAAAAGGCCACCCTGGGCCCGCGCAATTTGCGCGCCGATACGGCGGCCCTGGTGGCCCTGGCGACTGCCCTGGTGACACGTCCATAAGTCCGCTTGCCATGTCGCTTCGAAATGAGATAACATTGGGCATGGGATGGTGGAGCAAAAGGTCTCGCGTGACCTCATAGATTCGAGCTGTCCGGTCTCGGTCGACCTGGCCGTCTTCACGCTGGCGGGTCGCGAGCTCAGCGTGCTCCTTCGCCGGCGGACCGAGCCACCGTACCCGGGCTTCTGGGCGCTCCCCGGCGGCTTGCGCTGCCCCGGCTCCTCGCTCGACTCACAGGCGCGCGCCCTGCATGTCGGCATCACAGGGGTCGACGGCGGCTGGATCGAGCAGCTCAAGACCTTTCACCGGCCCCAGCAGCTGGATAGCGCCGGCCATGTCGTCGTGCCTGGACGCGATCCACGCGGCGACGTGCTGTCCGTCGCCTACATCGCGATCGTGCCTGTCGCAGCGGCTGAGGCGTGCGCGGGCGAGAAGAACGGGGTTGAGCAGGACTGGCACCCGGTGAGGCGGTTGCCTGTCGAGCTGGCGTTCGACCATCGCGAGGTTGTCGACTACGCGGTGCGGCGCCTGCGGAGCAAGGTCGGCTACTCATCGGTTGGATTCCAGCTGCTGCCTTCCGAGTTCACGATCTCGGAGCTCCAGCACGTCTACGAGGCGGTCCTTGGGCTGTCGATCAATCGAGGCAACTTCTGGCGCAGGGTCGTCGACCGCGGCGTGATCGAGCAGACCGGCAAGGAGCGAAGCGTCCGNNAGCAACGTCGATGTGACGACCAGCTCGATCGTCGACGCCGATCTGATGGGCGAAGCGGTGGTGATCGCTCGCAAGCCGGGCGTGCTGAGCGGCAGCGACGCCGCCGCGGGCGTGTTCGAAATGATCCGTCCGGCCAGCAAATACGAGGCCCTCCTTGCCGATGGCGCCCGGCTCGCGGCCGGCGTTGAGGTGGCGAGGGTCAGCGGCTCGTTGAGCTCGATCCTCATCGGCGAGCGCACCGCGCTCAATTTCCTGCAGCGCCTTTCAGGAATAGCGACGATGACGCGCCGGTATGCGGACGCGTTAGCGCCCTACCCAAACGTCACGTTGCTCGACACGCGCAAGACGACACCCGGGCTGCGCACGCTCGAACGCGCTGCAGTGCGCGCGGGGGGCGGTCACAACCACCGCGACGGTTTGTGGGACGCGATCCTCATCAAGGACAACCACGTCGCGGCCGCGGGCGGAGTGCGCGAAGCGATCAGGCGCGCGCGCAAGGTCGGGATGGCCGTCGAGGTTGAGGTGGACACGCTCGAGCAGCTGGCCGACGCGCTCGACGTTGGGGCAGAGATCGTGCTGCTCGACAACATGACGGCCGAGCTGATGCGGCAAGCAGTTGAAATCACCGCGGGTCGCGCGAAGTTGGAAGCATCAGGGGGCATGACCTTGGAAGGAGCTGTTGCAGCTGCGCGAGCCGGGGTCGACAGGATTTCGGTTGGAGCGCTTACGCACTCGGCGCCGGCGCTGGACCTGAGCCTGGAGGTGACGAGGACATGGCGGTAGAGACGATCTCGCTCGAGGCTGACGCCGCCGAGTATTCCCGGCGCGACGTGCCGCGCGACATCGCGGGCATGAGCGTGGAAATCCGCGAGCTCGCACGCAAGCGCAACGCTGTGATCCTCGCGCACAACTACCAGGTGCCCGAGGTGCAGGACGTCGCCGATTACGTAGGCGATTCGCTGGGACTGTCACGGCAGGCCGCCGCGACGCCGTCCGACCTGATCGTGTTCTGCGGCGTCCATTTCATGGCCGAGACGGCTGTCATCCTCAGCCCGAAGAAGCGCGTCCTGATTCCAGACCTCGCCGCGGGCTGCTCGCTCGCCGCGACCATCAACGCCGAGCAGCTGGCGGCATGGAAGGCGGAGTTTCCCGACGCTGTAGTGGTTTCGTACGTCAACACGACAGCGGAGGTCAAGGCACTCAGCGACTACTGCTGCACCTCAGGCAACGCGGAGCGAGTGATCCGCGCGATCCCCGAAGACAGGGAGATTCTGTTTCTGCCCGACATGTTCCTTGGCACCTACCTGGAGAAAGTCACGGGGCGGAAGATGCATGTCTGGCCGGGCGAGTGCCACGTGCACGCGGGGATCAGGCCCGCCGACCTCGACAAGGCTCGCGCGGAGCACGGTGACGCCGACCTCCTCGTTCACCCCGAGTGTGGTTGCGCCAGCCAGTGCATGTACTTCAAGGCGAGCGGCGACATCGACGCAGACAGAACTCACATCCTCAGCACTGAGGGCATGGTCAAGCACGCTCAGCAGTACCCGACCCGAAGCTTCGTCGTCGCGACGGAGCTTGGGATCATGCATCGCCTGGCCAAGGAAGCGCCGCAGGGTCGTTTCTACGCCGCGAGCGAGCGCGCCATCTGCCGCTACATGAAGAAGATCACGCTCGAGAAGCTGCTGATCTCGCTGCGCGACGACGTGTTCGAGGTCAAGGTGCCAGAGGACGTTGCCGACCGCGCTCGGGGCGCCATTCAGCGGATGGTGGAGCTGTGATCAATTCCGATCTCCGCAGTCAGGTTGCCACTGACATCCTGGTCATCGGCGACGGGCTCGCGGGTTCCGCCGCAGCGCTTGAGGCCGCGCGCCTGGGCGCACGCGTCGCGCTCGTGTCGGCTGGCCCCGCCTCATCCGAGCGAGCTCAGGGCGGTATCGCCGCCGCTGTGCTGCCGGAGGACTCGCCTCGGCTACACGCCATCGACACCCTGGCTGCAGGCGCCGGGCTGTGCGATCCGGACGCGGTGACGATGCTGACCTCGGCAGGTCCGGAGACGGTCCATTGGTTGGAGTCCCTTGGCGTGCGTTTCGACGGTGGCGCTGCCCGCGAGGCGGCCCACTCGATGGCTCGCGTCCTTCACCTCGGCGGTGATCAGAGTGGTCACACGCTCATGGCCTTCGTGCACGCGGCGATCGACCCCGAGCCACGAATCACCCGCTTCACCGCGCGCCTGCATGCATTGCTTGGCGACGGAGTGTGCGAGGGGGCGGAGTTCTCCGGCGGCTTGACCGTTTACGCCGGCGCAACGATCCTCGCCACCGGCGGGTATGCCGGCCTGTACGAGCGCACGACCAACAGCCGTCTGAGCAACGGGAAGGGCATCCTAGAAGCGGCGCGTGCCGGAGCGCATGTCGCCGACCTGGAGTTTGTCCAGTTCCACCCGACCGTCTTTGCTGGTCCCCACCCATTCCTCATCACGGAGGCCCTCCGCGGCGCGGGCGCTCATGTGGTCGACGCAGCCGGTGAGCGTTTCATCGACGAGCTTCTGCCGCGAGACCAGGTGGCAGTGGCGCTGGCGAAGCATCGGGGCCCCGCGTTCATCTCGGCGACGCACATGGATCTGGAGCTGCTGCGCGTGAGCTTTCCAAACTTCATGCGCAACTGCCGCCACGCGGGGATCGATCCGCTGCATGAGCCCGTGCCGATAATGCCGGCGGCTCACTACACGATGGGTGGCGTGTCGACCGACCTAGACGGGAGGGCGTCGGTCCCCGGCCTGTTCGCTGCCGGCGAGTGCGCACGGACCGGCGTGCACGGTGCCAACCGGCTGGCAAGCAACTCGCTGCTCGAGGCAGCCACCTTCGGAAGGCGCGCAGCGGCTGCGGCCAGTGCGACGGCGCCCACTGCGGGGTCCGCTAGCGCGCGAGCTCACATGTGGAGGCGAGGTGAGCTCAGCCTGGTTGAGGTCCGTCGCGCGCTGGATTCCGCGGCCGGCGTGCTCCGCAGTGGGCCCGGGCTTGCGCGCGGTCTGCGCGTTCTGCAGTCAGGCGCGAGCTCCGCGACGGCGGCGGACGCCGCCGAGATGGCTTCGATGATTTGCTCGGCCGCACTCGCCCGCCCGCTCAGCCTGGGCGCCCACCAGCGACTCGACCAGCCCGCGCCGATCGCGGTCTAGCGTTTCAGCGCGCGGTAGGTCTTCACCTCGCCGACAATCGCAGCGGCTGAGAACCCGACGAACGCAACCAGCCCGACGACTGCAACAAACGCGCCGGTGCTCCCCGCCCAATCGGTGGCGCCAAGGCCGATGACCACGATGCCGAACGACGCAATGACGTTTGAGTAGGCCCTGATGCCAGAGCGCGAAGCCGCGTATCCCGGTGCCAGGGTGCCCAACGATCGCGAGGTCACGTGCCTGATGAGGAAGTCGCCCACAACCTTGGTGTACAGAAATCCGCCCGCAAGCAGGATGAGCAAACCGAGCGCCGTGATCATGGTGCCGGCAATCTTGGCACGGTCAATCCGGTCTGGCACCTACGATTCATGGCGTGTTGACCGTCAAGCAGGCGCTGGTGCGGAACTTCTGCATCATCGCCCACATCGATCACGGCAAGTCGACGCTTGCCGACCGGCTCCTCGAGTTCACCAACTCGATCAGCCAGCGCGACATGCAGGACCAGGTCCTCGACACGATGGACCTCGAGCGAGAACGGGGCATCACGATCAAGCTGCAGGCCGTCCGCATGACCTATCCCGCCCGCGACGGAAAGACCTACGAGCTGAACCTCATCGATACGCCCGGCCACGTCGATTTTGCGTACGAAGTCTCGCGGTCGCTGGCCGCATGCGAGGGCGCGATCCTTGTCGTCGACGCTGCGCAGGGCATCGAGGCACAGACGCTGGCCAACCTCTACCAGGCGGTTGAAGCCGGCCTGACCCTGGTGCCGGTCGTCAACAAGATCGACCTCGACGCGGCGCAGCCCGAGATGGTCGCGGAGGAGATCGCGGACGTCACCGGGATCCCCCGCGATCAGGTCATCTTCGCCTCGGCCAAACAGGGGATCGGCACCCAGGACATCCTGGAGGCGGTAATTGCCAGGGTGCCGCCGCCGCACGGCGACCCTGCAGCACCGCTCCGCGCACTCATCTTCGATTCGCACTACGACACGTATCGCGGAGTGATCACTTACGTGCGCGTCGTCGACGGCGAGATCATTCCTCGCACCAAGATCCGGATGATGAACACAGACAAGGTCCACGAGGTGGATGAGGTGGGGTGGTTCGCCCCTGGCCCTCAACCCGCCGAGAAGCTGACCGCCGGCGAGGTGGGCTACGTCACCGCGGCAATCAAGAACGTGACCGATGCAAGGGTCGGCGACACGATCACCACAGCAGAGAACGGCGCGGCGACCCCGCTACCCGGCTACCGGCAGGTCAAGCCAATGGTCTTCGCCGGCCTCTTTCCGACCGACTCCGAACGGTTCGGCGACCTCAAGGAAGCCCTCGAGAAGCTGCAGCTCAATGACGGCGCGCTGTCATTCGAGCCGGAGAACTCGGCGGCCCTGGGGTTTGGCTTCCGTTGCGGATTCCTCGGGCTTCTGCACCTCGAGATCGTTCAGGAACGGCTCGAGCGCGAGTTTGAGCTCGACCTCATCACCACCGCCCCGACGGTGGAGTACCGGGTGACGCTGAAGAGCGGAAAGGTCGTCGAGGTCGACAATCCCGCGATGATGCCCGACCCAACGATGATCGAATCGATCGCCGAGCCGTTCGTGAAGCTCTCGATCATCGTTCCCACCAACTTTGTTGGCCCGATGATGGAACTGTGCCAGGAACGGCGCGGGGTCTACAAGCATCTGGAGCACAGGCCCGGAGACAGGGTCGTCATCGAGTACGAGATGCCGCTGGGCGAGATCATCCATGACTTCTACGACCAGCTCAAATCCAGGTCCAAGGGATACGCGTCGATGGACTACGAGATGATCGGCTTCCGCGAAGGTGACCTCGTGAAGCTCGACGTGCTCGTTGCCGGCGAGCCGGTGGACGCGCTGTCGCTTATCGTGCACCGGAGCAAGGCACAGATCCAGGGTCGCAAGCTGGTCGAAAAGCTGAAGACGATCATCCCGCGCCAGATGTTCATCGTCCCGCTTCAAGCGGCGATCGGCGGCAAGATAGTCGCTCGCGAAACCATCGCGGCGATGCGAAAAGATGTGCTCGCCAAGTGCTACGGCGGCGACATCACGCGCAAGCGCAAGCTCCTGGAGAAGCAGAAGGAAGGCAAGAAGAGGATGAAGCGGGTGGGCTCGATCGAGATCCCGCAAGAGGCTTTCATGGCGGTGCTCAAGCTTGATGAATAAGGCTCGAGTGGTTCGGACCTAGCGCCTCTGCTCCGTCGTCCGGAACCACTCCCATTGCTTGGCCAAGCCCTCCGCCAAGGACACCCGCGGCTCCCAGCCCAATCGCTCCCGAGCCAGGTTGATAGACGCCCCTGTGTGACGCGGATCGCCCGGCGCTGCCGGCAGGTTCTGTCTCCGGATGCTGAGTCCACTGATCTCCTCCAGCATTGCGAGCACCTTGTTCACGGTCACGCGGCTGCCACCGCCGAGGTTGAAAATCTGGCCGACAACATCAGCTGTCGATGCCTTGATGGTGCCGTCGACCGCATCAGAGACGTAGGTGAACTCCCGCGTCTGCTCGCCATCGCCAAACACCTCGATGTCGTCCCCGGCCGTCATCGCTTGCATGAAGTGCGAGAACGCCATGTCGGGTCGCTGGCGCGGGCC
This sequence comes from Candidatus Dormiibacterota bacterium, assembly GCA_003151665.1. Next base: position 8,757 of record PLYD01000248.1, read on the forward strand.
GTATACGGTGAAGTACCTGACCGAAACCGCCGGGATGCCGAAGTTCCTTGTGTAGAGGTTCGTCAGGTGCTCGGCTGCGAGCTTGGTCACGCCGTAGGGCGATAGCGGTCGAGGCAGCGCGGTCTCCTTGGTTGGGAATCTCTCAGCATCGCCGTACACCGAGGAGCTCCCGGCGAACACGAAGCGCTTGATAGGAGCGTCCTTCAGGGCTTCGAGAAGACGCTGGGTGGCGATCACGTTGTCGCGAACGTAACGGTCGAACTGATTGCCCCAGCTGGGTCGAACGCCGGGCTGGCCGGCAAGGTGGTAGACGACGTCGGCGCCGTCGAGCATGCGAGCGAGGTCGGCATCCACAAGGTCGGCTGCATTGAAGTGGAAACCATCGTGGCTCCTGGACTTGTCCAGGTTCTGTTCTTTCCGCGCCCTTTCGTAGTAGTCGGTGAAGCAATCGATGCCGACCACCTCATGGCCGGCCGCCAGCAGGCGCTCGCTCAGATGGGATCCGATGAAGCCCGCGACACCGGTGACGACGACTCTCAAGTTGCCTCAACCCTATCCTGAATCAGAAATGAGCCGGTTCGAAACGTGGCTGTCAGATTCCGGGGTCGGTATCGCGGTCAAGCAGTTCCCGGCAGGCACGCGCACGGCTGTCGACGCCGCGAACGTGATCGGGTGCGAGGTGGGCCAGATCGTGAAATCCCTCGTGTTCGTGGCGGCTGGAAGACCGGTGGTCGCGCTGGTGAGTGGCGCGAACCGGCTGGACGAAAGGCGGCTCGCGGCGGTGACCGGAGGACCGGTCGCAAAGGCCGATGCCGGTACAGCTCGCGATGCGACCGGGTACTCGATCGGAGGCGTTCCGCCCTTCGGGCACGCCACGGACGTCCCGGTGTTCATGGACCGCGACCTGCTCGGCCATGGCGTGGTGTGGGCGGCGGCCGGGCGGCCCGACTCGGTCTTCGAGATCTCTCCCCAGCGACTCATCGAGCTCAGCCATGCCGAGGTGGCCGATCTGAAGACGACCACGCCGTGAGCTCCCAAGGGCATATGACGTCGCTCCCCTTCAAACACCTGTACATCCACCTCCCGTTCTGCAAGCACAAGTGCGGCTACTGCGACTTCAATGCCTATGCCGGGATGGACAAGCTCATGCCTGACTATGTCGGTGCTCTCGAGCGTGAGCTCTCGGCAGCGCGAGCGCAATTTCCTTTCGCCGGCCTGGAAACCGTGTACCTCGGCGGCGGCACACCGAGCCTGCTTCCTGCCGAGCTAATCGCGAGTCTGCTGCGCTTCGTCCGCTCAAACTTTGATCTCGCGCCTGATGCGGAGGTGACGCTCGAGGCGAATCCCGCGAGCACCGACGAGACAAAGATGCAGGCCTGGCTCCATGGGGGCGTCAATCGCCTGAGCCTCGGCGTGCAGGGATTCGAACCGCGCGCTCTGGCGGTCCTGGAGAGAAGGACCGATGCCGCGCAGGCGACACGTGCCTTCGCCCTGGCGCGGTCGATGGGAATGCCGAACGTGAGCATCGATCTGATCTACGCGGTCCCATTTCAGAGTCGAGACTCGTGGCTGGAGACCCTGAGGCGCGGAATCGCCCTCGGCCCGGATCACATCTCGACCTATTGCCTGACCTTCGAAGAGGGAACCTTGTTGTGGCGCCGGCGCGCCGAGGGTCGGGTGCCGGAGGTCGAGACCGACCTCCAGTGGGACCAGCTCGATGCCGCGTGCGAGGAGCTGGAACGCGCCGGCTTCACCAGGTATGAGGTATCGAACTGGGCCAAACCGGGTTTCGAGTCACGGCACAACCACGCTTATTGGCGGTGCCGCCCGGTGTACGGAGCAGGTGCGGGCGCCCATTCGTATGCCACGGACGG
>PLYD01000154.1 GCA_003151665.1 Candidatus Dormiibacterota bacterium
TGATGCTCGCGAACTCGACCTGCAGCCGCTCACCTCCCCCTATCGAAGACGCGCCGTAGCCGGGTCCCTTGGTGCTCACCGCCCCGACCAGCCGCTGCAGCCACTCGGGCGTGAGCCGGAAGTTCACATACCCGCCGACCGCCTGCACGGTCGCGGCGCCTTGGGGTATCGAGATGGTCTCGGCGAGCCTCACGGCGATCGCCGGCGGCGCTTGCTTGAGCACCTTTGCGAGCTTGAGCCCAGCCGGGCTTGCATAGTCGCCGCGGTCAGGGCCCTTGGCGCGACCCAGCTCCAGGTCAGGCAATTCTCCATCGACCCCGAGTGCGCGAACGGCCGAGGTCAACGCCTCGGCGATCATGTCCCGAATGGCCTGCTCAGGGATCGTGCTCATGCGCAGATCGGGTGCAAGCCCGCAAGCGTGAGCTGGACCTGGGTCGAGGTACCCGCTCGGGAGTAGGTGACAGCGACACGTTGGTCGGGGCGGAAGCGAGAGCGCAGCAAGAGGCTAAGGGGATTCGCGGCATCGAGCTTGACGTCGTCGAGCTGCGTGATGACGTCGCCGGGCTGCAAACCGGCAAGAGCTGCGGGCCCTCCCTTGTCGACGGATATCAGCTGGCTGCCCTCGGGCAGACCGGCGAGGGCGGCGGCTTGCTGGCTCAAGTCGGTGCTCGTGGCGCCAAGCGAAGAGACAGCGACCTGGCCGGTCGACAGGATCTGCTGCACGTCATCACTTATGTCGGCGACATTGAGGCCGAAACCGTTGGGCGCATTCGAGCCCTGGGACTGCATGGCGATGCCGACGACCTGGCCCCCAACGTTGAGCAGCGGACCGCCCGCCGTGCTGGCACCCATCGCGGCGCTCGTCTGAATGGTGTCGCTGATTTCCACGCTGCGCTGCGTCACCGGGTCGGTCACTGTCGTTGGGCGGTGAAGCGAGCTGACATAGGCAGGCGTTACAGCACTTCCGTCAAATGGGCCGCCAACTGCAACGACAACCTGGCCTGGCACTAATGCGGTCGGGTCAGCGGTCACCAGCGTCGGCAGCCCGTTGACCTGGTCGATCTTAAGAACAGCCACACCGGTCTGGCAGTCGTAATCGACGAGACGTGCAACGTGCAGATTCGAGTCGCCGGTGACCAGGACTGTCATTTTGGTCGCACCCGCGATCACGCTGACCGCGGTCACGATGAACCCGTCCGACGAGACCAGGTATCCGGAGCCGCGCCCGCTGCTCGGCTGGTCCTGTGTCACGACACTCACAATTGCCGGCTTGGCCTTCTTCGCGACCTGGATGACCGCCGACTCCTCGGATATCGTGACGCCCGCTCTGAGGTTGACCTGTTGCGGATTGGTCGGCTCATGGAGCCGCAGGATCCCCAGCGTGACACCCGCCGCCACCAGAGCGGTCACCAGCACGCTTGCGACCACCACGAGGAATGGTCGCCATGGGCTGCGCCGGGGCCGAGTGTCCGGGCGCGGTTCGCCCCGAGGTTGGATCACCGCCCCAAGTTTAGGGAGCGGTGGTTACTTGTCGTTTGGCTCGGTCGGGTACCAGGTGAGGACGAGCTGCCGGTTCGGCTCAAAGCCGGCGGACCGGTACAACCTGACCGCTGCCTCGTTGTCCGTTCTAGTCCAGACGTAGCCGAGCGTCACGCGCCTCTCTTTAAAGAGGCGCACGGCCTGCTCCATCAACATCTCGCCAATCCCATGACCGCGATGCTCGGAGGCGACGTACACCTCGGCCACCTCCCCTTCGAGGCCGGTCCCAGGGTCGAACAGGACGATCCAGCAGAAACCGATGATCTGGGCGGCTTCGTCGCGGACTGCGTAGATGACGTTTTCGCCGGCGAAGCTGGACGGCACCGTGCTCAGGTGATCTTCCACCTCGCCCCGGGTCAGCTGCGGATGGTCGGAGTAGTGGGTCTGCTCACCCAGGTGCAGGTCGACAAGGAGCGGGCGCACGTGTGCGTAATCGCCCGCCGCCAGCCGCTCGACACCCAACGTCTTCATCGCGTCCGATGGTACCCGGAAGGGCGGGTCTTCGACCCGCCTTATGAGAGGGAACCCCCAGGTGGTCCCCCCGGCTTATCCTCGGATGGAGGCAGAGCCTGACCTGAAGAACGGCACCGGCCTCGGCGAGCACCTGGGTTTCTGGCACCTGGCGCAAGGCGACGAGGCGGCGGCCAAACAGGCTCAGAAGTGGATGCTCGAGGGCCATGAGGCTGCCTTCACGGACCCGCGGAACCGTGCCTTCGGCGAGTACAGCCTCGCCTGCTATTGCGCGAGACAGGGTCGCGCCGCGAACGCGATGCCCCACATCCTGCGCAGCCTCAAGCTCAATCCGGCGTTGAAGGAATGGGTCCGCAAAGACACTGACCTGGACCGACTTCGCCAAGAGCCGGAGCTGCGCGCGATCTTGGAGTGACCGCCAGCATCGGTCCCGGCCATGATTAGCGCGCGACATGAGCGACCAGGAGCCGGCCTCTAAGGGCGGCAAAGTCTATCTGGACACGCCGTACGTCCTGGTTCGTTGGGACGCCGATGGTCCGTGGGTTTACGTCAAGTGGAAGGCCTGGGCCAACAGCACTGAGTACAGGGCGGCGCAGGAAGTGATCATTCTCGCGCTCCGCGAGAATCACGCCTCTCGAAACCTGATCGACTCGACAGATCGGAGAGTCGTATCCGATGACGACCAGAAGTGGCTAGTCGAAGACTGGATGCCGCGCGCGGCGGCTGCAGGGCGTCGCTGGACGGCGATCGTTATGCCCAAGAGCGCGCTTGGACGGACCATTGCCGAGAACATCGACAACCAAGGACGGTCGAAACGCAACATGATCGAGCATTTCGAAACCGTCGAGGCCGCGTCCGCCTGGCTGTCAACCGTAAATTAAGCTTTCCGGACACGCGCCCGCGGGTCGGGTCCACGCCGACGTAGCTCAGCTGGCAGAGCAGCCGCCTCGTAAGTGGCAGGTCGTGAGTTCGAATCTCACCGTCGGCTCCATCAAAATGCCAGCGTGGCCTTTGACGAACCCGGCGACCTCATCGGAAGTTGTGAGGCGACGCTGGACACCCTCGGCCTACTGGTTGGCGACATGAGCGAGGAGATACAGGACCGCAGCGGCGCCTGGACCATCGCACAGGTCCTCAACCACCTTCTCGACACCGAGCGGCGGTACTACTCGCGAGTCCGCCGGATGCGTCAACAGCTCAAGCCGAGAATGCGCGTGATGCCCGACCCCGACTACACCAGGCTGAGCGCGCTGCGCGCCTGGTCGCAGTTCCACGAGCTGCGCCAGCGCCATCTCAAGCTGCTGCGCTCGCTGAAGCCCGCCGAGTGGGAGCGAGAGGGAAACCTCACCCCGATTGGAGAGATCACCATCACCTCCCTGGTGCGGCACATGGCCGCCCACGACTCAATGCACGCGGCCCAGATCGCTCGACGTTTGAGTGGCCGGCAGGAGTGAGTGTCCCGCTGATAACGTGAGCAGCAGCAGGGCCTCGGCAATGAGGATGGGCAGCGCAAGAACGACGATCACGAACTGCAGAAGAATGTAGCCCACGACAAGCAGCGCGACCTGCCATGCATTGGCCCCGGCGCGCACGACAAGCCAACCCGCCACCACCAGCATCAGAAAATCCTGGAAGCCGAGGTACGGCGTCGCCAGCAGCGACCCCACGATGCCGGCGGCGATCGGAATCTCAGGACCTTCTCGCCGGTGGCGCCATGCCGCGAACACCGCGAGGGCGACGACCAGCACCTGCGTCACGTTCAACAGCGGCCCTAGCCCGATCGGTCCGGAGATCGAGTAACGCCGCGTGATGTCCCACGCCGCCGTCTGGGTTTGCGCCAGCACGTCGCGGTAGCGCGCCACGCCATCAGGGCCCAGCAGCGCAAGCGCGATCAAACCAATCACCAATGACGCCGCCAACCAGGCGCCGAACGTCCGCGCGTGACCGGAGACAAGCAGGCACAGAGGAATCAGGAGCGCCATCTGGGGCTTGACGACGATGAGGCTGAGCGCGAGGCCCGCCCAGACGGGATGATCGCGTCGCATCAGCCACCACGCAGTCGCCACCGCGGCCGCCACCAGCGCTCCTGGCTGGCCGACCATGACCCCGAACGCGACGGGGAAAACGCCAAGCAGCAACGCCAGGTGGGCAAACTTCGCCAGCCCGCCACCTGGAGCGAGCAGATACCAGGTCCAGACCAGGGCGAACAGCAGGAGGACGGTCCAGACAACTAGAGCGATTGAGAACGGCAACAGGACGAGCGGCGTAGCGAGCCAGGCCAGCGGCGGCGGCGAGATGAAGGGTTGGGGGTTGAAGCCGGCGCCGAGGCTTTCGATCGCCGATCGCTGAGCTTCGAGGTCGTAGAGGTGGCTGTAGCCATTTCTGATCCCGACGAGCGCTGCGCCATAGGCGAGCCGGAAGTCGTTGCGGACGGCGTACTGGGAGATGTATGTGCCCGCCGCCTCCCAGAGGTCCCAGGCGATGAGGATCAGGCCGACAAGAAGCCCAACCGCCGGCCAAAGCCGTCGCCGCGCGCGAAAGTAGTCGACCATCGAGCACAAAAGTAAAGGGCTCCGACCTAAGTCGGAGCCCTCTGGTGTGATTTCAGACCGCTGGGTTAGTTGACTTCCCTGTAGTCGGCGTCGACGACGTCCTCTTCTTTCTTTGGCTCGCCATCGGCGGAGCCGGAGCCATCGGACTCACTCGGGCCACTGCCCGACTTGGCGCCCGCCTGCGCGTAGATGTGCTCGCCGATTTTCTGGAGCGACTCGTTGAACTCGTCCATCTCCCGGCGCAGCGCTGCGGCGTCGTTGCCCTTCGCCACCGTCTTCAAAGACTCGAGCTTTGTGGTGACCTCGGCCTTCACGTCGGCCGGGATTTTCTCCTCGTTGTCCTTGATGACCTTCTCGGCCTGGTGGATCATGTGGTCCGCCTGGTTGCGCAGCTCGACTTCCTCGCGCTTCGCGCGGTCCTCGCCTGCGTGCAGCTCGGCTTCCTTGACCATCCTCTCGACCTCTTCTTTTCCGAGAGTCGAGGATGCGGTGATCGTCACCGACTGCTCGCGACCGGTGCCCTTGTCCTGCGCCTTCACGTTGAGGATGCCGTTGGCATCGAGGTCGAACGTGACCTCGACCTGGGGCATGCCCCGCGGCGCGGGTGGAATGCCATCGAGGTGGAAGCGACCCAGCGTGCGGTTGTCGCGCGCCATCTCCCGCTCGCCCTGCAGCACGTGGACCTCAACCGAGGTCTGGTTGTCGGCTGCGGTCGAGAAGACCTGCGACCGCGAGGTCGGGATGGTCGTGTTGCGCTCGATGAGCTTGGTCATCACGCCGCCAAGGGTCTCGACGCCCAGGGACAAGGGGGTCACATCCAAAAGCAGGATGTCCTTGACCTCGCCCTTCAGGACGCCGGCCTGGATGGCGGCACCGATGGCGACCACCTCGTCTGGGTTGACGCCCTTGTGAGGCTCCTTCCCGCCGAGCAGGTCCTTCACCAGCTTCTGGATGACCGGCATTCGGGTGGACCCACCAACCAGCACGACCTCGTGGATCTGCTGCGGGGTCAGGTTGGCGTCCTTGAGCGCGGCCAGGAACGGTCCACGGCATCGCTCGGTCAGGTCCGAGGTCAACGACTCGAACTTCGCCCGTGTGAGCGTCATCTCGAGGTGCTTCGGCCCCGTCTGGTCGGCGGTGATGAAGGGCAGGTTGACCGAGGTCTCGAGACGGCTCGAAAGCTCGATCTTGGCCCGCTCCGCCGCCTCGGTGAGGCGCTGCAGGGCCTGGCGGTCGGCCTTGAGGTCGATGCCGTTCGACTTCTTGAACTCCTCGGCGAGCCACTCCACGACCCTTCGGTCGTAATCGTCGCCACCAAGGTGGGTATCGCCATTGGTCGACTTGACCTCGAAGACGCCGTCGCCGACGTCTAAGACCGACACGTCAAAGGTGCCGCCTCCAAGGTCGAAGACCAGGATCGTCTCGTTGGCCTTCTTGTCGAGCCCGTAGGCAAGCGATGCCGCGGTGGGCTCATTGATGATGCGCACCACGTTCAGGCCCGCGATCTGGCCGGCGTTCTTGGTCGCCTGCCGCTGCGAGTCGTTGAAGTAAGCGGGGACCGTGATGACCGCGTCGGTCACCTTCTCGCCGAGGTAGGCCTCGGCGTCGGTCTTCAGCTTCTGGAGGATCATCGCGGAGATCTCCTCGGGGGTGAACTCCTTGTCGGCGTTCGGGATCTTGACGACCACGCGGTCGTCCTTGCCCGACTTGACGTCGTAGGGCACGATCTTCCTCTCGGAGTCGACCTCGGTGAACTTGCGGCCCATGAAGCGCTTGATCGACGAGATGGTGTTCTCCGGGTTGACGGCCGCCTGCCGGCGGGCAAGCTGCCCTACGAGTCGCTCACCCGACTTGGTGAATGCGACCACCGAGGGCGTGGTTCGAGAGCCCTCCGAGTTCGGGATGACGACAGGTTCGCCGCCCTCCATGACGGCGATGACTGAGTTGGTCGTCCCCAGATCAATTCCTACGGTTTTTGGCATGTTTCAGTTAGTCCTCCAGGCCGCGGTTGTGGCGCGCCTTTGAATATTTACTTTGATTCTCTTCCCCGTCGCAAGCGCATCAAAACGCCTTGGGGCACCTGAATTCGATGCTCGTCCGGCAGCCCCCCTACTCTTAGTCTTGAACCAATGGCCATCTTCGAGCTCGATCCCGTCGATGACATCGCAGTGGCCGCGGTCGGCGAACCCGGCCAGCGGCGCTTCTTCCTGCTGGCCAAGGGCAGAGGCCGGACCTTGACGCTGACCTGCGAGAAGGCGCAGATCCAGGCCCTGATTGTTCGCGTTCACCAGATGATGGAGGCACAGGGGATCGAGACGGCTGAGCGGGCGGGCCGCGCGGCCACGCTCTCGCCCGGGGAGCCCGAATGGCAGGTCGGCGAGATGGGACTTGGCTACCACGAAGACCGAAAGATGTTCGTGCTGGTGGCGAGCCAGTCGGCCGCGAGCGAGGACAGCCCTGCAGCCGAGGATGCGCCCAGCGTTCGCTTCTGGCTGAGCCATCACCAGGTAGTCGCGTTTTCCAAGCAGGCCGAGAACCTGCTGACCGCCGGGCGCCCTCAGTGCCCCCGCTGCGGGCTGCCGATGGATCCAGCCGGCCATCCTTGCCCGGTTCTCAACGGTGCCAGGCCGATCTTCTAGTGGCGGGCGGTCCACCGGCTCCCCTCCCCCGCCAGAGGCGGGGGAGCCTCAGTGGAACGCGGCGGAGCGCCTCCTGGTCGAGCTGCCGGAGCTGGAGCTGCTCGGCATCCTTCAGGGTGCGTCGAACTACACCTTCCTGGCGCAGCTGGGCCCGCACGAGCCCGCCGGCCTCCTGGCCGTGTATAAGCCGGCACGAGGCGAGTCGCCCCTTTGGGATTTCGAAGCAGGCACCCTCTACCAGAGGGAAGTGGCCGCATACCGGCTGAGCAAGGTGCTGGGCTGGCCGCAAATCCCTCCGACGGTGGTCCGAGACCAGGCGCCCCATGGAGTTGGCGCCATGCAGCTTTACGTGGAGGCGGACCGGCGGCACTTTCTTTCGGAGCAGTCGCACCAGCGCGACGCCTGGCGCCGCATCGCTCTGTTCGATGTGATCACCAACAACGCGGACAGAAAGTCCGGCCACTGCCTGTTCGATGCCCAAGACAGGATCTGGGTGATCGACCACGGCTTGACCTTCCACTCCGACCCCAAGCTCAGGACGGTGATCTGGGACTTCTCGGGCGAGCCTCTCCCACCCGAGCTCTGTGCCGACCTGGAGCGAGCAGTGATCGACGTCGAGAAGGGAACCCTCGCCGATGAGCTGGCCAAGCTGCTTCGCCCGGGCGAGGTGCGCGTCCTCAGGCGCCGCCTGCGCGGGATCCTCGACCCGACCTGGCGGTTCCCCGAGCCGACCTCCGCCTGGTCGGTGCCCTGGCCGCCGTTCTGAGCCTCTTTGGTACCCTCCGAGGCTGCGCATGAAGTTCTGGTCACACGTCGTCGTAGGCGCCGCCGTAGCCATCTCACTGTCTGTAGTAGCGGCTGCCGCGGCGACACCCGCGGCGCCCAGCGCGCCAAGAAGCCTGAGGGCTACGGCCGGGGATCATCAGGTAGCGCTGGCCTGGAGCCCTCCAGCCACAGGGATTGGGATCGACTACTACCTGGTTTCGGCCAGCCCTGCCAATATCCCCTTGACGACGACCCCGAACACGAATTTCACCGCGACGGGGCTCACGAACAACAGGACTTACACGTTCACGGTGCGAGCCCACAACAGCGCCGGCGCGGGCGCGGGCGCCTTTGTTAAGGCCACTCCCAACGCGATCCCGCCGGGGCCTCCCACCAACCTGGCCGCCACTCCGACCGGAGCGGGCCAGATCAGGCTGGACTGGACGCCGCCGACGACCAGTGGCTCCATGCCCGATGGCTCGCCCGCAACCATTACGCGGTACAACATCACCGTCAGCCCTGGCGGATCCGACGCCGTGGTCCCGGCGTCGACGCTGACGTACTCGGTGTCGGGTGTCGCGGACAACATCACATACACGTTCGCGGTAAGCGCGACCAACACGAGGCCAACGACAGGGGCCGCGGCCGTTGTGTATGCCCCGCTTCCAATTGGCGCCACCATCGGGTTGTCGCCGACCGCCGGCGGACTCAGCACCATCCTCACGGTCACCGGCGACAGCTTTCTTAAAAACGAAAGCATCACGCTGTACTGGGACCTCACCACCCATATCGCAGCCACCGTCGTAACCGACGCCAACGGCGCTTTCACCAAGACGATCAAGCCACGTGCTTTGGACAAACCAGGAGTTCACAGGCTGTGCGTCAACGTTCAGCCAAGGCCGTGCGCGAGCTTCGCCGTTCAGGCCCCGCCCTCACCGACACCTCAGGCGCCGCCATCGCCGGTGGACACGTCCACGCCCTCACCGTCGCCTGGCGAAAGCCCCCAGGCATCCGGCGCACGTCCGGGTGGCGGCGGAATCAGCGGCCTCGACATCATCACCCGGCCGCCCTTCGTCTTCCTGCCGATCATCGCGATCATCGGGCTGCTCGGAGTTCTCGCCTACTGGTTCTTGAGCCGACGCCGCTCGACGCCACCGAGCTCGGCGACAGTGGTTCACCGCGCCACCCGACCCGACTACATAGCTCCATTCCCAACCGCCGGTTCTGCTCCGGTACCGCCCCGAAACCCTGCTCAGCCTTCGGCTTGGGACGCACCCTTCCAGCCTGTACCGCCGGCTCAGCCTTACGTGCCGCCGGGCCAGTCTCCGACGTGGGACGCACCGGCCCAGCCGGTGCCGCCGGTTCAGCCTCCGACGTGGGACACGCCCGCCCCGCCACTGCCGCCTGCCCAGCCCCATGTGCCGCCTCCCGCGGCAGCGCCGCCGCCTCCGCCGGCTGCACCGGACGAGCCGCCCGACCTACCTCAACCGTCGGACTAGCGGGCCCCAGCGAACCAGGGCCCGCTCGTTGGTCTGCGGCTAGGGAATGCCGTTAGTCGGCATCGGTTTGGACGCGCAGGTGCTGCAAGCGGTGACCGTGGCATTCGTAGGATCTGAGGTGGCTGTATAGATCGAGCCCATGAATTGGGCTGCGCCATTCTGAATGGTCGCCATCTGCACGCCCAGATAGCCAAGGTGGCTGGTCGATGAGTAGCCCAGCGGAACAATGCCAGGCCCCTGGTCCAGCTGCCCGCTCTGAAGTGTGTTGATGACGTCTTGACGAGTCGGGTTTTGGCCGGCCCTCTTCATCAGCTGGACGAACGAGTAGCCAACCGCCATGCCGTAGACGACGTTGCCGTCAAAGGGAAGGGAGCTGATGTACTGGTCGTGTATCTGCTTGAACAGCGTGATCCACGAGCTGCTGGTGTCACCGGTGGCTGGGAGGTAACCGGAGGTGACGATGCCGTTGATCAGACTCGTGGGAGCCTTGCCTTGCGAGTACTGTGTGACGAGACCCGCAAGAGTGGTCGGGTCGGCGCCGACACTGCTCACCACCCATTTCGGGGTGAAGTGAAGCGCCGCAGCCGTCAGCAGCGTGAGCGCGGTGAATGCAGGGATCGTATAGAGAACCACGACCTGGGCCCCAGCAGCTTGAAGGTGCGCGATCTGCGGGCCGAGGTTGATGTTGGTAGGCACGTACTTCTGCTTGTCGACAACGCTGGCGGCCGGGATCTGCGTGTCGAGACCCGTCACCCCACCCTGTCCGAAGTCATCGTCCTGGTAGAGGTAGCCGACCTTCATGCCGGCATACGTGTCGTTGACGTACTTTCCGGTGATCTTGCCCTCGATGATGTAGTCGGGCTGCCAGCCAGAGGTGTAAGGCCACTTCGTCGGCTGGTTCCAACAGTCACATCCTGAAGCTACGAACAGGTCGGGAACTTTCTGGGTGTTCAGGTAGTCGACGACAGCGGTATGCGTTGGCGTGCCGAGACCGTTGAAGATTGCGAAAACCTTGTCCTGGAGCACCAGCTGGTGCACGATTGTTGACGTGGTCGCGGGGTTGTAGCCATCGTCCTCGTACATGTACTTGATCGTGCGGCCNNGGCTGGTGGCTGCCGATGGTGATCTGAGTCGCCGTGATGCCGGGTGCGGATGCGGTGTTGGTGGTACTGCCGCTGCTGCCGCCACATGCACTTACAAATAGCGCGGCGATCACGAGCCGAGCTCCCCACGTGGCAGAGGGCCGCCAGATCGAAATGCTCACCATTTTTCCCTCCAGGTTCAAAGACACTCGGCCGAGTTTCGCCGATAGTACTATCGGCGAATGGTGATAGCAAGAAGAGAGTTAGGCCCGGCTCGCTGGTGAGCGCGCCCCTCACCCGCCGTGAGGCCAAGGAGCGCACGCGCAAGCGCCTGATCGACGCCGCCAGGGAGCTGATCCTGTCTGGTAACGAGACCCGCGTCGCCGCCAGCACTGTGGCGAGGCGGGCCAGCGTCGCGGGCGCAACCTTCTACGAGCATTTCCGTAGCCGCGACGACCTGCTCAAGGCGCTCGCAGACGACCTGTTCGACGAACTGCGCGAGAAGCTGGCGAAGAGCAGGTGGGAAGCGTTGGCGGCTCCCAGCAGCGAGGAGAAGCTGCGCCAGGAGTTCCAGACGCCGCTCGACGTCCTGGCCGCCAATCCCGACCTCTTTCGGCTCGCCCTTCGGGTCCGTCATTACCCTTCGTCGCCCCTCGGTGACTCCAGCCGGCGCTTTTCAGGCAACACTCGCAGTGATGTGGTCGACGAGCTCATCGACAGGGGTTACCCGCACGATGGACCGGAGGAACGGCGACGGCTCGAGATGATCGCAGACGTCCACATCGCCGCCACCGAGGTCCTTGCGCTTGGCTACCTGTCGGGGCGGTACCCCGATCTCAATGAGGTCGTGGACATGCTGGTCCTGGTCACACGTGGCACCCGCCTGGCTCGAGAATGGTATGGCCGTTCTGCGCTGGAACCGGACGCCGAGACATTTCAAGCCCGCAACTCTTGAGGGAAGGGGGCTGACCTCCGCGGCTGCCTAAAGATCTGCCGCCGGCTCCTGAGCGCCCGCCCCGCGGCGGCTGGCGCGCAATCGCCACAGCCGAACAAGGCCCCCCTGGATGCCGTGCGGGAAAGCCAGCATCGCGACCACGAAGACGGCTCCGAATAATGCCAGCGGCAGCTGGTCCCGCACCGCACTGGGCAGCTGCACTGTGTCGTTTAGCGAGCTGATCCACGAGGGGACGAACACCACTACCAGCGCGCCCCAGACCGCGCCCGGCAATGTGCCAAGACCGCCGATGACGGCAGCTGCCAGGAGCAGCAATGAAAGAGTCAATGGAAAGCTGCCTGGCGCAGCCAGGTTGGACGTGTACCCGAGCAGCGACCCGGCCAGTCCTGCACAGGCTCCGCTGAGGACGAATGCAAGCACCTGTGTGCGCGCCACACGAATTCCATACAGCGCCGATGCGACCTCGTCTTCGCGGATCGCGCGGAAATCCCTTCCGTAGCGCGTTCGCACCAGGTTGGCGAGCAACACAAACGTGATCACTGTCGGTACGAGGCCAATCCACGTCAGCCATACCTCCGGCGCGATGGAGCTGAGCGCGTCGGGAGGAACGAGCGCCGGGATTGAGGTGCCGGCATCCCCGCCGAAGATGTTCGAGAACCTCACGGCGACGCCAGGCAGACCAACCGCCAGCCCCAGCGTCGCGCCGGCGAGGTATGGACCTCGAAGCCGGGCCGCTGCAGCGCCGACAATGATCGATGCCACCGCTGTAACGAGGGTGGCGGCACCCATCACCAGCGCGGGGTTCAGGTCCGTGTGATCCTTCAGCACAACGGCCGTCGTATACGCACCGATTCCCATCAAAGCGCCATGGCCGAGTGAGAGCTGGCCGTTCAGGCCCGTGAGGATTGTCAGGCCGGCCGCCCCGATCGCGAAATAGCACACGCTGGAGAGCTGGTAGACGAGGAACGGGTCGAACGGATCGATGGCCCAGACTGCCAGCGCCGCGACCAGCAAGAAGCCCACGCCCAACATCGAGTGGCGCAGGAGCGCAGGGCGAACTAAACCCAGGCGGTTCAACGAGGGCCGCCCGCGCTCACACGCGCCTCTCCGCCGCGTGCACGAACAGACCCTGCGGTCGAAGCATGAGGATGGCGATCAGGATTGCAAGCGCTCCAGCGGTCTCGAGGTCGGGGCCGAGGTAGCCACCGATGAATGACAGTGCGAGTCCCATCGACAGCCCGCCAACCAACGCGCCGATTGGACTGTCGAGTCCGCCAAGCACTGCAGCCGTGAATCCGTAGACGAGGATCGCGTCCATGTTGTTCGGGTACAGCAGCAGGGTCGGCGCGACCAGCAGGCCAGCCAGAGCGCCCGCCATCGTCGCCAGGCCCCAGCCGAAAGTGAGCAGCCGGCCCACGCGCACACCAAGCAATCGCGCAATCTCGGGCGCGAACGCGGCCGCACGCATGCTCAGCCCGAGGCCGGTGAATCGGAACAACACGAGTAGCGCAACCATGACGAGCAGCACGACGCCGACGGTGAAGAGGTTGAACGGCGACACCGGGATGAAGGCCGTCCCCACCTGCATGGCCCCAATCGAGAAGGGGGCCGGGAAGGAGCGGATCTGCGCACCCCAGATCATTGGCACGACAGCCTCGAGAATGAGGAGAAGGCCAAGCGTCAAGATGACCGCGTTGAGTGGTGGTCCATTCTCAACCCAGCGGACGACCCCTCGCTCGGCGACCGCTCCAAGGACCAGGCCGGCGGCAAGGGCCACGATGAATCCGAACCAGTAGTTGCCGGTCAGCTGGATCACGGCCAGGGCGATATAGGTGGTCGTCATCGCCATGGCGCCCTGCGCAAAGTTCACGACCCGTGTGGCCCTCCACACAAGGACGAGGGCCAGCGCGAGCGCCGCATAGATCATTCCTGCTGCGACACCGGTCAGGGTCAGGACGAAGAAATAATTCATGAGCCGGCCTGACGCTCAGTAGCCGAGGTACGCATGCCAGAGCTCCTCCTCCCGCGCTAGTTCCCCAGCCCGACGCGAAGCGACGGTTCGGCCTGATGAAAGAAGCAACGCCTCATCAGCGATCGAGAGCGCGCTGCGGGCGTTCTGTTCGACCAGCAGCACACTGAGCCCGCGCTTAGCGCAGAGGTCGTGAATCGTGCGCATGATGAGGCTAACAACCTTGGGAGCCAGCCCCAAGGACGGCTCGTCGAGGAGCAGGAGCTCGGCTCGCGACATCAGCGCGCGACCGACCGCAAGCATCTGGCGCTCTCCACCGGACAATGAGTTTGCCGGCAGGTGGCGGCGCGCAGCGAGAGGTGGAAATAGCGCCATCACTTCGTCAAGCGCTTTGCGGAGATCGGCCCGGTCGCGACGCCAGAGGTGTCCCAGCCGCAAGTTCTCGTCGACAGTCAGCTCGCGAATGATCCCGCCCCCCTCGGGGACCATGCTGATTCCCATTCGCACGATGGCCTCAGGCGACATCCCTGTGAGCAATCGGCGCCCATACGAAACCGTCCCGGCGCGCGGGCGGACCAGGCCTGCGATTGCCCGGATCAGCGTCGACTTGCCTGCCCCGTTGGGGCCGAGCACGGCCGTTATCCCGTGGTCGGGTATGCGTAGACTCACACCATCGAGCGCGGCAACGCCGCCATACGAAACGCTGAGCCCCTCAACCTCGAGCATCGGCTTCTCCCTCCACGACAGTCGGCGTGAGCTCCTCGCCGAGGTAGGCATCCGTCACCGCCTTGTCCTTCTGCACGCGCTCTGGAGGGCCGGACGCGATGACGCGGCCGAAGTCAAGTACGTGAACCCGCTCGCAGACATTCATGATCAGGTCCAGTCGATGCTCGACCAGGGCAATCGACATCTGCGCGCGAAGGGAGCGCAGCAGGTCGGCGAGCTCCTTGATCTCGGTCGCTGTCAACCCGCTCGCGGGTTCGTCGAGCAGCAAGAGGGCAGGCCGTGACACAAGTGCACGCGCGAGTGAAACCCACTTCTGGACGCCGTAAGGCAGCACACCTGGGTAGCTGTCGGCGAATCGCTCGATGCCAAGCAATCGAAGCTGATCGCGGGCGAGGTCTGTGAGTCCAGCCTCGTACCGATCTGAGCGACTAAACCCAAGAAGTGCCGACGCGAAACCGGGACGTTTCGCGCGGCGGGCCCCGACCATGACGTTCTCAAGCACTGTCAGACCGCGCCACAGTCCAAGTCCCTGCAGAGTTCTGGCGATGCCCAGGGAGTTCAGCTCGTGGGGCCGGACTCCGTTTATCCGCCGGCCGCCGTACAAGATCTCCCCGGCCTGCGGTTTCAGAAAACCGGAGACGACGTTGAACAAGCTCGTTTTGCCGGCGCCGTTGGGCCCGATGATGCCGACGATCTCCCCCGCAGGCACATCGAGGGTCACATCGTCCAGAGCAACCAACCCGCCGAAGCGCAGGCTGACGGACCTAACCTCGAGCGAGCCCGGGCCCAGCGCACCAGAGCCTGTTCGAGAACCTGCGGCAGCACCAACCGCGCTCACGTCCATAAGCTACCTTGCCGGAGCCGACTTTCGGATCCAATCCTGGACATGCATGAAAATGGCGGCGCCGCATCACCCCGCTACCATTCCTAGCGGTGTTCGCTCGGCTCAAGCCTTATTGGCTGCACGTCTACCTGCTCGCCTACACGCCGACCCTCCTGCTCGCCGACAGCCGGACGACGGCGCTTTGGCAGCAGTGGATCCTCGGGCTCCTCACCTTCGCCGCGCTCTACCTTGCAGCGCTGAAAGCTCCGCGGGAGCAGAGGCTCCAGGTCTGGATCTGCGTTGCGGTCGCCACCGGGTTTGAGATCTTCGGATCGCTGATCTGGGGTCTGTACCAGTACCGGTTGCACAACGTTCCGCTCTACGTGCCGCCGGGCCATGGGGCCGTCTACCTGTTCGGGTTGCTGGCCGCGCGCACGCCGGTGGTGCTGCGGTACGGCAAGCGCGTCGCCCGTGTGATCCTTGCGGGCGCGACGACCTGGGCTCTGGCCGGGCTGACGGTGTTGCCATTGATCACCGGTCGGTTCGACCTGCAGGGCGCGATGTGCCTGCCCATCTTTGCTTGGTTCGTGCTGCGCTCGCCACGGTGGCCATTGTTCGCCGCGATCTTCATCGCCACCGGCGAGTTGGAGATATTTGGCACGTTCTTCCGCGATTGGTACTGGATGCCCATCGCGCCGTGGACGCACATCCCGTCGGGTAACCCGCCCTCAGTGATCGCAGGCGGCTACTGCGTGATCGACGCCTCAGTGCTCCTGGTGATGCGTGGACTGCTGGCGATTCGAAACCAAGTACAGGCACTGCGACCGGCCCCTGTGGGGCAAGAGGTGTGAGCGATCAGAGATTTGGTTTGAAGACCATCATCGCCAGGATCACCAGCACTATCCCTCCCATCGCCTGACCCAGGACCTGGCCCCTCGTGCCGAGCCGCAAGAACTCCGCCGAGCTCGTGTCGCCGGCTTCCGCCAGCGCCACCTGCTGCCGCAGCGCGGGTGAGTAGAAGAACGCCGCGATGACGACGAGCGCCACAAATAAGATGAGGGCGACGTCGATCCACAGCGTCGTGCTGGAGTAATGGCCGAGGTAAACCAAGATCAAACCTGTGAGCAACAAAACCCCATAAGCCGGGTTGGCGATGCGGTCGTCGATGAGCTTCACGCGCTTGAGCGCGAAAGCCATGTTTGCCGGACTGGACCTCGCGCGAACAATCCATACGGCGTAGCTGATGTTGAAGCCGACCGCCACGATGGCGGCGAGGATGTGAAAGAACAGCACGGTCGTGAGCAGCATCAGCTGTTCATCTCGACGACCGCGGTGCCAACCGTCGTGCGGTTGCCATCGGGATCCTCGCCCCAGATCTCGAGCTCGGCATGCAGTCCGGCGACGCTGCTCACGCGTCCGCGGCAGCGGTACGGNNAGGATGACTCCTGGCAAACCGACGCCACGTGCGAAGTCCTGGTCGTAGTGGATCTCGTAGAAGTCACCCTGCGCGCCCGCGTACTGCACCAGCTGGCGCGTGGTCGGATGCTTGATGAGGTCGGGGAGCTCCTCGCCCGGCTGCAGGTTCATCGCCTGATCGCCGTCCCACGCAGCCGCGCCACCAACCGGCCGTGGCCGTTGAAGTACTCGGTCTCGAAGATGATGAACAGCAGGCTGCCGCTNNGCCTCCGGAAGGTGGGCGCTCACCGGCGCCAGCGCGACGAGAAAGGTCGGCGGAGCTTCCGTGAGCCAGCGCGGGTAGGAATCGCCGACGGCCTCGGTGAAGCGCTTCAAGTGGCCCGCCTCGACCACCGCGCTGATGGGCGGACCAGGCGTACCGATGTGCGCGCGGAGCCGGTCGATGACGGATGGGGTTGTGCTCATCTACCCCTCGGAAGACCCAGAACGCGCTCGGCGATGATGTTGCGTTGGATCTCCGACGAGCCGGCATAGATCGTCTCCGCCTGCGACCACATCCAGCCATATTGCCAGCGCCCGTCTTCGATGGCGAATGGCGAATCGTGCGCGAGCGCGCCGTACAGACCCTGCATGCCCACCGCCGTCTCCTGGATGCGCTTGTCCATCTCGCTCCAGTAAAGCTTGGTCATGCTGGCCTGGGGACCGGGCGCCGCACCCTGCTGCGCCTGGGTGAGGTTGCGCAGCCCAATGAGCCTGAAGACGTGAGCCTCGATCTGTGCCTGAGCGACCTTCTGCCTCACCGTCGCATCAGAGCCGGTCCCGCGATCACGGGCCAGCGTGGCCAGCTGCGCCACCGCCTGCTCGAACCGCGCGGCCTGAGCCAGGCCGCCGCGCTCGAAGCCGAACACAGCCATCGCGATCTTCCACCCGTCGCCTGGTTGCCCGACCACGTCGCGGTCTTCGACGATCGCATTCGACAGAAAGATCTCGCCGAACTCCCCGCCACCTGTCATCTGGCGGATGGGCCGCACCTCGACGCCTGGCTGGTGCATGTCAACGAGGAAGAACGAGATGCCCTTGTGCGCGTCGGCGCCTGGGTCGGAGCGCGCGAGCAGAAAGCTCTTATCCGAATAGTGCGCGCCACTCGACCAGGTCTTCTGGCCGTTCAGAACCCAGTGACCTTCGCGCCGCTCCGCTCGAGTGCGTAGACCGGCCAGGTCGCTGCCGGCGTCGGGCTCGCTGAAGCCCTGGCAGAAAACGATCTCGCCGCTGAGGATCTTGTCGATATATGTCTCTTTCTGCCAGGGAGAACCGTGCACCAAGAGGGTGGGCGCCAGCAGGCTCACCCCGAGGCGCCCGAGGATGACCGGGGCGCCGGCTTTGGCCATCTCCTCCTGATATATCGCTTGCATGACAGGAGTGGCGTCGCGCCCGCCCGCCTCGCGAGGCCACGCCAGCTTCAGCCATCCTGATTCGTTGAGGCGTTCCTGCCATCCACGCTGCATCGACTCATCGGCGTCCTCGCGATAGCCGCCCACTCCGCCGTTGCGCCATTCCGCCGGCAGATTGCTAGCGAGCCAGGTTCGGACCTCATTTCTGAAGGCCTCCTCCTCAGCAGTAAAGCCCAGGTCCATTTGATTCGGAGGCTATCAAAACGGGCATGCTTGGTATCGATATGGCTTCAGAAGTTCTCTGCGGAAAGTGCGGTGCGCTGCTGACGAATCCAAACGCCCCCTGTCCCCGTTGCGGCGCGGCGGCCTCGGGCCGGTACCAGGGCCCTGTGGCCCAAACTCGCAAGAGCCCCCTGGTGGCGGCGGCGCTGGCTGTCGTTCCCGGTCTTGGGCACTTCTACCTCGGCGAGAACAAGAAGGGCATCGCCTTCCTGATCGGAGTGGGCGGTCTTGAGTTCTTCGGCTTCGATCTCGACCTCAGCTTCATCGGCGCCCTGATCGGTGTGCCGTTGGAGATCGGGGGTGGGTCGTTGTGGCTCTTCAGCATCGTCGACGCCTACCGGACCGCACGCCGGCTGGAGGCCGAAACCGGCTTCAGCGCCCGCTAGGGCTTCCGGCGCTTCCTGGTCACGGGCTTGCGCCGACCCTTCGCACCGGCGGCGGGTTTGCGCTTGGGCGGAGTCTTCAGCGCCCGCTGAACCCGTCGCTGAATGGTGCGCAGGCTGCGCTCCACCGCGCTGCTGGCGGCGGCGGAGCCGCGCGCGGTCAGCTTGTCCACCTCACGCTTGAGCTTGCGGTTCTCCTTGATGAGCTCGGCGACCATGTCGTTGAGCTGCGAGATCAGCTCCGCGCCGCCAACCCGCTTGCCAGCCCGACCAGCCGCGCCGGCTCTAGTGACGCGGCGAGCCGGGCGACTCACGCCTTCGTCGGGTGCCATCGGGAGAAAGCTTATGCCGCGGCCAGAACCTGTTGCCTCGACAGGCTTTTCAAGCCTTCGCGCGCCAGCTCATGGGCGGGGTTTGCCTTCCGGCTGACGTAGCGGACCACGCGCCAGCCACGCCGGCAGCGCTCTCGGACCTCGTGGACGGCGATTCGGAAGCTGTCGCTAGACGGCATCCGGCTGCGCACGACGGGTGCGCAATCGGTCCTTACGATCACGCGGTGGTAGGGCCACCGCGCCGCTGCCAGGTCCAACGCACCTGCACAGACATGCGCCTCGAGCTGGGCTGAACCGCCGGTGTGAGAAAAGCCGAACGACTCGGTGTAAACGGCGCGACCCCTAACAAAAACGGCCAGGCCACATCCAGCCCGGCCGTTTCTGTCGAGAGCGGCGTCCACGTAGATCACCAGGCACTCCCGCAAATCGCATTCCTCCCGAAGGGATTCCGCAAGCGAACCGATTTTGGGAAGAGCCTAGCAGGATGTTGCGGCGTTGTAAGCGACTAGACACAAGATGTTGTATCAGTCGGCCGGAGGTAGGTCTGCCCCCATGGCGTGGTAGCCGCCGTCGACGTGCACGAGCTCGCCTGTGGTCATGTTCAGGTAGTCCGAAAGAAGGGCGCAGGCAGCACGGCCGACGGGCGTCCTGTCCTGGAGGTCCCATCCCATCGGGGCTCGCAAAGACCACACCTCTTCGAAGTCCTTGAAGCCCGGTATGCCGCTCGCCGCCAGCGTGGCCAGGGGTCCCGCGCAGATCGCGTTGACGCGAATCTTGTAGCGGCCGAGGTCGCGCGCGAGGTAGCGAGTAACCGACTCGAGGGCCGCCTTGGAAACGCCCATCCAGTCGTACTTCGGCCAGGCCTGTGTCGAGTTGTCGAAGTCGAGCGTGACCAGCGAACCTCCGTGCTCGCGCATCAGAGGCAGAAATCCAGCCGCCAGCTCCTTGAAGGAGAAAGCGCTGACCTGAAGCGCAGTGGCGACGCTCTCCCATGGGGTGGTGAGGAACTTTCCGCCCAGCGCGTCCGGAGGCGCATAGGCGACGGAGTGGACCAGACCGTCGACCCGGTCCCAGCGCTTGCCTGTCGCCTCGACCGCGGCAGCGATGTCGGAAGGCTTGCTGACGTCCATCTCGAGGATGTCCGGAACGGGGTTCAGCTTCTTGGCCGTCATCTGTGTGATGGTCATCATCCGGCCGAAGCTGGTGAGCAGGAGCTCCGCGCCTTCCTTCTGCGCTTCGACGGCGATCGCGTAGCCGATGCTGCGGCGGTCGCTCATCCCGGCGATCACGATCTTCTTGCCTTTGAGGATCACCGCGAAATCGTAAGCGAAGCACGGGGGAGGCAGGCCTCCCCCGTGGGACCCGCACCAGTTATTGGACGTCCGGAGGTGTTTTGAAGTGGACGTTCGGTGAAGACCGGAATGAATCCGGCCTTGGGCTCCACTGCTGACTTATTGCGGGTTGGGGCCGGTGGCCACCGGCGCGTCGCGCGTCGACCAGTCGCTCCACGAGCCCGCGTACAGCCGGCCGTTCTTGATTCCTGCCAGCTCCATCGCGATCAGATCGTGCGTCGCGTTCACTCCTGAGCCGCAGTAGGCGACAGCGCCCTTGTCCGGGTCGATGCCGAGATCCGCAAATCGCTTTCGCAGCTCCGCGGGGGACTTGAACCGTCCATCGGGACCGAGATTTTCGGCCCACGGCGAGCTGAGCGCGCCCGGTATGTGACCTGCCTTGGGGTCGACCGGCTCCTTCTCGCCACGATAACGCTCTCCGGCCCGAGCATCGATGAGCGGCACACCGATGAGCTTGCGAACGTCCTCGAAATCAAGAATCCCCGACCCGTCCGGCTCACGCGATCGAAAGCCGCCTTGAGCGACTTGCGGCTCGCCCGTCTCCAGCGGGCTACCCCATCCCGCGAGCCCACCGTCGAGAACCGCCTGGGACTCATGGCCGAAGTAGCGGAGCAGAAACCACAACCGCGAGGCGATCGAGCCACCGGCGTCGTCGTAGGCAACGACGCTGGTCCGCGGGCCGACTCCTGCCTTTTGCATCTCCGCCTCGAACTGCTGGGCGGTCGGCAAGGGATGCCGGCCTCCTCCTTGCCTCCCAGTGACCGCCTCGAGGTCGACGAAGACGGCGCCCGGTATGTGCCCGCGCCCGTACGCGTCGCGACCGTTGCCGCCCATCAGGTACCAGCGGAAATCGATGACGTGCACATCCTCGTCCGTGATGTGCTCGTGCAACCACTCGGGGCTGACGATCGGGCCGAAGGTCATTGCGTGACCACGCGTGTGTCATGGCAGAAGTGCACGGCGTGAGCGTGCACGTCGTGGATCCTGCCCAGGGATTCGGACCACGCGTCGTGATCGTCGTACTGGCCGCTCCAGCGCGTCAGATCTGCGTCGTCGCTATCCGTGAATATCTCGGAGGTATAGGCCGCATCGCCGATCATCACCGCCCGTCCGTCAGGCGTATCGACCAGCACGCTTTGATGGCCAACCGTGTGGCCGGGTGTCGCCATCACGCGAACACCTTCGGCCACCTCTGCGTCACCCTCAAGCAGCTCGAATCGGGCGCCGGCGAAATCGAACCATTCCGACGGGACAGATTTCGCACGGCGCGCGCGCTCCAGCTCAGAGCGTTGGACGTAGAACGGCGCGTGCTTGAACACCGCGTTCTGCCCGCAGTGATCGAAATGGAGATGTGTGTTGATGACGATTCGCACGTCGGCCGGGCTTAGGTCGTGCTCGGCAAGCGCCTCCGCGGCGTGGCGATTCACGACCTTCCACTCTTTGACCAGCTCAGTGGGCCACCCGACCCCGGTGTCCACAAGGATCGCCCCCGCGCGACGGTGCTTGATAACGAAACCGTGAACCGGGATCTGGTTCAGCGAATCGATTCGGGCAAGGTGGAGGCGAACAATCTCCATCGGTGGCGAGCTAGGGAAGAAATGGAGAGATTGCGAAGAGCCCGAAAAGCAGCGCCACATAGACGAGCGAGTAAGCGAAGAGTCGTCTCGTCCAGCGCTTTCCTGACAGGTCGAGCACCGTCATGCCCACAAGCCCCACACCCAGCACCACGGCGCCGGCCAGGTAGATATCACCCGCCCTACCGGTGAAAAAGGGGATCACGCTGACGGCGGCGGTGACCGCAGCGTATCCGACGCTCTGCCTTTTCGTAGCCTGCTCGCCGGCGACCACCGGGAGCATCGGGATGCGGGCGCGGGCGTAATCGGCCTTGATCATCTGCGCGAGCGCCCAGAAGTGCGGGGGCGTCCAGAAGAAGATGACCGCGAACAGCGCGAACGCTGTCAGGTCAAGGCGGCCCGTTGCGGCGGCCCAACCGACCAATGGGGGAATCGCGCCGGCGGCGCCGCCGATGACGATGTTCTGTGGCGTGGTTCGCTTGAGCCAGACCGTGTAGACGAAGACGTAGATCACGGTTCCCAGCAGCGCTAGGGACGCCGCGAGCAGGTTGGCTCCCCACCATAGGACCGCGAAGGCGAGCGCGTTGAGGGCGATGCCGAGCGCCAGCGCGTGCCAGGCCGGGATGCGGCCGTCGGGAAGAGGCCGGCTCTGCGTGCGGCTCATTGCAGCATCGATATCGCGATCGAACCAGCAGTTGATCGCATGGGCGCCGCCCGCTGCGAGCGTGCCACCAGCGAGCACCGCGAGGACTGGCACCAGGCGCGGATGCCCGTGGGTCGCAGGGATCATGACGGCGACCGCTGTCGCGTCGAGCAGCACGACGATCCGCAGCTTGAGCAGGCTCACGTAGTCGCGAAACATCTCGAGGGCGCCGGCTGCCGGCGCGGTAATCGCGCTCACGCGGATGTTCTGCCAACTTCCAGGCGGGACAACTCGAGATTGCTATCGGCGCGCGGCAGGGTGAGAAGCGTGGTCGCCAACACGCCCGACCATACGAGCGTGGCGATCGCCACATGCAGGCCATCAAAAACAGCGTTGCCCGTGATCGCCGATCCCGCTCCGACGGCGACCTGCAAGACAAGGGCTGCGATCGCCACGACCGCGATGGGGCCGATGCCTTTCACACTGCGCCATCGCAAGAAGGCCTTCGACAAGAGATGCAGGAGCAGAAGTCCGACGACGAGCACGGTACCTCGATGCAGCATGGTGAAGGCATTGGCCCCAGTGAAATCGAGCGCGAACCCGCCGCCGCACAAAGGCCATGAATGGCAGCTGTCATCGGCGCCGCTTGCAACCACTGTCGATCCGGTGAGCATCATCACGTAGGTCGCGGCCGTGACCACGATGGCCAGACGGCGGAAATTCATATCGGGAACTCCGCTCGACGCCGGCATCGCCGCGATCGCGGTTGCGACCAGGAACCCAATGATCATCATCGCCAGCCCGAGATGCACAACGACAAGCCACGGCGAAAGCTCCTTGGCCACAACGATGCCGCCAAGAATCCCCTCCCCCACGACGCCGATCAGCGATGCCGACGCCAGCCAAGCAACAAGAGGGCGACGCTTTCGAAACACGACCCATGCCGTGACCACCGTGGCGATGATCAAGACGCCAGTCACGCTGCCGACCGCGCGATGCGAGTACTCGATGATCGAGGGCAGGTTGGCGGGCGGGTACGGACGTCCGTGGCACAACGGCCAATCAGGGCAACCAAGCCCGGAGCCTGTTACCCGAACCAAGCCGCCTAGCGCGATCTGCAGATAGGCAAAGAGGGCGGTCACCACCGCGAGCCGGCGAAAAAGGCCCTCCCCAGACACCAACGGGAAGTCTACTGAGTGGTCAAGGTCGAGAGCCAGGTGGCCAGGACGCGGTCGTCCAGCTCACCGATCTGCCGTCCCGCGATCGAGCCATCGGCGCGCACGAAGACAGTGGTTGGAAGAGGCACTACGCCGTAGGCTCGCCCGACCGCGAGGTTTGTGTCGAGCAGCGCGGGCAGCTGAATTCCTGTCGCGCTCAAGAAGTCTCGAGCGCTCTGGCTGCTGTCGCCTTCATTGATGAGGACGAGGCGAACCCGGCTCGAGGCGGTGACGCTCCGCTGAAGCAATGGCATCTCGGCGCGGCAAGGTGGGCAGTAGCTCGCCCAGAAGTTGATGACGAGAGGCTCGCCCGCGAGATCAGCCAGCGTGACCCGGGCGCCGTCGGTGTTGGTAAGGGTGAAGGCTGGAGCCCGGCCTGCTCCGCTGGGCGCCACCTGTTCCGGTCCGGTGATCGTGAGCAGCGACTGGAGCACGCTCGGCGCGCCCCATCCGTCGCCGTGCGAAGCCAGCTCACTCAGCCCTTCAGCGCCTAACTGTGTGACGAGCGGTGGAGCGATTTCGTTACCGACATCTGGCACGCCGCGATAGACGAGGCGGACGTAACCATGCCGGTCGACCAAGGCCAGAGTCGAGACGTGGCTGTCGCCGGTCGCCAGCTGAACACCGAATGGTTTCCAGAAGGCGGTCAGGGCGTCGGGAGAGGCGGTGGCGAATGTCCAGCTCGCGCCGATGGTCCGACGGTACGTATCGAGAACGGCGGACGTGTCGGTACCGGGATCGGTGGTGACCTCCGCCAGCAGCACACCCGGCGGCAGCTCTTTCTGCAGCTGGAAGAACAGCGCGGTGTAGAGCGGGCAGGTCTGGTGGCATGTCGTGTGGAAGGCTGCGATGACGAGGTCGCTACCGGCAGTCTTGCCGCTGTCGAAGGCGCGCCCCTGCTGATCCTGAAGGCTGAAAGCGGGCATCGCCACGAACTTGCCAGAGAGCTCGCCCAGGCCCAGGTTCACCTGGTCGTTGCCTGCATAAGCGGCGCCAGGCAGCAGATGTCCAGCCTCAAGGCCCAGGAGGACCGGCTCCACCTGTCCGGCCGTCACGACGACCGGCACGCTGGCCTCGTCTTGGCCGACGCGCAGTCCGTCATATGAGCCGACCGCGACCGGCAGCGCCAGCAGCTGGCGTTGGTCCGGCGCTGCGGGGACTGCGCCTGAAACCTGGCCGAGGGCGGTCCATCCCGAGTTGCGGTGCAGCTGAATGGACACCGGTGCGATCGACCCTGATGTCTTTCCGGCTCCGATGATCAGCAGCGTGCCGGTCGTCGGCTGTAAACGAGGTAGTGCAAACAGCACGGCCCCGACCACCAGTGCAGCGACGAGCGCGCCTCCCCAGAGAAACCTCGTCCTGGGGATGTTTTAGGTCCCTGTCAGTGGGCGGCCGCCGTACCGGGCCACGACTGTGTCGATATATGCGGCGCAGAGGTTGGCGATTTGTGGGCTCTCGAACTGGACGACGTTCTCCGCGTTCTGCTCGCCACTGTGCGAAAGGTTGAAGCTGCCGCAGTAGACGAAGTCGTCGGCGACAAGGATCTTGGCATGCATGAAGTCGTGCACCGAGCCTTTCGAATATGGGATCGAGCGCTTGGAACCGAAGTGCACGGCCTTCACGATGCTTTGAAACGCCTGTGTCTTCCAGGAGGCTGTGGCCTGGGTTGCCCACTGGCGCTGCACCTCATCCATCTCAGTCGCATCGTACACACCCGAGATCTCCGCCTTGCCGTTGAGGCAGGCGTCCCCCAGCGCGCCAAGGATGGGACCGGATGTGATGACCGGCGAGCAGATCCGCAGCCTCTTTTGCGCAGAGGAAATCGACTTGGCGATCGCATGCGAAAGCTGTACTCCGCGGCCGGGGCAGAAGTACGCGCGCAACTTTGTTGAGTCGGCGAGGGCCGACCACTGGGTTGTGAACCGTCCTGACATCGCCACCACTGGTCGCTGCCAGAGCTCTTCGAAGTTTCGCGTGTAATCAGCGCCCACAATCGCCGACGCGAAGGTGAATGACACGTTCTCCTCCCGCGTGAACGAGTCGTTGGTCCAGTTCATCGAGCCGCTGAGAACTGCGGCTTGCGGTGTGGCGGCATCGCGTACCACGTACTTGTGATGCATGAGGTCGGGGACGCCCTGAACCGGCTTGATCGCGACTCCCATCGCCTTCAGCTGATCGATGAAGGCCCAGTCGACCTGGGCAGGGGGCGGTACCGGGATCGTGTCGGGATGGTCGTTGTTGAACATCAGGCGCACGGTCACGCCACGCTTGAGCGCCCCGTCAAACGCTCCGAGAACTGCGGCCGCCGGCCCAGCATCGAGCCTGAGGTCGTAGATGGCGATGTCGATGGTCTTCGTCGCGCCGTCGAGAAAGCCGGCGACCCTCGCAGCGACAGAGTCTGCAGTCTGGCCTCCGTCAGTCAGAAAGAAGAAGTCGGTAGGCGGAACTGCGGCTATCGCGCCGCCTTGACCTCTGGCTCGCCGGGGTCCTCGCGCGGTTCGTCGATTCCTGCAGGCAGGGGCCGCGTGGCCATTGCAGCGGCCTCTTCTGGATCGTCCGTCAACGTCATCAGGTCCATGTCATCAGGCGAGATGGCTCGGCGGCCGAGCACGACTTTGCGCATCCAGTCGAGCAAGCCGGTCCAGTACTCAGTGCCGAACAGCACGATCGGAAAGTGCTCGATCTTGCCGGTCTGCGCCAGCGTCAGCGACTCGAAAAGCTCATCGAGGGTGCCGAGGCCGCCTGGAAAGATGACGAAGCCGCGAGCGTATTTCACGAACATGTTCTTGCGGACGAAGAAGTATCTGAACTCCACGCCCAGGTCGACGTAAGCGTTGAGCTCCTGCTCGTCGGGCAGCTCGATGTTGCATCCGACTGATAGACCGCCCGCCTCCTGGCAGCCGCGATTGACAGCCTCCATGATCCCAGGGCCTCCCCCGGTGATCACCGCGAAACCTCGGCGCGCTAGGGCGGCGCCGAGGGCACGGCCGGCGGCGTAGTAGGGGTCATCCGTCGTCGCGCGAGCCGAGCCGAAGACTGTGACGGCAGGCCCGACGTCGTTGAGTGCGTCGAAACCCTCGACAAACTCGGACAGGATGCGCAGCACACGCCACGGGTCTGCGTGGTGGGCAAGCTCTTCGATGGTGCTGCGCTCGAGCAGCATCTTGTCCGCGGGCGGACGCTGAGATGGAACGACCAGGCGGCCTGCGCGGCGGCGGTTCGGCACTCTGCCTAGGACTCCCGCCCGACAGCGTCGCTTGATTCCGTGGGCTTCACGCCTTCAACCGAGCCACTGGTGTCCGACGCAGCCGGCTCCGGCTCCGCAGCACCACGGGCGACTTCCAGCGCCAGGCGCTTGCGCTGGGCGGAGCGAGATTGCTTCGTGCTGGCGACCTGCACCGGTTCGAGCTCGGTGCCCGGCAGGTCGGCATCTGTGATGTCTGTGGCTCCGTTGCCCGCTGCGGGCAAGGCTGTGGTCGTAATTCTGCCGGGCAGCGTCGAGGTCGAGTGATCGGGCATCTCGAGCAGCTGGTCGAGGTGAGCGCGAAGTGAAGCGACCTCCGCCTCGAGCTCGTGCACCCGGCGGCGGTGGCGCATGTGCTCCGTGAAGTGGTGCAGGCCGTCCATCCAGTGATAGAGGGTGCCCGCGACCAGGACGAGGGCAAGTGGTACGACCGCCACGGTCCACAAAGGAATGCCGTTGATGTGGAAGACCGACCAGTGGATGTCCACGGAGGCGAGGTTGCTGTAGCCGAATACTGTCGTGGCCACCCCGATGAAGAGGCCGACGATCAGCGAGCTAGCCAGCAGGAAGCGCTGCCACAGATGGTTCAAATCGGCACCGGGCCGAAGGTTAACCGGTTTGAGGGATGGTCGCCACCGATTCGCTCCACTTGAGCAGCGCCGCTATTTGGAATCTATGCGCTCCAGCACCATCAGGGGGATGTGGCGAGTGGTCTTTTGGCGATATTCGTTGAAGGTAGGCATGTGCTTGGCGTGGTTCTCATAGAGCCGCTCGTATTCGTCATCGCCTGCCTCGTGGGCGCGCGCCTTGAACTTCTCGCCGCCGATCTCAACGGTGACCTCGGGATGGGCTTTGAGGTTGTGGTACCAGCCGGGATTGGTCGGCGCGCCGCTTTTGGAGGCGACGATCACGTACTTGTCGCCGTCGCGGGAGTAGACGATCGGGCTCTCGTGCACCGCGCCGGACTTGGCGCCCTTGGAGGTGAGGATCACCAGAGAGCGGTCCTTGAATGGGCCGTCCGGGGCCTTGCCTTTGTTGGCACGGAGATGTTCGATCAGGGTTCGGTTGAAGTTGTTGTATGTGCTGCTCACCAACAAGAGATTACCCACACTGGCGGTCGGTCGATTCCACCTGCCAGGGCCAGGTGAGCGTTACGAGCTCACAAGCGACGACAGCAGTGCGGCCAATTCCTTTGGTCGCGATAGGAACGGTGAATGCCCGCCGGGCATCTGGATCGTCTCGACTCGCAGCTGTCCCGTGCCGCCTCCGAGGAATACGCGCGCGACACGACGCGATCGTCGGCACACATGATGTAGGCGGACCGAACCGCCGGCCAAGCGCGCAGCGGTGTCACCTCTTGCGTGATCCGCCACTGTTGTGGGCGCAGCCGGCGTGCGGACGCGGTGGCGATTTCCGGATCGCAGTCGTGATAGAAGATCTCAACTGCACCTCGCTCTGGCCACGAAACGCTGCCGTCGGGATTTTCTACCGGCCTCTCGGATGGTGTGAAGCCGGTGTCAAGGTCAGCGTGTTGGGCATCGAAGCTGAGGCCTGGAACCGGCAGCAGGGCGCAAAGATAAATCGCCATTCGCGTGTTGGTTCTCGCCGCGACGATCGGAATGGTCAGCCCTGCGAGGGAGTGGCCGACCAGGACGATTCCGTCCGGGGTTTTCGGGACCGTGGCCAATACCTCGTCGGCGTAGCGTTCGGCGCCGGCGCGGGGATCCTCGTTCGGTAGGTCGACAGCGCTCGTCGAGTGGCCGTCAGCTTCGAGATCCCTTCGAAGCAAGTCCCAGCACCATGCACTGTGATACGCACCGTGGACGAGCACGAAATGCATCGCCGTCCTCGTATAGGGCGGCGGTTTCGCCACCTATAGTTTCCGGCGTGGCGCCACCCCCTCCCCGACGGCCGGGATTCGATTGGTCGACGGTCTCGATCGCCCTGTCGATCATGGGAGCTCTGATCTCGATCGCGACTCCAGGGCTGGTCTTGTTGGGACTCGTCGTGTTTGTGGCGGGATTGAGCATGGGGGTGCTCGGCTGGAGGAGGGGCGTGCGCAAGAACCGCGCGGCCATCGGAATCATCTTGAACTCGGCGAACCTGCTCCTGAACGTCGGCTTGCTGACCTCCGCGGCCCCGCGCTAGCGCAATTCCCGTCGGCGGCCCCCGTCAAGGGGATGACACGATGGACGCTTTCACAGCCGGCTTCTACCTGGGCAACCTGGCCTATCTGGGGGTCCTGGCGCTGGCCTTCTGGTTCGTGGGCCGGTGGGGCTGGATCGGGCTGCTGATCCGAATCGTATGCGCAGCGCTGTTCCTAATCCGACTCGTGACCCTGCTGTCCTGTATGACGAGGTCCTCCTGACCAGCCGGGTTCGGCTTGGTGGAGGCGGCGGGAGTTGAACCCGCGTCCGAAGCAGTCTCCTACGGGATCTCTACGAGCGTGTCCAGGATTTTGGTTCTCGCTTAGCGGCTCCTCCTGACGGGATCCGCTTTTCGCCAGTCTCGGTGAGTGTCCCGCATCGAGGCCGAGACGCCCTCGATGCGGCAATCCGGTCTGTTTTAATGCCGTTCCCCAGTCCGCCGGATTGACCGGGGGCGACACCCGGGATCTAAGTCCCGGGACTCACGTCTCTACTGCTTACGCAGCGAGGGCGAGAGTGTTGGTCTTGTTGGCATTTGTAAAAATGCTTGCGCTGTAACGCACGCGCTCTCGGCTCGCAATCCCGAAGCTCAACTGCCCCGTCGAGACCGGACGCCCCCACGAAGCTGAACTCGTTGCACTACGAATTCTACCCTTCGGTCGCCAACCCCACACCTCCGGCCTTCTGCTCTAATGGACACGACAAACCACATGGCTGTTGGGCAGAAACTGGAACACCTGGAACCCGACCTCGATAGGGTCGCGAAGGCGAACCTCAAAGAGCTCGGCGACATCCGAATCGATGACGTTCTGGCCTTCATCGACCGGGGCATAGAGAACATGCCCAGCTACATGGACCTCTACCGTCGCTGGGAGTCGCAGCAGTGGTCGGTGGGCGACCTCGATTTCACCCTCGATCGTGAGGACTGGCTGAAAGCGTCAGACCTCGACCGCAAGGCAACACTGTGGTCGCACCGCCTTTTCTTCAACGGCGAAGAGCGCGTCACCGCGACGCTGGCGCCTTTCGTCTGGGCGGCGCCGACACCCGAGATCGAGATCTTCCTGTCGACGCAGATGGTCGACGAGGCCCGGCACACGGTCTTCTTCGACAGATGGTGGCGCGAAGTTGTCGGCACCGACACTAAGAATCTGAAAGATCTGCTCGCGGAGATCCGGCCTGACACCAACGAGGGCTACAACACGCTGTTCTACGACCGCCTGCCCTCGACCGCGCAACGGATGGCGAGCAACCCGAAGGACTTCGACGCTTTCGTCGAGGGCGTGACGATCTACCACATCATCGTGGAGGCCACGATCGCGCTGACCGGCCAGCGGTTCGAGCTCGAGTCGATGCGCGATCTCGGCACCACGGACCGCGGCTTCTACCGGGGCTTCACAGCGGTCGCGCGCGACGAATCGCGCCATGTCAGTTTCGGCATCAAGGTCCTGCAGGAGGCGGTACGCGAGAATCCTGAGCGTTTCGCTCCGCTGATCCAGAGGACTCTCGTCGAGTGCCTCCCGCTGGTCGCCGGCACATTGGACCCGCCCGACCCCGCCTACATCACGGAGTTCGGCCACACCGAGAGCGAGATCCTGCAGTTCGCGATGGATTCGCTCAACAAGCGATTGCGAGCGATCGGCATCAACCTGGCGGCCTAAGGCCATCGCTTGATGCGAATCGAGCGCCTTGGGCCAGGCGACGAAGAGAAGCTCGTGGCGGCTGAAGAATTATTTGACGGTCCGGTGAAGGCGGATGCCGCTCACCAATTCCTCAACGATCCGACCCACCACATGCTGATCGCTTACGTCGATGGCGCGCCGGCCGGGTTCGTGTCGGGCGTGGAGATGACCCACCCCGACAAGGGCACCGAGATGTTCCTCTACGAGCTCGAGGTCGGCGAGGCTCATCGGCGGAAAGGGGTGGCCACGGCGTTGGTGGAGGCGCTCAAGAACCTGGCGCGAGAGCGCGGCAACTACGGCATGTGGGTGCTGTGCGACGAGGACAACGAAGCGGCGAACAAGACCTACCGAAAGGCCGGCGGCAGTGACTCCGCACCGATTCTATTCGACTGGCAATTCGAAAGCTAAATCGCTGCGCGGGCGCCTAGCCTCGAGTCCTCATCGCACGTGCGATATCCCTCTTCGCGTCTCGTTCAGCGATCGCCTCGCGTTTGTCGTACTGCTTCTTGCCCCGCGCCAACCCCACCTCGACCTTCGCGTGGTTGCGGGAGAAGTACACGCGCAGAGGTATGAGCGTGTATCCCTTCTGCCTTACCTTCCCGATCAAGCTCGAGATCTCCTTGCGATGGAGCAGGAGCTTACGCGGCCGCATTGGTTCATGGTTCATCAGGTTGGCCTGCGCATAGGGCGAGATGTGGACGTTCTCGAGCCACGCCTCATTGCCGTCGATGCGCACGAACCCATCCCGCAGGTTGGTCCGTCCGTTGCGCACCGACTTCACCTCGGTCCCCGTGAGCATGATCCCCGCCTCGAGCTTGTCGTCGATGAAGTAGTCGTGATAAGCGCGGCGGTTGACCGCGACATCGCGCTCCTTTTCGTCTTTCTTGTCAGGCATTGCGATCGCCCAACACCTGCTTCGCAGGCGCCGGTTTCTTACCGGGCAGCTGCACCACGTCCGGCACATAACGATCGCCCTCGATGTGCCCGCTCAACACCTTCACCGGACCCGACTTCGTCGGCATCGTGACCCCGGGCCAGGGCTGCAGGCCGCGCACGCGGCGGTCGATCTCTCCCGCCTCCACATTCCAGTCGAGCTCCCCATCCTCTCGTCGCAACCGGGGGGCCAGCGTGGCGCGCGCATGGTCTTGTTCAACCGCTGCGATCTGGTCCAGGCTCTCCAACGTCTCAACCAGCAGCTCGGCGCCCATGACAGCAAGCCGTGCGGTGAGTGCCGCCGCATCTTCCCCCTCCCCAATCACCGTCTTGCCCACAGCCAGGATCGGACCATGGTCGAGCTTCTCGTCCATCCGCATGATGGTGACCCCTGTCTCGCGGTCGCCCGCCAGGATCGCATGCGCGACCGGTGCCGCCCCTCGGTGACGCGGCAGCAGCGATGCGTGAACGTTGACGGCTCCTAGCCGTGGAATCGACAGCACCGAGGCAGGAATGATCTGCCCATACGCCACCACCACCAGCAGGTCTGGCGCCAGGCGCCGCAGCTGCTCAGCCACCTCTGGCGCCTTGATCCGTTCCGGCTGCGTCACAGCGAGCCCCAGCGCGTCGGCCGCAAGTTTCACTGGCGGTGGGGCGGGCTTCATGCGGTGACCCGGCCGCGTCGGCTGAGTGATCACAGCCTGGATCTCATGACCGGCGCGGTGCAGAGCCTGAAGCGAAGGTACGGCGAACTCGGCCGTGCCGGCGAAAGCGATCTTCAGGAAAGCGCCTAGCCTACCGCTGCCGCGACGGCTGCTTCCCTCTCCTCGGCCACCAGGTCCTCGACCCGCCGCAAGGTGTCGAGGCTGGTCAATCGGTCGATGAAAAGGACGCCGTCGAGGTGGTCGAGCTCGTGCTGAAAGGCGCGTGCGGTGAATCCGGTGGTCTTGATTCGCACTTCCTTGCCGTGCCGGTTGCGCCCCTTGACGACAACGGTCTCGTGGCGGGCGACCTCGCCCACCCAGCCCGGGTAGCTCAAACAGCCCTCGTACCCGACCTGCACGCCGTCGTGCTTCACGATCTCGGGATTGACCAGCCCCCAGATCTGGTTATCGTCACCCTTGACGACGCACACGCGGAGCGGCACGCCGATCTGGTTGGCTGCCAGACCCGCGCCCGGCGCATCGAGCATCGTTTCTGACAGGTCGTCGATCAATCGCTGGATCGACGTGTCGACGCGCGGCACCTTCTTCGCCTTCTGGCGAAGCGCGGGGTGTTCGAAGCTGAGGATCGGGCGAATCACGAGATCGATTTTACCCAGGGGGGGCTTGAGTTAAGCCGGCTTAGGCCAGCCAACCCGAATTGCGCATCGCTCACATCACCGGATCCACGTCGTAGCTCCACCCCTTGCCCCGAGGGGCCAGGTGGCGTGCCCTCTCCAAGCCATCACCTTTCAGTGTCACCTGCCACCTGTACTCCCCGCGCAAACGATGAATGAACGCCGGTGCCGGCCCCATCACGCGAATCCCCTCGATCCCCTGGCGCAGCAAGCCGCTCGCCAGCTCGTCGGCTGCCTCGCGCGCGACCGCCGCGGCGCGTACATCGTCAGCGTCGGTGCGCGTGAGCACTGCCAGCTCTGCAAATGGCGGGAACACGAACGCCTTTCGCGACGGCAGCTCCGCTGCATAAAAGCCCGCGTAGTCACCGGTCGCGGCACAGCGAAGGCTGTAATGCTCCGGGTTGCTGGTCTGCACCACCACGCTCGACGCGCGCCCGTCCCGTCCCGCACGCCCAGCGACCTGGACCACCAGCGAGAAGGTGCTTTCCGCCGAGCGGTAGTCGGGGAAATGCAGCGGCAGATCGGCATCGACCACACCAACGCATGTGACAGCGGGAAGGTCAAGGCCGCGCGTCACGAGCTGCGTCCCCACCAGGATGTCAGCGCGCCTTTCGCTGAAAGTCTCCCAGATGTCGAAGTAGGAGTCGGGTCCCCGTGCCGCATCGCTGTCGAGGCGCAGCACACGCGCTCGCGGCCACAGCTTCTTGACAATGCTCTCGAGGCGCTGCGTGCCCATCCCCATCCCACGGATGTTCCGGCTCCCACAGTGGTCGCACACAGACGGCATCTGGCGCGCGTAACCGCAGTAGTGACACACCAAGCCATCGATTTCCGCGTGTTGAACAAGCGCCACCGAGCAACCCAAGCACTGAACCGATTTGCCGCAGTCGCGGCACAGCACAAACGTGCTCATGCCACGGCGATTTAGATAGAGGATCACCTGCTCCTCGTTTTCGAGAGTGCGCTCCACCACCTCGACCAGGCGCCGCGACAGCGGCTGCCGGTTGCCCGCCGCGGCCTCATCGCGCATGTCGACGAGCTCGACCTCGGCATCCCGGCCGCGCACCCGCCGCTTCAGCTCGGCCAGAGCCAGCACGCCTTGTGTCGCCTGGTGGTACGTGACGACGCTGGGCGTTGCGGAGCCGGCCACCAGCCGCGCCCCAGCNNCGAGGGATCGGCGCGAACACCGCCGACCGGCTACCGAGCACCACCTCGGCCTCTCCGCGACGAGTCCTCCACCACTGCTGGGCTCTTTCGAGCTCGGTGAGCTGGCTGTGCAGGATGGCAATCGGGGCTTTGAGCCGAGCCCGCACGCGCTCGACCAGCTGCGGCGTCAATGAGATGTCAGGCACCAGCAGCAGCACGCGAAGTCCCTGCGACAGCGCCTGCTCCGCGGCCGCCAGGTACACCTCCGTCTTGCCGCTGGCGATGACTCCATGCAGCAACGTCATCGGGTTGCTCCCGATGATCTCCAACGCAGCCGCCTGCTCCGCCGTGAGCTGCGCGGCCACCGCGTCGGGCCCCGCGGCGCCGGCAAGCTCGAGCAGCCTGCTGTGGCGCCGTTGTCGTGTCGACGGGCCCGAGCCACCTGATCCCGCCTTGCGAACCCGCGGCGGCAGCATCGCGCGAAGGCACTCGATCAGAGGCACCCAGTAGTGGTCGGCAACCAGGCGCGCGAGCGCGACCTGGTGCGGCAACAGAAGCGGGTCGGTGCCCGCCGTAGCGATTGGCTTGGTCTCCACGCCGGGGTCCTCGGTGCCAAGGGAGACCACGAAACCGAAGGATGTTCGCCGGCCGAACGGGACGGTGACGCGATGACCTGGCACCACGTCCATCCCATCCGGCACCTGGTAGCTATACGTCTCGCGATCCAATGAACGCCCAGCTTCGACAGCAACCTCGGCGTAGAGCAAGTCGGCTTATCTATTCAGGCGTGGACCGACCAGGTCCAGGATGCGGTCGGCCATCGCGCGCTTGGTCATCCGCTCGATCTCCTGCCGGGTGCCGTCCGCGAAGAGGATCACCCCCTCGTTGTGATCGCTGCCAAACCCGACATCCTTCCGTGAGATATCGTTGGCCACGATCGCCTGCAGGCCTTTCTTCTTCATCTTTTCCAGGGCCTTGGCATCCAGGTCTGACCCCTCGGCCGCAAAGCCGACGCGAAAAACTCCGGCGCCGCCTTTCTCACGGCCGACCGTCGCCAGCAGGTCGGGAATCGGCTCCAGGTCGAGCGTGAGGTGCGAGGTCTCCTCGCGCCGGATCTTGCTGCCCGACACTTTGGCCGGGCGGAAATCCGCGACGGCCGCCGCCATCACCAGCAGGTCCGCGCCCTCCAGCTGGGCTCTGAGCTCGGCGAGCATCTCATCAGCCGTCTCCACGGGCCTTACGTCAACGCCGTTGTGGGCCGGATGTGATGCCGTGGTCACCAGTACGACGCGTGCTCCGCGTTCCGCCGCCGCCGACGCAATGGCGAATCCCATCTTGCCGCTGGAGTAGTTGCTGATGAAGCGGACTGGATCGATCGGTTCGCGTGTGCCACCGGCGGTGACGACCACGCGGCGCCCCGCAAGGTCGTAACGAGACCGCACCGCGGAGGCCATCGCCTCGAGCAGCTGCGCAGAAGCCGCGAGACGGCCGGCTCCGACATGCCCGCTGGCCAGGTGACCCGACTCGGGTTCGACCATGGTCATTCCCCGCTCACGCAACGTCGCGATGTTGTCTCGGACCGCCTGCTTGGACCACATCGCATCGTTCATCGCCGGCGCCACCACCACTGGGGAACGTGAGGCCAGCACCGTCGCGGTCACGATGTCGTCCGACTGGCCGCTCGCGATCCGCCCGATGACATTTGCGGTCGCCGGCGCGAGCAGCACCAGCTGCGCCCAGTCGCCAAGGTACACGTGCGGCTCAGGGGCCCCATCGGATGCCCACAGACCCGTCAGCACCGGGTTGCCGGTGACGCCTCGAAAGGAAGGCGCGCCGACGAAGCGCGTGGCAGACGGGGTCATCGCCACCCGCACCTGGCTCCCCGCCTGGGTCAGAGCCGAGGCCAGGTCGACCAGCTTGTAGGCGGCGATTCCGCCCGCCACCAGAAAGGCAATCCGAAGCCCGCGCAGCTCTTTGGGGACCGGGGTCACATCCAGTGGCATCGGATTAAGTCTGGCGCTCGCGCGCCTCGCGGATGATCTCGAGCACCTCGCCCACAGCCCGCTCGAGGGCGTCGTTGACCACGACGTGGTCGTACTCGGATGCGTGCTTCATCTCCGTCTCCGCGATCTTCAGGCGCTCAACCATGTCATCGTCAGGAACCGCCCCCTCGCGCAGCTCCTGCCGGCGCACGAGCTCCTCCTTGGACGGTGGCGCGATGAAGATAAACACCCCATCTGGCGCCCGCTTGCGCACCTGAGCGGCGCCCTGCACCTCGATCTTCAGCAGGATGTCGCGTCCGGCGGCGCGGGCTTCCTCCACTGCCGCAGCCGGCGTGCCGTAATAGTTGCCGTTGTAGACGGCGTGCTCGAGAAAAAAGCCCTGAGCGACGCGCTCCTCGAACTTCTGCCGGCTCACGAAGAAGTAGCTGACCCCGTCCTTTTCACCTGGGCGTGGCTTACGCGTCGTGTACGAGATGGAGTACTGCAGCCTCGGGTCGAGCTCGCGCAGGCGCTCGATCAGCGTGTCCTTGCCCACGCCGGACGGCCCGGAGATCACGACCAACAGTCCGCGCCGTCCGCTCATCGCACTGAGGCCCAGAACGCATCGAAATCTGCTGGGGGACGCGCCTCGAAGATCATGTCCGTCTGGGTGCGCGGATGCCGAAGGCGCAGCCGCCAGGCGTGAAGCATCGGGCGGTCCGGATCGCCGGCCTTTCGTCCGCCGTACTCCACATCGCCGGCGATTGGATGGCCCAGCGCGGCGAGATGCACGCGGATCTGGTGGGTGCGTCCGGTATCGAGGTCACAGCGCAGGAGTGTATGCCCGCGCCCACGCTCGACCACCTCATAACGAGTGCGGGCGAACCGCCCCCCGCTGACCACCGCCATCCGCTTGCGCTCCCTCGGATCCCGTCCGATGGGACCTTCGAGCTCGCCCGCATCCTCTTTGACGAGGCCGCGCACGATCGCCTTGTAGGTGCGGCTCAGCGTGCGGTCTTTCAGCTGCGAGGAAAGCGCCCGATGGCTGGCGTCGTTGCGGGCGACAACGATCAGGCCGGATGTGCCCTTGTCCAGCCGGTGCACGATCCCGGGCCTCGCCGACCCACCGACGACCGACCACGTCCCGCCACGCCCAAGCAGCGCATTGACCAGCGTGCCGGTGTAATGGCCTGGCGCCGGGTGAACGACCATGCCGGCCGGCTTGTCGATGACAGCCAGGTCTTCGTCTTCGTAAACCACGTCGAGAGATATGGGCTCGGCCGAGGCCTCGATGGCATACGCTTCTGGGATCTCGAACTCGACCACGTCCCCTGCGGCCACCCGGTCGGCGGGATCCGCGGTCCGGCCGTTCACGAACACCAGATGTCCCTTGATCAGACGCGCGGCGGCCGATCGGCTCAGCTCGGGCTCCTGCTCGGCGAGGAAGCGATCGAGGCGCGGTGACGCGGCGGCCGCGATCAGGCGGCGTCGGGCTTGCGTAGTACGTACCCGGCAAGAAGCGCCACGACACCCAGGCTGATGGCCGAGTCGGCGACGTTGAAAACCGGCCAGAAATGGAAGTTGACGAAATCGGTGACCGTCCCGTAGACGATCCGGTCGAAGCCGTTGCCAACAGTCCCGCCCATGATCAGGCCGAGGATCGCATCGGTGCGGAGGTCGCCTGGATTGCGCGCAACGTAAATCGCAAGCCCGATGGAAACGACGATTGCGGCAGTCAGATAGAGGGCAGCGCCTGCCGGGACGAAGCCGAACGCAGCCCCGGAGTTGTGCACGTTGGTGATGCCGACCACGTGGTCGATCACCGGAACCTCGGTGCCGATGGGAACGTTGGCCCGCACGAGGTTCTTGGTCAGCCGGTCCAGCGCAAAGACGCACAGGGCGATGACCACGAAGAGCACGCGACCCGTGGTCAGGCGCGCTTGATGCCTATCCAGATCTGCTCTCCTTCCAGCATCTGCTGCTCGCCGGCGAAATCATCGGCTCGACCCGGCTCGAGCGTGACGGACAGCGTTTCGTTCTTGATGTAGTCGGCATGCTTTTGCATTGCGCGTTCGAGCATGCCATCTGCGACGTGGCGGGTGTGGATTCGATCTTCGACGTTGAAGCCGAGCTTCTTGCGCCGATCCTGGATCAGCCGCACCACCTCGCGCGCAAGGCCTTCCAGGCGCAGCTCCTCCGTGATCTCGGTGTCGAGCTTCACCTCAGGCGCGCCAAAGATCAGACGCTTCACGTTCAGCTCCTCGCGGACGATCGCAGCGATCTCCTCGGGGAGCGGGTCGCCGGGCAAGGAGATCGAGGCGAGGGGCTGGCGGACCTTGATGCGCATGCCATCCCTGGCCGACAAGCCGAGCTCCACTGCCTGGCGCGCCTTGGCCATGTTCGCCTCGACCTCGGAGTCCTGTGGCGCCGACGTCTCCGGAAAGTCGGCAAGGTGCACCGACCCGCCTTCCGACAGGTTCCTGTACATGGCATCGGAGATGAATGGCGCAAATGGCGCCATGAGCCGGCTGAGGGTGGTAAGCACCTCGAACAGGGTCTGATAGGCGGCAAGCTTGTCGCGGTCGGATTGCGACTTCCAGAATCGGCGCCTGGAGCGCCTGATGTACCAGTTCGACAGGTCGTCGACGAATCGCTGGATACGCCGCGCAGGCTCGATGGCGTCATAGCGGTCCAGGCCGCCTGTGACCGCCGCGTTCAACCCGCCGAGCTTCGAGAGCAGCCACCGGTCGAGAACGTGCCGCTCGGCGATTGGCACCTGCGGTTGTGCAGTGTCAAACGTGTCGAGGCGCGCGTAGGTGACGAAGAACGAGTAGCAGTTCCAAAGCGGGATGAAGAACTGCTGCACCGTCTCCCTCAGCGTCTCAGAGGTGGTGCGATAGTTCTCGCCCACCTGGGTCGACGTGAAGAAGTACCAGCGCACCGCGTCCGACCCGAAGTTGTCGAAGAGGAAAGCTGGATCCAGCACGTTTCCGCGCGACTTCGAAGCCTTCTTGCCCTTCGGGTCGACGACGAGGCCGAGGCAGATGACGTTGCGATAGGCGTTCTGCTTGAACAGCAAGGTGGATATCGCCAGCAGCGAGTAGAACCAGCCGCGCGTCTGGTCGAGGGCCTCCGAGATGAAATCGGCCGGGAAAGTTACCTTGAACTCCTCGACGCCCTTGCGGGGATAGCCACGCTGCGCAAACGGCATGGCGCCCGAGTCGTACCAGCAGTCGAGCACCTCGGGCACCCGGCGCATCGTGCCATCGCACTTACTGCAGGGCAGGGTGGCGTCGTCGATATAGGGCCGGTGGAGGTCGGCGTCGTCCGCGAGGCCCAGCTCCGAGGCGGCGCTGACGCACCGCTGCTCTCCGCACTTGTCGCACACCCAGAAAGGCAGCGGCGTGCCCCAGTAACGCGAGCGGGAGATCGCCCAGTCGACGTTGTTCTCGAGCCAGTCGCCCATGCGCCCGGTCTTGACGTGCGCCGGCACCCAGTTGGTGGCAGCGTTGTTGGCGATGAGCTCCGCCTTTCGCTCCGTGGTCCGGATGTACCACGAGTCGAGCGCGTAGTAGATGAGCGGCGTCTTGCAGCGCCAGCACTCGGGATATGTATGGAGGATGGTCTCGGCCTTGTACAGAAGGCCGCGGGCCTTCAGGTCGTCGATGATCACCGGGTCGGCCTCCTTGACGTGCAGGCCAGCGAACTTATCGACATAAGGAAGGAACTTGCCATCGAGGCCGACGGTGTGGCGGAAGGGGATGCCCTTCTCCTGGCACAGCCTGAGGTCGTCGACACCGTAAAGGGCCGAGGTGTGCACCACGCCTGTGCCTTCGTCGGTCGAGACGAAGTCCGCGTCGACCACATATTGAGCGCGACGCTCGGTCGGGACCGAATAGGGGTACAGCGGCTCGTATTCGAGGCCGACCAGGTCGCGTCCTTTTATGCGGTCGACGACCTCAGGCCTCTCGTCGAGGACTTCGATCCTGGCCTCCGCGAGGATCAGGAACTCGTCCCCATCCTTGACCTTGATGTAATCGATGTCGTTATCGACGGCAAGAGCGACGTTGCCCGGCAGGGTCCAGGGCGTGGTCGTCCAGGCGAGGATGGATGTGTTGGGGTCGTTCTTGAGCCTGAAACGGACGAACACGCTCGGGTCCGGCACGTTGTCCCGGTAGCCCTGTGCCAGCTCGTGGCTCGACAAAGGAGTGGCGCAGCGCGAACAGTAAGGCGCGACCCGAAAACCCTTGTAGATCAGGCCCTGCTTCCACATCTCGCTGAGGGACCACCAGACCGACTGGATGTAGTCCGAGGTCAGCGTCCAGTAAGCATCGTCGTAGTCCGCCCAGAAAGCCATGCGCTCGCTGAAAGCAACCCAATCGTTGACGTACTCGTGCACGCTCTCCCGGCACAACTGGTTGAAGCGCTCGATCCCGATCTCGTTCTCGATGTCGAACTTGCCTGAGATGCCGAGCTTCTTCTCAACCTCGATCTCGACCGGCAGCCCATGCGTATCCCAGCCTCCCTTGCGCTCGACGTAAAAGCCCCTCATGGTCTTGTAGCGGCCGAAGAGGTCCTTGAACGAGCGCGCCAGGATGTGGTGGGTCGCGGGCTTGCCGTTGGCTGTGGGCGGCCCCTCGTAGAAGACGAAGCGGGGCCGGCCCGACCTGAGCTCCAGCGATTTCTGGAACGTGCGCTCCTGCTTCCACGTCGCCATCAGCTGCTGCTCGAGCTCTGGGAAGCTGACCTTTTGATTTACCGGATCAAACATGCATTCAGCCGATGAAGCCGAGCGCGTGGATCAAGAAGTAGCAGGCCACCGTCACCACTATCGGTGAGAGGTCCATACCCGAAACGGGTGGCAGCCAGCGTCGGACCGGAGCCAGGACCGGCTCTGTGATCTGAACGGCGAGCCGGTATATGGGGTGGCGTGGATACGGGCTGATCCACGTGAAGGCGACGCGGACCAGGATGATGATGACGAAGGCCCACAGAAGCAGGGCGAGAATCGAAGCAATCGCGCCCACGCAGTCAGCTGGGGCGGGGCCCGAAGAGCGCCTGTCCGAGTCGCAGCATGGTGCTGCCTTCCGCCACCGCCACCTCGAAATCGCCGC
The DNA here is from genome assembly GCA_003151665.1 of Candidatus Dormiibacterota bacterium. Next base: position 41,195 of record PLYD01000154.1, read on the forward strand.
TCATGCCCATCGATAGTACCGGCAGGCTCTTGCCCAGTCGCTGCTCGGCCTCGTCGCGCATCTGCCTCAGCTCCCTGAAGGCGGGAGCCGGATCGCCCTGCGACGGGCCCATGGCCATCAGGCCTCGCAGCTCGATGAGACTCGAGATCGCGGTGATGGCCTCCTGGGCTCGGTCGGGGTCGGCGCCGTGCTTCTGCGGCTCGCGCGCGACATTGACCTCTAGCAGGACGGCCTGCTGGGGGTCGACCCGCGCCAGCTCGGTCGCGAGGCGGACCGAATCAACCGAGTGGATGAGTGCGAAGCGGCCGGCCGCCTGGCGGACCTTGTTGGTCTGGAGGTGGCCGATCAGATGCCATTCGGCGTCGGGCACCTCATCCATCTTCAGGACCGCTTCGTGCACGCGGTTCTCGCCCAGCACGCGCAGGCCCGCGGCCAGGGCCGCTCGGCAGGTCTCGACCCCAAAGCCCTTGGTGACGGCCACGATGACGATGTCGTGAGGGTTACGAATGCGCGCGATCTTGTCGCGCACCAGCGCGAGGCGCTCCTTTACCTCTTCGATCATCTCAACGCGACGATCGCGCCGAACCGGGTGCCGTCCGCGTCGCGCCGGTGGGACGGCAGAAAGGAGGTTTCTTTCGTGCAGAGCCCGAGCACATGGACCGCCTTGACCCCGGCCTCTTCCAGCTGGGCGCGATTGGCGGCGGCGAGGTCGAGCAAGAAACGGTCGTCCCTTCCTGGCTTGAGGAAGCGCGTATCGAAACAGGAGGCGACATCCTCCCCCACCTCGTAGCAGCGACCACAGATTCCAGGCCCGATGCCGGCGAGGATGTTGGCGGGATGCGACCCATACTCATCGGTCATCTTCCGCACGGCATTCGCGGCCACGCCCGCCGCGGTGCCGCGCCATCCCGCGTGCGCGAGCGCAACGCAGCGCCGTTGTGGGTCCCAGAGCACGATGGGATAGCAGTCGGCATAAGTCGCGAAAAGGGGCACGTCGCGCCGGTCGGTTACCAGTGCGTCGACTCCCTGGACCACGCCCCGGGGCTCGTCAACACGCGCGACATCGGCGCCGTGGACAGCGCCCACCACGGTCAGCGCTTGTGAGCCGGTGCCCACTGCCCGAGCGAAGTCGCGCCGCGAGGCGAGGATCGGTTCTGGGTCGGGGGCATGGCTCAACCCGACGTTCCCGATCAGCAGCGTGGAGAACCCGTGGACCAGGCCCGATTCCGATTCGAGCTCTGGAATTTTCAACAGGCGCGAGGCGACGGCCATCTCGATTGAGCTTAGAGCGCCGACTGGTGGACGGTTAAGCCGGCCGCCGCGAGCTGAGCACTTGCTCGATCTCCCGTTTGACCTGCTGCAGGTCCATGAACTCTCGGTAGACGGAGGCGAAGCGGATGTAGGCGACCTCGTCGAGGTCGCGCAGGCGGTCCATCACCATCTCGCCGATCTCCCCGCTAGGGATCTCGACCCGCCCTGATCGCCGCAACTCGGCCTCGATATCGTCGACGATCGCGCGCAGGCGTTCCGGCGAGATGTCGCGCTTCTCGGTCGCCTTCTTCAGCCCGGTGAACAGCTTCTGAGGATCGAAGTCCTCGCGGCGCCCGTCCTTCTTGGTGACGTAGAACGGCACCGCCTCGATGCGTTCGTAAGTGGTGAAGCGCTGCCCGCACTGCAGGCACTCACGCCGACGCCTGATCGCCTCTCCGACTTCCGAGTCGCGAGAGTCGACCACCTTCAGGTCGTGATGTCCGCAGTACGGGCAGCGCAATGTGCTCTATCTATTCCTACATCCGGTTGCGGAGAAACGCTGGGATGTTGATGTCGCTCAGCTCGTCGGCGCCGAACTCAGGCCGCTCGCGCTCGAGCGCCCTGCGCTGCGTGTCGTGCCGCACCTCGGTCGAGCTCTTGGCACCGAACCCGGTGGCGATGACCGTGATCTTGATCTCGCCCTGCATCGTGTCGTCGCGCACGACGCCGAAAATGATGTTGGCACTGGGGTCGGCCGCCGCGCGAACGATCTCGGCTGCCTTCTGCACCTCTTGAAGGGTGATGTCCTTGCCCGCGGTGATGTTGAAGAGGATGCCCTTCGCCCCGTCGATTGAGGTCTCCAGTAGCGGGCTCGACACGGCCTGCTTGGCGGCATCCTCGGCGCGGTTGTCGCCAGCGCCGTGTCCGATGCCCATCAGGGCCTCACCGGCGTTTTCCATGATCGCCTTCACGTCCGCGAAGTCGAGGTTGATGACGCCGGGGTTGGTGACGAGGTCGGAGATGCCCTGCACGCCCTGGCGCAGGACGTCGTCCGCCATGCGGAAGGCCTCCTCGAGGGTCGTCTTCGAGTTGGCGACCTGAGCCAGCCGGTCGTTCGGGATGACGATGAGCGCGTCGACCTGGCTGCGGAGCGACTTGATGCCCTCCTCGGCGGTCTCGTTGCGCACGCGACCTTCAAACGCAAAGGGACGCGTTACCACGCCGATGGTCAGCGCGCCTGATTCCTTGGCCAGCTGCGCGACGATCGCTGCTGAACCGGTGCCGGTGCCGCCGCCCATGCCGGCGGTGATGAACACCATGTCGGAGTCCTGAACGACCGCCGAAAGCTCTGTCCTGCTCTCGTCAGCCGCGTCGCGACCGCGCGTCCAGTCGCCGCCGGCACCCAGGCCACGAGTGATCTTGTTCCCCATGTGGACCTTGACGTCGGCCTGGCAGCGCTCCAGCGCCTGCTTGTCGGTGTTGACGGCGATGAACTCGACTTTCAGCGCTTTCGAGATCATTCGGTTGACCGCGTTTCCGCCGCCGCCGCCGCAGCCCACGACCTTGATGCGGGCCCGCCCTTCGTGCAACAGACTTTCTTTCACAACTTCCTCCTGGTTTTCTTGTCCTTTTGACTTGGCTATGGCGAGCTCAAGCTGGTTTCGGGTCTCTTCTCTAGAAAAAATCTCGCAGCCACCTCACTGTTTTTTGATAGGTCAAGCCGATGGTCACCGGCTGCCGCGCGCTGGCGTAACCGCGGGCGGGGGCACGCGATCCCCACTTGACAAGGCCGACCGCCACTGCAAACGACGGCCCCTGCGCGCGGTCGGCGAGACCGGCCGTGCCGAGTGGTTGGCCGAGGCGTACCGAGGCGTCGAACACGGCTTGCGCCGCATCGGTGGTGCCCATGAGGCGGGAGCCTCCGCCCGTCACGACCACGCCGGCCGGTAGGAGGCCGTCGAAGCCGCTCTTGCGGACTTCCTCGCGCGCCATCTGGAAGATCTCCTGCATACGGGGGCCGATGATCTCGGCCAGGAAGCGGCGCGGCAGGGCCTGGATGCGGTCTCCGCCAACCTGGCGGACCTCGACCTTTTCGCCGTGGTCGATGACGTCGGGGAGCGTGTGGCCGTAATTCAGCTTCAGGCTTTCTGCTTCGTCGAGGGTGGTGCGCAGGCCGATGGCGATGTCGCTGGTCACGTGGTTGCCACCGATCGGCAGCACGGCGAGGTGGCGCGCTGAGCCCTCGTTGTAGACGACGACGGCGGTCGTGCCAGCGCCGATCTCGACGAGGCAGACGCCCAGGTCGATCTCTTGCGGGGTGAGGACGCCTTCGCCCGCGGCGAGGCCAGCGCAGACGACGTCTTCGATGTCGAAGCCGGCGCCGTGGACGCACTTGATCACGTTTTGCACCGCGGTCTGGGCGCCCGTGATGATGTTGGTTTCGACCTCGAGGCGGTGGCCCGTCATACCCACGGCGTCGCGCACGCCGTCCTGGCCGTCCACGGTGTAGGCGCGGGGGATCACGTGGATCACCTGGCGGTCGGAGGCGACGCTGATCGCGCGGGAGGCCTCGACCACGCGGTGCACGTCTTCCTCGCCGATCTCGTGGTCGGGGCGTGCGACGGCGACGACGCCTGTCGAGTTCTGGGACGTAAGGTGGCCGCCCGCGAGGGAGACGACCACGGATTCGATGCGCTGGCCGGCCATGCGCTCGGCGGCCACGGCGGCTGCCTGGATGGAGGCGATGGTTTTTTCGAGGTTGATCACGACGCCCTTGCGCAGGCCGTCGGAGGGGGCCTCGCCGACACCGATGATGTTGAGGGGGGCGCCGGGGTCGTCAGATTCGGCGATGACCACGGCGACGCGGCTCGTGCCGAGGTCTAGGCCGACGGTGCGCTTCCGCCGTGACAAAGGTGGTTGTGGTGCCTCCTGGCTGGAACGTGGGCTGGAACTGGGGGCGGGCTGCCGTGGATTATATCGGCTCCTGGGACGTCTGCGGACTAGATTTTGTGGGTCGGGGATTGGAAAGCGGCACGCCTTGTGGGTCGGGCGCTCGCCGGCGATACGACCAAAAGGGCACGATTGGACTAGCGGATGCCCCCTGCGATGCGACCAAATTTGCACGAATCACAGGGGCTGCTGGCCTACCGTGGACTACAAGTAGTGCCGGCGGATCGCTCCCAGGTTGTTGAAGATCCTGACTCCGAACGCGACTATCGCGGCGATCGATAGGTCGACGCCCAGCTTGTCGCCGAAGTAGGTCAGGCCGCCCGCCAGCGTCATGTTTGTGATCAAACCGCTGAAGAACACTCTCGGCTCGAACGTCCCCGCGATGTATGCCTTGAACGCGCCGAAGATCGAGTCGAGCGCCGCCAGCAAGGCGACTGCGGTGTAGCGCGCATAGGTGATCGGGATGGTAACCGGCGACAGCAGCCCGATGAGGACCCCAAGGATCGCGAACACGACCGCGACGACAATTACTTGCATATCGGCGACGGTGATGGTGAAGGCAATGGTCGCGGGGTTGCGCCCGGCGACGGTGATGGCGTCGGTGGGTTCAGCCTGGACCGGAATCCGACCGCCGGCTCGGCGGGGTTCATCACGTTGACATACTCCAGGTCCGTCGAGTTGTAGTTGACATTGCCTCGTCCCTGGATCGCTTTCAATGCGGCCACCTTGTCGCGCAGTGTCACGAACTCTTCCGGCGTCAACACGCGGCCAAAGTAGACCTTCCAGCCACGTTTGGCGATCAGTGTCAGGTTGCCGCACGAGTCGAAGATGAATCCCGACACCTGCTGCCCCAACAGGGCTGGAAAGCCTCGCTGCATATTGACCAGCGCGGTCAACAGCACCTGTTCGACGGGCCTCGACCCCACCTTCGGGTCAGCCCCGCTCGGCCCCTGCACATCGACCAGCCCGGCTGCCGACGGAGCCGGAGCAAGAATGACCGCCTGGTCCGACATCAGGAACAGCGACGTGTTGGTGCCCGAGTGGTAGACCGCAACAGGCTGCCACTCGCTGATCTCAACGAGCACGCTGCCCGGCAGTTGTGGGATGACGGTGGCGCCTTGCACCCACGTCTGGTTGAGCAGCTTGAGACGGTCCGCCTCCGCGTCGACCGACAGCACTGAGGCGCCCCCTCCAAGCCCTGCCATCTGCGTGATCTTCGCGCTCGTTAGGTGCTGCGCACCGGTGACCTGCACCGTCGTCACCGACAGGGCAGGCCCAAACCACAGCCATCCCAGCACCGCGCACAGCGCGACCGCGACGCCCATCGCGACAGCCCGTCGCGTCCAGTGAACGTCCGGCTCGCGCAAAGACTTCTCCGACCTCGTCCAGAGCTGGCCCTTCAGCGGTTCGCTCGCTTCCAGGTCGCGCCGCCACCCAACCCGAGGCAATATCGACCGGCGCCGTCTCAGCTTCATGAGGTGGGCGGTCCCACCCGATTCGCCTGGCGCTGAATCGCGTGGTCGACGAGGCGCTGGCAGAGCTGATCGAACGCCACCCCACCCACCCGCGCGGCATCCGGCAGCAACGACAGCTCGGTGAGCCCCGGCACTGTATTGACCTCGAGAATCCACGGCGTGCCCTTGGCGTCCACGATGATGTCGACTCGCGCCATCCCCGCGCAGCCCAGCACGACGAACGCTCGTCCGGCCGAGTCGGCCGACGTGGCACGAGCGCGCTCCTCGATGCGTGCCGGAATGATGTGGTGCGATTTGCCGGCCGTGTACTTCGCGTCGTAGTCGTACGTCGGGTTGTCGCTCACGATCTCGAGCGTCGGCAAAACCTGCACCTCGGGTGTCGCCAGCACCCCGACGGTGATCTCGGTCCCGACCACAAATCTCTGCACGAGGACGCGGCGGTCGTAGCGCGCGGCCAGCGCCAGGCCGCTCGCGCACTCGTCGACGTCCTTGGCGATCGTCAGCCCGATCGTGGAACCCTCGCGCACCGGCTTCACCACGATCGGCAAGCCAAACCTCGAAACCAGACGCTCGACGACCTCGGGCGCAACGCCTTCCTTGATCTCCAGCTCTTCGAAGTCCGGGATGTGCAAACCAGCCCCGGCCATGACCGAGTTCGCGCGCGACTTGTCCATGCAAAGCGCGGATGCCAGAATTCCCGACCCGGTGTAAGGAATCCCGAGCAGCTCGAGCATCCCCTGCACCGCGCCGTCCTCGCCAAGCCGCCCATGCAGTGCGTTGAAGACGCAGGCGAAGCCCCCATCGCGAAGCGTGTCCCAGGTGGTCGCGTCGAGGTCGACGCCGACGACCTCGTGGCCCAGACCCCGCAGCGCCTCCTCGACCTGGGCACCCGACCGAAGCGACACCTCGCGCTCCGCGGACCTGCCCCCGCGCAGCACTGCGAGCTTCATCGCCACCGCCCGACCAGCTCGACCTCTGGCTCGAGGTCGGCGTTGAAACGCCTCTTCACCTCTATCCGCGCTCGCTCAATCAACTTCGCAACGTCTTTGGCGGTCGCGCCGCCCTCGTTGACTATGAAGTTGCCGTGCATCTCGGAGATCACTGCCTTGCCTTCACGCAAGCCCTTCAGTCCAGCGGCCTGCACCAGCCGCCCGGCCGAATCGCCCGGCGGGTTCTTGAAAACGCTGCCGCAGTTCTTCGTCTTGATGGGTTGTGTCTCGTTGCGTTCGCGTGTGAGCTTGGCCATCTCGGCCTTCGCCTCTTCCCCATCGCCCCGTTTGAGCTGGATGGTGGCCGCAACGAGGAATCCACCCTTCAGGTCACCCTCGCGCAGGGCGGAGGTGCGGTACCCGAACTTGAGGTCCGCCGGTGTCCATTTCTTCTCTTTGGAACCGGGCATGAAGCCGCACGCCTCCACCATGACCTCCCGCATCTCTTTGCCCCAGCAGCCCGCGTTCTGATACACCGCGCCGCCCACGGACCCCGGCACGCCGATCGCGAACTCGAACCCGCGCAGGTTGGCGTCCGCCGCGATTCGGGCGAGGCGCATCATCTTCAGCCCGGCGGCCGCGGTGATCCGCGTGCCGTCGATGCGGTGCTCGCGCGTCACCACGCGAACGACCAGGCCATCGACGCCGGCGTCCGCGATCAGGAGGTTGGTGCCGGCGCCAAGCAGGAAATATGGGATCCCCCGCTCCCGCGCGCCGTCGAGCACTTTCTCAATGCCTTCGGCCTTTGCGGGCTCGATGAAGAAATCCGCCGGCCCACCGATGCCAAAAGAGGTGTGCGAAGCCAGCGGCTCATTCTCCCTTACCGCAGGGAGTCCGCGCAACCACGCGACGTTAGACGCGCTGCGCCAGCTCATCGCCCAGCTTGCGGATGTCGCCCGCACCCATCAAAAGGAGGATGTCGTCACGTCCGACCATGCCTTCCAGCACGTGGCGCGCGCCCTGGAAATCACCAACGTAAGAACCGTTGGGCAGGAGGTTGGCCAGGTCGCTCGCCTGCACGCCCGTCGGATTGTCCTCGCCGGCCGAGTACACGTCGAGCACCAACACTTTGTCCGCGCCCGTGAANNAGCTCGCGTGCCGCCTGCAGCGTCGCGCGCACCTTGGTCGGATGGTGACCGTAATCGTCGTAGACCGGCGCGCCCTGGAAGACGCCGATGAACTCCAGCCGCCGGTGCGCGCCGGGAAACCTCTCCAGCGCGCCCGCTACATCGGAGAAGCTCACGCCCGACTCCAGCGCCATCGCCGCGGCACCGGTGGCGTTCTGCACGTTGTGGCGGCCGGGCTGACGCAAGTTGACGCGTCCAAGCTCACGGCCCTGATGATGGATGGGAAACGGACGCCCCTCACCGCAGCGATAGTCCGCGCTCTCGTCGAAACCGTAAGTGACACGGCGTGCCTTTGATTTCAGCGATCGCGCTCGCTCGTCGTCAGCGCACAGCACCGCCAAACCGTCGGCGGGAAGGCCCGCAACGAAATCGGCGAAGAGGTTCTGTACCGCCTCCACGTCTTTGAAGTGGTCGGTGTGGTCCAGCTCGATGTTGGTGATGATGGCGCGCTTTGGATGGTGGAGCACGAGGCTTCCGTCGGACTCGTCGACCTCGGCCACCAGCAGGCGAGAGGCGCCCGCTCGGGAGCTCGATCCGTCTCCGACGAGGACAGTGGGGTCCAGGCCTGCCTCAGTGAGAATGTGCCCGAGCATGTAGGTGACGGTGGTCTTGCCGGCGCTGCCGGCGATCGCGATCGCATCGCTTTCGGCGATCAGCTCGGCCAGCATCTCCGCCCGCGTCAGCACCCTCACCCCCATCGCTCGCGCCGCGTCGAGCTCGGGCGATGACTTGATGGCGCCGCTGTAAACGAGCAGGTCCTGGAACAGCACGTGTTCGGGGTCATGGCCCAGCTCGACGGGCACTCCAGCGTCCTCCAGCTCGGCGGTCGTGTTCGACGGCTTGAGGTCGCACCCGCTCACCTCGTTGCCCCGCGCCAGCAGAACACGTGCGAGCGCGGAGACTCCCGCGCCGCCGATGCCCATGAGATGAATCTTCATCCGCGCGCCACTTCCCTCAAAACGCCCAG
>PLYD01000100.1:0-41665 GCA_003151665.1 Candidatus Dormiibacterota bacterium
CGGCGCGGGTCGCGCATGCCGAGATAGGTCAGGTAACCGCCGCCGGCTGCCGTCAGGGCAACGATGAGCACCGCCATCCCGATGGCCCACCGCCGATATTCGGCGAATAGAGGCCCGGCGCTGCGGCTGGCGAGGCGGAGCAGCCACCACGCCGTGAGCCCGTTGAGGACCAGGCCGCTGAGCAGGGCCAGGGCGGCGATGCCGATGCGGAACTGGGCGAGGTGTGCCATCACGAAGGCGGAGATGTTGACGGCCAGGATCCCCAGCGGGGTGATCACCCCAAGGGTAAGCAGAACCGACTCACGCAACCGCCTTGATTGGAGCATCCCAACAAAAGATAAGGGCGCCGCCTCTCGGCCGGCGCCCTGTCGTTAGAGATCTAGGGAGTTAGTGGCCGCAGCCGCAAGCTTTGGCTTCGCCGGAGTCCTCTCCGGTGTCGAACGATGTCCCGCATGAGCAGGAGTGCACCGCGTTGGGGTTGTGGACCGTGAAGCCCGCGCCCATGAGACTGTCGACGTAGTCGATCTCGGAGCCCCGGATATAAGGGGCGCTGAAGTCGTCCACGACGATCTGGACACCATCCTGCTCGACCACGAGGTCGTCAGCGCGGCGAGTGTCGTCGAACGCCATGCCGTACTGCATCCCGGAGCAGCCACCGCCGCTTACGAAGATGCGGAGAGCGAGCTGCGGGTTGCCTTCCTTGACGAGGAGCTCCTTGAGACGAGACTGAGCGTCGGAGGTTAGTGAGACGACAGCTTGTTCGATCACAAATCAAGTCTAGCAGGCAAGTGCCGGCTTGGACCCCGCACTGAATACAGGGGAGAGGCGGCCGCTAGCTCCTGCCGAGCTTGAATCCCCGTTTGGTGCCGCCCTTGGCTTCGGCGGCCGTCTGGCCCGAGATCAGCTGAGCGAGCTGCTCCGCCCCCCTCGAGATCGCGCTCTTGGGATCCGTGAGGACGAGGATCTCGCCCTTGACCGCCGCCTCATCCGGCTTCGTCCCGTCGAAGTCGATCTCCACGGCCAGTTCCTGCTTGAGGGTCCGGACGACGTCCTCCTTGCTCACCACCGACTTCGGCACCTTGTTGTTGAGGGCGAGGATCACGCGGCCGGGCACGATGTTCAACACGTTGGTGAAGATGTTCAGCAGCTCGCCGACGTCTTTGAGAGACGACAGCTCTGGGGTGACCAGGACGAGGACTCGCTGCGAATGGTCGAGAACGCTGATCACGATGTCGGTGAACGCGACACCGAGGTCGAACACGATGTAGCGGAACGCGTTGACCAGGATGCCCATCGCACGGTTGACGAGGTCGACAGTGATCAGGTCAGCCTGCTCGGCGCGCAGCACTCCAGGCAGGAGCATCATCCCGCCCGGGTGATGAAGGATGGCGCCCAGCACCGCCTCCTCGAAGTTGGCGGGCGGCACCTGGCTCGCAGCCGCCAAGCACCCGGTCGGCGTCAGGTATGAGATGAGCGCCGCGTGGTTGTAAGGAAGGGCGAGATCGACCAGCAACACCTCGCCGGGGAAGCGCTTGCCAAGAGCCGCTGCAAGGTTGACGGCGATGGTCGTACGGCCCGATCCACCTTTCGGTGAATAGACCGCGACCGTCGATGCGGCCTGCTCCGGGGCGACCATCCTGGCCCGGGCGATCAGGTTGGGCAGCGTGTCCTTGCGCTGCTCGACCAGCTTGGTGAGCTCGATGATGGCGTCGGAATCAGCGGGCAGAGTCTCGTAAAGGGTCTTGCGATCGAGGGTGAGGAGCTGGCAGTCCTCCAGGGCTCGGACGCTGGCGGTACGGGTCTCTTCCGAGATCAGGGCCATCTCGCCGAAGAAGTCGTCGGGCCCCATCAGCGCGATCGTGATGGTGTGCCCTGGGGACTCCTCGACGAAAACCTCGCAGCGGCCGGACTCGACCACGAACATCGTGTCGCCGGGGTCGCCCTGGTGGACGATGACCGAGCCTTTGCTGGCGGAAGCCGGGGCGAGCCGGCGGGCCAGGGCGTGCAGGATGTTGTCGGGCAGGGTGAAGAAGATCGCCACACGCTCGAGGATCTGAAAGCGCTTCCTCAGATCGTCTGGCGAACCACTTCCAATCCGCTGGGTGTCGCTCACCGCCAACGAATTATAGGTGTGAGGTTCCCAATGCCCCGCTCGCCTGTCCCCGGAACTCTCTTTTGGGTGGGTCGGGAGCCACCCGCTGATAGACTTAGCCGCCGTCGGTCCCGTGGTGTAGCCTGGCCAAACACGCGGCCCTGTCAAGGCCGAGAACGCCGGTTCGAATCCGGTCGGGACCGCCATAAATGCCCTCGATTGGTCTGCGGTGGCCCTGGGCCTAAGAGGCTGTCTGGAGAGGTGGCCGAGTCCGGTTGAAGGCGACGGTCTCGAAAACCGTTATGGGTCACTGGCCCATCGAGAGTTCAAATCTCTCCCTCTCCGCCAGTTTTCAAAAAGGGCCCTTCTTGACTCCCGCCACCCGGTCCGCCGCGTCCGCCGCGCGGGCCTTGGCGGCCTCACTCAAGATCGAATCGAAGGGTGCGTGGAGCTCGACAGCCAGCCGGCCGTGCTTCCAAGAGGAGTTCGAACAAAGGAGCTGCAGGAGCTTGCGCCTTTCCTCACTTCCCTGACTCACGAAGGCGTGGTGGGCGCCGCCGGCCAGCTCGAGTAGCCGGACCCCGGTGTCGGCGTAGCTGTGGTCCGCGCGGCGGTGATCGCGGATCGCCTCCGTGATCCGGTCCTGCTCCGCGCGCCACTCGGCAGCATTGCGCTCGTAGAACGACTCGCTGATCTTGCCGTCCAACTTGTCGACGTACATCTGGTCGAGGCGGTTCTGGAGCTGGTTGTGCTCGGCGGTGAGCCGCGCCAGTGCCTCCTCGTGGAAGCGCTGCTCGTCTTGGTGGCCATGCCGCAGCGCCTTGGTCAGGAACTCTTGGATGTCCGCGTCGAGGTGGAGTCCCCTGAGGTGCTCGGCGATCGCCTCCTCGCGGGCGTATTTCTCCGGGCAGCGGCCCTTGTATCCAGTGCAGCGGTAGCTGTAGTCATCGTTGTAGTTCGGATCGATAATGTAGTTATTGTTCTCACCTTGCCGACCGAGGTGTGGTGAACGCGAGGCCGGGCGCCCGCCTAAATCTTCATCGTGCCGGGTAGGACGAAGTAGAAAAGAAGCCCGATTACGATCAGGTACCCGAGCATGACCAACGTCCAACCGAAGTTGTGCCGGATCACGGCGCCCTCATTGCGGACGTAACTGGTCGTCGACACGCCCACACTGGCCGTCTGCGGTGCGATTGGCTTGCCTACTTCGGCGCCGACCGAGTTGAGCGTCGGCAGGAGCAGGATCGGGAAGCCGAGGAGTTGGCCGAGCGTCTTCTGGAAGGCGCCGAACAGGGCGTTGGTCGAGGTGTTGCTGCCCGAGAGTGCGACCCCGATAAAGCCCACGACGGCGGCGATCAGGATGTAGGCGACGCCGATGCTGGAAAAGCCCTTTGCCATCGAGTTGGCCATGCCCGAGAAGTTGAAGGCATTGGCCAGGCCGAAGATGAACACGCCGACCAGAAGCGCCCCCCACATCTGCTGGAACGTTTTGGCGAAGACCGCCGGCAGAACCTGTGCCCAGCGCGGCCGCGCTACCGCGGAAGCGAGGAGCAGGATCAGCAGCCAAGAGGCCAAGATCGAGGTGCCGGCTATCCCCGGCGCCCAGGCGAACACAACCGAGCCGGGCTTGCCGCTGATCGAGGAGACGAAGCTGGCCGCGGCCTTGAACGGTATGTACTTGGGCAGCGGCGACCACGGCCCGGTCCAAAGCGCGACCACGACGACCAGGATGATGAATGGTGCCAATCCGAGCCAGACATCGCGGCCGGAACTCTGCGGCGTGGAACCACCGCTCGGAGTCGGACGGCGCTCTGGCTGCACCACCACGCCGCCGTAACCGAGCGTCTCCGACGGCTTCCAAAAGCGCAGCAGAACGAGCAGAGCAGCAAAGCAGACCAAGGCGCCGACCACGTCGGGTAGATAAGGCCCGACGAACTGCGAGATCGGGAACTGGCCGGCGATATAGGCCAGCGAGCCGACGACCGCAAGCGGCCAGCCGCCGCGGATGCCCTTCCAGCCGCTGACGAGGTAGATCAATATCCATGGCGGGAGCAGGGCCAGGACGGCCACCATCTTGCCGACGGAAGCCGAAAGCGCGAGCAGAGGCAGGCCGGTCACGGCGGCCAGGCCGATGATAGGCGCGCCCAGCGCTCCGTATGAGACGGGCGCGTTGTTGGCAATCGCTGCCACCCGTATAGCGTCCAGCTCGACGATCCCGAAGGCGATCAGGATCGGCGCCACCACTGCCCACGGATAGCCGAAGCCGACTAGTCCCTCGAGGAGCGCTCCGAGGGCCCAGGCGAGCAAGATCGTCTGCACGCGAATGTCGCCAGTCGCCTGTTCGATCAGCCATTGCTTGAATTTGTCAAACAGGCCGGTCAATACCAGCGTGTTGTAGATCACCACACCCCAGAAGGTGATCCAATCCACGCTCCAGACCCCGGTCGCGCTGCCGAGCACGTAGGCCCGGAACGTGTCGCCCGCCGGTGCGCCCCAGAGCAGGATGCTGAGCAGGAGCGTAACGACGGAGCCGATGATGACAGCCAACCAGGCGGTGACGCGGAAGACGGCCAGCAGCACCAGCAATAGCGCGACCGGAATGAGGGCGAGCAGCGTGGTCACCAACAGGTTGCCAGTAGGGTCGAGGACCTGGGTGAAGGTAAGGAACATACGTCGGCCCCCTCGCGTCTTGTCCTATGGCCCGGAACTGACAGCCGGACTTCTAGCCGGAATTCTAATGCGAAGACGGGAGGCGTGCCGAGAGCGCGGGCTACCGAGAGATATTGGAACCAAAACCACTAGGCGACGCTGATCCCACCGAGATCGCGAGACCGGCCTGCCCCTATCTCGCTGGTTATGACGTTACAAGATTACGACGTAACAACCAGCGCTGTATGAACCAAGTCCGCCGCGCGTGGGTTGGCCTGGCCAGAGGCGCGCGGCGCAAACCTGAACTTACGAATTCTTCACATTGAGGTGATGTTGGGAATTCTCCGCGGCCGATTTAATGGCGGCATGAGCGTGGATGCGGCCCCCGACACGGTCAGCTCCTCCCCGATGCCCCGCCGTCGAGGCATGACGCGGCGCCAGGCGCTGACGGCTGCGGTCGCTGCCGGCGTGGGTGTCGGGGCGGTCCGGCTGCTTGGGGCCACGATGCAGACTCTCTCCCAACCGCCGCCGGCCGCAGGCTCGGATTGGATCTCGCCGCTAGAGTCGGAGTCTGCGCGCGTCATGCATCTACTCCGCCGGGCAACGTTTGGCTACACGGACGTCGAACTCGAGAGCGCACTCTCGGCCGGATTCAACCGGACGGTGGACCGGCTGCTGGAGACCGCGCCCGCCGAGGCGCCGGTGTTCGATGCGTCCCCGACGCCCGGCGGCCGCTTTCCCATCGCCCAGTTGCAGCAATGGTGGGTGAACCACATGCTCGGCACGCCGACGCCATATGCCGAACGCATGACTCTTTTCTGGCACGGGCATTTCACGAGCGACTACCGCAAGGCGGCGGACAACACGTTGATGTACTGGCAGAACCTGACATGGCGGCGCATGGCTCTCACAGACCTGCGCTCGATGCTGATGCAGGTGACGACGGACCCTGCGATGTTGCGGTATCTCGACCTTGCGACCTCGACCGGCCAGAGTCCCAACGAGAACTACTCGCGTGAGCTGATGGAGCTATTCACGATGGGCGCTGGCAATTACACCGAGGAGGATGTCCGGCAGGGAGCGCGCGCGTTGGCCGGCTGGCAGCTGCCGCGACCCGACTCGTATGCGACAGTCACTATCGACACCGCCAACCAGGTTGCTCGCCGTCTGCCCGTTTACGCCACCCAGGCGGCGGGCGTCTTCAACAATCGGCGCGCTTTCCACGGGACCGTCACCTTTCTCGGCCAAGCGGGCTCGATTGACACGCAGGGCGTGATCGATCGCATCCTCGTGCAGCCTGCCACCGCTCAGCTCATTGCCGCGAAGGTCGCACAGGACTTCGTCAACCCGCAGCCCGATCAGGTATTTGTCACGCGGTTGGCTGACGCTTTCCGCCGGAGCGGCTACGACATCAAGACGCTGATGCGCTCAGTCTTCACCAGCCCGGAGTTCACGGCTGCGGCAAGCTACCGGGCTCTATTGAAGAGCCCCACTGAGCTCATGGTTCACGCGGCCAAGGCGCTTCGGGCGACCGGCCTTTCCAGAGTGATCGTCGCCGCCGGCTCAGGGATGGGCCAGAGTCTGTTCGATCCGCCCGATGTCAACGGCTGGCCCAGCAACGCGGCTTGGATCTCCACCAACACGGTGGTCGAGCGCGTGAATTTCGTAACCGCCGCCCTCGGCCAGACGAAGGCATCGCTGCCATCAGCTTCAGCTGCCGTTCACCGCCACCTCGAGGGCATCGTCAGCCCGCAGACCGCAAGCCTCTTCAACCAGGCGCCGGACGAGGCCGCGCGCTGGTTCATCATCCTGGCCTCGCCGGAATTCCAGCTCAAGTAGGTGAATGTGGAATGAACAGAGAGATCGGCATCAATCAGCTCAAGCGGCGCGACTTTCTCAAAGCCGGGCTGGTCTTCGGAGCCGGTGCTTCGGGTCTGGCTGCCGGCTACGCGGCGGTGCCTGATGCATTCGCGCGAGCGGTCTACGCCGCCAAGCAGGAGGGAGTCAGCAACGACAACGTCCTGGTGATGATTCAGCTCGCCGGGGGCAACGACGGCTTGCGCACGGTGGTGCCGCTTAGCGATCCGGCGCTCCACGATCTGCGCCCCGTTCTCTCCGGTCCGATGGTCTCCCAGGCGCTGCCGCTGACCACCGACTTCGGCCTCAACCACAACCTCGGTGGGATCAAGCGCCTGTGGGACAAGGGCAAGCTCGCGATCGTGCAAGGCGTCGGCTACGACAACCCGACCTTTTCGCACTTCGAATCGATACGCATCTGGGAAACGGGCGATCCAACGCGGCGCCAGGTCGATGGCTGGTTAGGGCGGACGCTGGCCAAAGCCTATGACACCAACGGTCATCCGCTGACCGGCTGCGCCTGCGGCGCGACCGACGTCCCCGGCGCGTTGCGCGACCTGCAGGCAACCATGAGCGTGATCCAGGATCAGAAGAAATTTGGCTTCACCGGCGGTAGCGAGGTCGAGGCTGCGGTGGGAGCCCTGTACAAAGGCACGCCAGGGATTTACGGCGCGCTATTCGACACCGCCCTCGCGACCGCCAGCGAGACGATCACGGTGCTACGCACCTCGTCGGCCGAATACCAGCCGCTGGCGGATTACTCAGACAAGGTGAAGCTCGCCTACTCATCCCAGAATCAGCTGGCGGCGGCGTTGCAACTGGCAGCGGAACTGATCGTCACCGGCACCGGTGTGAAGCTGCTTCACGTCACCCTTGGCGGTTTCGATACGCACTACACCGAGCTCAATCGCCATGACGATCTCATGGGCTACCTCGACTCCGCGGTCAGCGCTTTCTATCAGGACCTGGCGGCCCACGGCAAGTCGGATAACGTCCTCATCGCCACTTGGTCGGAGTTCGGCCGGCGGCCGCTGGAGAATGCAAGCGGGGGTACCGACCATGGGGCGGCGGCGCCCCTGCTGCTCATCGGCGATCCCGTGAAGGGCGGCCTCTACGGGTCAGCGCCCAGCCTCACCAGCCTCGACAACACTGGCAACCTGAAGTACTCGGTCGACTTCCGCTCCGTATACCAGGAGATCCTCAGCGGACATCTCGGCGCGGATTCGGGCGACATCCTTGGCGCCACCTTCGCGGACGTGCCTTTCCTGCGAGCGCCGGTGCCGGCGGTCTGATCGGGTGCGCGCGTTCACGCTCAAGGTGGGAGCGGTGGCGCTTACGGTCGTGGCGACCCTCGCCTCGGCGCTCTACGTCACGTCGCATTTGAAGAATCCCGCCGCGCCTCTTCAGCCCATCGTGCTCAGCTCGTTGCCCGGCGGCGACGTCACCCTGACGCCGGGAGTGCGGCCAGGCGACGTGGCGCCCATGACCTCCACATATGCCTCCTGACAGGGTGGTGTCGCATCACTTCGACGCGATGGGCACCAGCTGCTCCCTGTTCGGCGTGGGTGTTGACCCCCGCCGGCTGGTGGGTGGCGAGCTGTGGGTCAGGCAAATGGCAGCGCGCCTGACCCGATTCTCAGCGGACAGCGAGCTTGCGCGGCTGAATGAGGCGTTGGGCCGGTGGGTTGATGTCAGTCCCGAGATGGAGGAGGTGCTGCACGCGTCCCTGCACGCGTTCGAGTTGAGCAAAGGGCTGGTCAACGTCGCCGTCCTGCCATCGATGCTCGCCATCGGCTACACGCGCCCGCTGTCGGAGCGGCCGACCGAAGCGTGGCTAGGTGGAGTCCTGCCTCTGCCGCCACTCCCGGACGTGCTGACGGTGCGGCGCCGACGCGTCCGGCTCGCGCCGGGTTGCGGAATCGACCTCGGGGGCGTGGCCAAGGGATGGATGGCCGACCGGCTGCGGGCGTGGCTGGGCCCCAATGCTCTTGCCAATCTAGGTGGCGACCTGAGCGCCGGCGGGGCCGGTCCCCAAGGAGATGGATGGCCCGTCGGTTTCGCGGGCATGACGGTCATGCTCCGCCACCAAGGCGCCGCCACCACCAGCGTTCTGCGCCGGCGCTGGGCAGGGCTCCACCATCTGATCGACCCGCGGACTGGGCTGCCCGCCGACACGGGTTTGGAATCGGTCTCGGTCGTCGCCTGCTCCGGCCTCGATGCGGAGGTGATCACCAAGACCGTTTTGCTGGCCGGACCAGACATCGGGCGCGCGTTCTGCGCGTCTCACGCCGTCGCGTGGTGGTTGGGCGTGTCAAGCGTGTCCGCCGCGCGTGGCCTAGGCATTGGGTCGTGACGACCGACCAGTTCCTGTGGGTGCTGGCCCGAGCGGCCGGCCTCAGCTCGTACGCGGCGCTTGCCGTGGCCATGGTGACCGGCATCGCCATGCGCACAGCGGTGCTCGATTGGCTTGGTAGCAATCGGGTCCTGCGCTCGCTGCACGAGTTCACGACGGTGTTATGGATCCCGCTCGCAGGCATCCACCTCGGGGCTCTGCTGCTCGACTCCACAGCGCGGATGGGCGTGCTCGATCTGGTGGTGCCCTTTCACGCCGCGTACGGGCCGCTGGCGATCGGTCTGGGGGCGCTTGCGGTTGATGTGCTGCTCGTGGTGACTGTGTCAGCCCTACTCAAGCCGCACATCGAGCCCGACCTCTGGAAATGGCTGCATCGACTTGCGTATGCCGCCTTTGCCCTGGTCTTCTTCCATGCAGCGCTGAGCGGAACGGACTTCAGCGACCCGGTCGTGTCCGCGATGACTTGGGGCGTGGCCGCCGCGCTCTTAGCGCTGGCACTGGCGCGGGCTGCGTGGGGTCGCCTACCAGCTTAGAGAGCCGTGCTGCGCCTGAGCTCGGTGACGCGCCGCCTCAGCTCGTACTCTGCCTCCAGCGGGGTGTCGATCTCTGTCGCTCCCGATGCCAGCGTTCCATCGCCAGGTCGAGCTGCGCCATCTGCAGCCGTGCCACCGCGAAGTAGGCCCGCCACCACGCAACTTGCGTACCGCAAGGTGCGGTCCAGTCGCTCTGCTTCTACTAGCGGGAGAACTCGTGAGCCCGCGGCCGCCAGCCCGCGCGCGATCTGAGCCGACCGCAGACTTGTCGGGAATCACCGGCCATTTATGACCGGCGCTAGACTGCCTTCGCGGTCGATGGGAGCGATCAAGCCGGTCCACACTGCTGCTGCCGTATCGGCGCTGATCGAGGTCGAACACTTGAGCCGGCACCTCGACCAGCAGGGCCAACGCACCGTGATCCTCGACGACGTGACCTTCTCGGTCCCCGCGGGTAGCCTCTTCGCCATCAACGGCCCCTCGGGCAGCGGCAAGTCCACTGTCCTCATACCCCTATCGCTGGGCGCCAAGGCGGAGACCTTCCAGGTGATCGGAATCGTCCATGACCTCAACGGCGGCCTTGGGACGGCTGGCCTCGCGTTGACTCCGATCGGCCAACTCTACGAGTTCGAAGACCGGCCGGCCAGCCTCGCGAGCGCCTTCATGATCGGCACCGAGGATCACTCCCAGAAGGCGGTCGATGAGACCGCAAACCGGCTCGACGACAAGCTGACCGGCGAGGGGCTGGCGCCTGTCGTGACCACCAACGCCCAAAACATTAAGCGCCTCCAGAACCAGGTTCAGGTGCTCTACCTGCTGCTCTATGCGGTGGCGGCGATCGTTGCGTTGGTCGGCATCCTCGGTCTGTTCAACACACTCACCACCTCAGTTCTCGAGCGGCGCCGGGAGATCGGCGTGCTGCGCTCGCTCGGCGCGACCGGGGGGCGAGTGGCCGCGGTCTTCTGGATTGAGGGGCTCGCCTTGGCGGGCATCGCCTGGACATTGGCCGTGGTGCTCGGACTCCCGGCCGCCTACGGCTTCATAAGCCTGATCGGAGCGGTTCTCATCAACATCGGCTTTGCCTTCAACCCGCTCAACCTGCTACCGATGCTCATCTTCACTTTCGTGATC
The DNA here is from genome assembly GCA_003151665.1 of Candidatus Dormiibacterota bacterium. The sequence continues at coordinate 10,616 of PLYD01000100.1, forward strand.
GCCACATTAGCCAGCGTGATCCCCGCCCTCAGTGCAGCCCGGCTACGCGTTGCGGAAACCCTCCGTTACGAGTGAACCGGGTAGGGCACCGAGCCTGGCCCGAGGAGAGTTCGAAAAGCACTAACGATGCCCCGCCACCGCTTCCCGGCCGATACGAGATCCGGCACAATCGCTTGGAGCGATTGTGCCGAAGAACCCGAAAAGCAGACTGGTCATTCGCGACGCCACGGTGACGCCGATCGCCTTCCCCGACTCGCCCTTGCTCAACTGCGTCGGAGTCCATGAGCCGTGGGCCCTTCGGAGCATCGTCCAGCTTCACTGCGACGACGGAGTGGTCGGACTTGGAGAGTCCTACGGTGACGCCGACTTCGTGCGATTGCTCGAGGCCGCGGCCGAAGCCGTCGTGGGTGCCGACGTGTTCGATCTGAACGCGGTTCGTGCGCGTGTAGACCGCACGGTCGGCGATCGTGTGCGGCGCGACTCCCACGGCCTGACCGGCGATTCGTCCTCTCTCAAGACGCGGCTGTCGGCCTATTCCCCGTTTGAGGTCGCATGCCTCGATGCCCAGGGCCGCGCCTTGAATCGCCCAGTGTGCGATCTGCTCGGCGGGGCTGCTCGGCAAGAGGTACCTTTTGCCGCCTACCTCTTCTACAAGTGGGATCGGCATCCCGGCGGCGAGGCAGACGCCTGGGGCGAAGCACTCGACCCCGAGTCCATCGTCGCGCAGGCTCGAGAGATGGTCGGTCGGTTCGGCTTCCGGTCAATCAAGCTCAAGGGCGGCGTCTGTCCGCCCAAGCAGGAGATCGAAGCGATTCGGGCACTGCGCGAGGCGTTTCCCGAGCATCCGCTGCGCCTCGACCCAAACGCTGCCTGGCAGGTGAGCACCGCGGTGGACGTCACACAGGCGCTCGACGGATTCCTCGAGTATCTCGAGGACCCAACCCCGGGACTTGCCGGGATGGCCGAGGTCGCCACGCGCTCTCCGATTCCACTCGCAACGAACATGTGCGTCGTCAGCTGGGAAGACATTCCCACAGCCATCCGCCTTGGCGCCGTCAAGATTGTGCTGTCCGACCATCATTTCTGGGGCGGCTTGCGGCTGTGCCAGTCGCTGTCGACGCTTTGCCAGACCTTTGGCCTGGGCCTGTCCGTGCACTCCAACACACATCTGGGCATCAGCCTGGCCGCCATGGTTCATCTCGGTGCATCGACGCCTTACATGACCTACGCACTCGATACCCACTACCCCTGGTTGCAGGAGGACGTGGTCATGGGGGGGAAGCTGCGCTTCACCGGCGGCGCCGTGTCCGTCCCGAAGGGCCCAGGACTCGGCGTCGAGCTCGATCGGGACGTGCTTGCGCGGATGCACAAGGCCTACCTCGACTGCGGCCTGGTCCGGCGCGACGACACCGGCTACATGCGGCAGATCGAACCGAGGTTCGAGCCGAACACTGGGCGGTGGTGAATCGCTCGAATCCTCAGGGCGTGGCGTCCTGTCGGGTGAAAGTTCCGCCCTGGAACTCGTCGGAAGGTCCAGGCTCAACGTCGGCGGCGAACGCCTCCGCATCGTCCTGCGGCTCGTAGCCAAGCTTCCGACCTGGCTCGAGATCCCACCAGCCGCGCCTGTTCGCAGAGGCCCCGTAGACAATCGCGAATCCGAGCTCGGGTGATGTGAGGCATGCGGTCACCAGACGCGTCAGGTCACCCGGCGAGAGCCACGTCGAGAGATGCCGCTCATCGACGGGACGGGGGAGGGCGGAACCGATCCTGATGCAGGCCACCTGCATTCCGTACTTGTCGTGGTAGAGGCTGCCGAGCGCCTCGCCGAACAGCTTGCTGGCCCCGTAGTAGCTGTCGGGGCGGACGGGATCTGCGGGGCCAATGCGATCGTGGATCAGGTAATAGCCTGTCGCATGGTTGGACGAGGCGAAGACAACTCTCCGGCATCCCTCTAGGCGAGCCGCCTCGAACACGGCCCACGTGCCCCGGATGTTCGTGTGGAGAATCTTGTCGAAGGTCGACTCGACCGGAATCGCGGCGAGGTGGACGCACGCATCGCAGCCCGAGATCGCCCGTCGCACCACGGCGAGATCGGTGACGTCGCCGAGGACAAATTCTTCACGTGTTCCAGGCGGGACGGGGTTGAGGTCGAGCAGCCGCATCTCGGCCGCCAGGCTGCCGGGAAGTCCTTCCCGGAGCATGGTTCCCACCACGCCTCTGGCGCCGGTGATCAGCAGCTTCACGGCGCAATCATCCGACGAGCCGCTGTCGTAGCCCGGTGGCGGAGAGATGAATCTGACGAGCCTAGACCCTTCTCAGCGTGGACACGATCTTCTTCAGGCGGCTCTGCGTGCTTGATTACGTTCTTCATGGCACTTGCTGCCAGCCTTCTGCTACTCATTTGTTGGCGGCGCCAGGCGCGCGGTACCCGTTTGGGTGGACCGGATCCCGCAACTAGAAACTTTCCGCAGCTCAGGCGCATTTGATGGGCAGCGTGGATACGCCAACGACTTCTTCGACACGGGCAACAACGATTCGTTCCACCTTCCCCCAAACCCGGACCCGAATTACGCCGCAACCGCGGGCTGGGATCCGGTGACGGGTCTGGGCACGCCCAATGCGGTCAACCTCGTTCCGGACCTCATCAAGGCAGTCCACGGTCTGTAGGTAATTAAGGAAGCAGGGCCGGGTGATGCCCGGCCCTGTACCTATCCATCCAATCAGGGGCGGAAGATCAGCGAGTAGCCGCGCCCTGGCTTGTTGACGATATCGACGGGAATCGCAAGGTCGATAAGGATCTTGCGCAGCCGCCTTATGTAGTTGCGCACCTCTTCAGGAAAAAGCGCCGGATCGGCCCAAGCCTGTCCAAGGATCTGCGTGGTCGTGAAGTACCGGTGGGGGTGACTCAGAAGGAACTGAAGTAGCTGGAACTCGCGCTTCGTCAGTGAGATGCTCTGGCCCTTGTGCCTGATCATCCGCCCGGTCGGGTCGAGCCACAAGCCCTGGAGGTCCCAGATGCGCTTGTACCAGAGGTCGAGACGCCTCTGGTAGCCCTGCATCTGATCGTCGATTATCCGTAGGTCGACCATCGCTGCTTTCCGAGCCTCCGGCCGCAGGGCCGCTACGTCCCGCTCGACTCGATCCAGCAAGCCCCGCTTGAACTCGAGCAGGTCGGCGTAAATGCTCATCCAGTGCCGGGCGTCTTCCCAGTGAGTAGTCTTGAGGTCCTCACCCTCGAGGGGACGCCCCGCCCGCACCCTGGTGGGAGGTGCCATTTCAGCCGATTCTAAAACAGCGATTGTTCTATGTGCAACGTCCCACGGAACAAAATTGGAGTCGAGAAGGGAGCGTTTGTTGCTGAACTTCTTACGGGAAGGGCCGTACAACGTATGAAGGATGGCTAAAACTCTGAGCAAAAGGGATCGACCAGACGTGGATGCGGCGGAGCGCGGTGGCGACTGGACAAAGCGAATGGACGGCGAAGGCGTACCAGGCGATTCGAACCTGGAACAGGCCGTCTACTGGAGCGAGGTCTATACCGAGATCCTCGCGATGGAGGAGAAGGTGCTGGCGCGCATCCGCGAGCTGATGCTGACCCAATCGGATACAGCTCGACGCGAGGTCGAGCTCACCAACGTTCCTGTCGTTGTCGCCCAGGCCGAAAGGTTCCGTCAGCGCCTCGGTTATTGGGACGCGCGCGTGGCGGATCTGCAGCAGAGAGTCAAGTCGGCCTAGGAACGGCTCACTCGCCCAACTTGCAGATGAAGCGAATGATCGCCTCGATGCCTGTGTGGTAGTGGTCGATCGCCAGGTGCTCGTTCGGTGAGTGGACGGCGTCGTCAGCCTGTGGGATCCCACTGATCATCAGCGGCGCACCGATCGCCTCTTGAAAGTCCAGCGATACAGGGATCGAGCCACCGCTTCGAACAAGAGCTGTCTCCTTGCTGAAGGCCTCGCTATAAGCGGATCGGAGCGCGTCGGCAGCGGAGTGATTGACATCGCACACTACAGGCGGGGCTGAGCCGAGTAGCTCGACCTTGATCTCCACTCCTGGACTCGTGAGCGTGTTGACGTATTTCTCCAGGGACGACAGGATCGCCTTCCAGTCCTGGTCGGGTACCAGCCGCATGCTGACTTTTGCCATCGCACGTGCGGGAATCACAGTCTTCTCCCCGACGCCGGTGAACCCGCCGATGATGCCGTTGGCGTCCAGTGTCGGCCGGCTGCCGGTTCGCTCGAGTCCGAGAAAACCTGGTTCACCCTCCAACGCACGCGCTCCCGACAACTTTTGAATCATTTGGACGTAGTGCTCGTCTTTCTTCTTCCAATCCGCCAACTCTTCGTCGCTGGGCCGGCGCACGTCGTCGTAAAAGCCCGGAATGGTGATATGTCCATCGCGATCCTTGAGCTCCCCGAGGACAAGAGCCAGTGTGTTGATGGGGTTGGGCGCCACGCCGCCGTACATTCCGGAATGCAGGTCGACTGCGGCGCCGCTGGCATGAAGCTCCACATAAAGGATGCCGCGGAGAGCGGTGCCCAGGGTGGGGTTGTCGGCCTCGTCGAAGCCGCCATCCCAGATCAAGACCGAGTCCGTCTTGAGCTTTGAGCCGTTCGCGCGCAGGTATCGCTTCAAGGACTCGCCGCTGACCTCTTCCTCACCCTCGATCAGGAAGCGGAGGTTGACCGGTGGGCCACCCGCGGCGAAGAGGTGCTCGACCGCCTTGAGGGTGGCCATGTGGTTGCCCTTGTTGTCGGCGCACCCTCGTGCGTAGAGGTGACCGTTGCGAACCTCAGGCTCGAAAGGTGGCGACTTCCATTCGTCCATTGGGTCGGGCGGCTGCACGTCGTAGTGGCCGTAGATGGTGAGGTGGGGTTTTCCTGGGCGTCCGTTCCAATCCGCGACCACCACCGGGTTGCCATCCTTGATGACGTCGACGATCTCGACCTTCATCCCCAGCGCGACCATGCGATCCCGCAGCCACTCCGCGTTGCGGATGCAGTCGTCCCGCCGTTCGGGCAAGGTGCTGATCGACGGGATACGAAGCTCTTCCACGAGGTCGGCGAGGTCGGCGTCGCGGGATGCCTTCGCCTTCGCCAGGGCGGCGTCTCTGAGGGCGTGTGTATTGGCCATTACGATCGCCCTCGCGAGCGCTCGATCTGCTTGGCGTGATCGTGCCCGTGGCTGGCATAGATGGTGAGCCAGTCCTCCACCGAGTAGCTGCTGCGCTCGCTGTGGGTTCCCGCTCTCAGCCAATCCTCTTCGGTGAGCCGCTCCAGGATCTGCGCCGTGGACTCGCGCGCCCAGCGCATCGCTTCGAGGGAAGGCTCGATCGGGCGATCGGATGTGAGTTTCTTGGCGAAGAGGGCCTCGTCGTAGCCGCTGATCACGGGGCCGTCCTCGGCGACCAGTCGCCGGAGCCTGATTGCCGAGGTCATTTCGCTGTCGGCGAGGTGGTGGGCGATCATCCGGGGCGTCCACTCATCGCTGGCGGAGCGATCGAGCTCCTCATCCGTCAGGCCTCTAAGCGCCTCGACCACTGCGCTGTGCCCCTCCCGATACCGCCGGATCAAGGCCTTCCGTTCCTGAGCGTCCACAAACACCCTCCTGATTCAATCGCCGGCCCGAGGTTGGAGCCGGCAACAGGAATCGAACCCGTAACCTGCTGTTTACAAAACAGCTGCTCTGCCAATTGAGCTATGCCGGCGTCTTCTCGGAAGGTTAGCGCAAGCCCTTTACGGCGATAGTCCGAGCCGATCCAACTCCTTGGGAATGATGCTGGCCCTGCTCCCCAGCCCGGGTCATCTGCCCGCGGTTACGGTTTTGAGCTCATCAAACGACTCTCGGATGTGCTGCGGCAAATCTCGCCCGCTCGTGTCATTGATCCAGCGTTCGAAAGCGACTCTGAAGACGGTGATCCCTGCCTCCGCAGCCAGGCTCGCGGTCGGCTCTCTGACGCCGCGCCGGTGCAGCGCGCCGGCGAGCGCCGAGGCGAGTTTTGCGAGTTTGATCAGCTCGCGCTCCTGCAGCTCTGCGTTCGCGGTAATGACGGCCTGACGCTGTACGGAGCGTTCGCGGCCTTCCTGGAAGCTGGCGCCAGCAGCCTCCAGGGCTGCTATGACCGCGTCGATCGGCGCTGCGGAATCGGGCGCGCCCACCACGGCGCTCACGAGGGAGTCCTGCAGTCTGCCCGCGCCCCAAAACAGAACCTCACGCTTGTCGGCGAAATACCGGAAGAAGGTGCGTTCCGTGAGCCCCGCCCGCTCAGCGATGTCCGCCACTGTGGTCTGCTCGAACCCACGCTCGCCGTAAAGAGCGAGAGCTGCCTGTTCCAGCCGGCCACGAGCGTCCGGCTCCCATCTACCCACGCGCCGATCGTACCCGATGACAGCGACTGACATGGAGTGCTATGTTAATGACAGTTACTGTCATCAGCCGTCCTCGACACCGAGGAATGTCGACCGACAGGAGGTCTCAATGCGCGTTTTCATCACGGGTGCGTCGGGCTGGATCGGCTCCGCCGTTGTCACCGAGCTCCTCAGCGAGGGCCATCAGGTCGTCGGGCTGGCTCGCTCGGATGCCTCGGCTGCTGCGCTTGTGGCCGCTGGATCGGACGTGTGTCGCGGCACCATTGATGACCTCGACATCCTGCGGAGCGCCGCGGCCGCGTCGGACGGTGTGATCCACCTCGCGTTCAAGCACGACATCGCTTTCTCGGGGGGCTTCGAGGACGCTGCCGATGCCGATCGCCGCGCCATCGAGACCTTCGGCGAGGTGCTTGCAGGTTCTGATCGACCTTTCGTCATCGCCTCCGGGACGCTCGGGCTCGCACCAGGGCGTTTGGGGACGGAACAGGATGGCCACGGTCCGGCTCCGGCGCACATGAGCGGCGGTCCGCGGACTCGGCTGGCCAGCGCGGAGATGACGCTCTCACTCGCGTCCCGCAGCGTGCGCTCTTCCATCGTGCGCTTCTCGCCAACGGTCCACGGCGAAGGAGATCACGGCTTCATGGCCACCCTGGTCGGCATCGCCCGCGACAAGGGCGTCTCCGGCTACATCGGCGATGGGTCCAACCGCTGGCCCGCCGTGCACCGGCTCGATGCAGCGCACCTGGTCTGCCTGGCCCTGGATAAGGCCCCAGCGGGTTCGACGCTACACGCGGTCGCTGACGAGGGCGTGCCCATGGGTGCCATCGCAGAGGTGATCGGCAGGCATCTCGACCTCCCTGTGGTCGCCATCTCTCCGGAGGACGCAGCCGCGCACTTCATGTGGATGGCCAGCTTCCTCGCGCTCGACAGCCCGGCCTCGAGCACGCTGACCCGCGAGATGCTTGCATGGCAACCGACCAATCCCGGGCTCATCGAAGACCTCGACCAGGGCCACTACTTTCACGGCATGACGAGCCGCGCCACGCCTGCCGCTATCACCGCGCGGCCTCTTTTGGAATCGTGATCTGAGGTCGTGTAACTGCTCCAGGTCATGTGGCCCATTGCGCCGGGGCCCCTCGCCTCTACCCCCAGCAGGCTCCAGCCCTGAAGCTCGTATCAGTGCGTACCAACAAAGCGAGCATCCGGGTTGCTGAATCGAGGCCTGAGCTGGAGGAGATTCGGGAGGCGGAGTGCCTCGAAATCCTTGGCCGGCACAGCCTCGGTCGGATGGCAATCGTCGTGGACGGGCAACCCCAGATCTTTCCAGTCAACTATGCAATGAGCGGCCGGATCGTCGCCCTTCGCACCGGCGCCGGCAGCAAGCTGTCGTATGCGCCCACTTCGAAAGTGTGCTTCGAGATCGACGAGTACGATTCCTCCGGCGGCGGATGGAGCGTGATGGTGCAAGGCATCGCCGTTGATGCCACGGAAGCGTTCGACGACGTGTCATGGGCCGCCCGCGCTGTGGAAGCCTGGCCGCTCGCACCAGGTGTGAAGCCCTATCGGATAGCGATCGAACCCAGCAAGATCACGGGCCGTCGATTTCGAGTGGCACCCTCAGCGGTGAGTTAGGCCGCCGCCGAGATCACGAGGACCGGCCGCTTGGAGTGGAGTACGAGCTCATGGCTCGCGCTTCCTAGCAAGAGTTCGGCAACGCCTCCTCGACCGCGCCTGCCGACGATAACGACATCGGCTTTCTCGCGGTCGGCCACCGCGGCGATCACGGACGCCGCCCGCCCGTCCTCCATCACTGTGCGATAACGAACCCCCGAAACCTTAAGCGGCTTGCACCACTTGTTTTCGAAATCCGACTTCATAGCGGCGCGCCACTCCTCGTCGAATTGAATCGGAGTGCCATATGGCTGAGGGAAGTATGTCGGGACGTCGATCGCGTAGACGGCGGTCACTTGGGCGCCCATTGCCTTCGCCATTCGCACCGCCCACTTAAGAGCGGCCGCCGACGACCCAGAGCCGTCCAGACCGACCACGATCCGCCGAACGCCAGAGTTTTTTGGTGCCATTTCCGACTCCTTGTGAAACGTCAGCGTTTTTTCGGAGGGCGGCCCTGCTTCGCTTGGAGTGTATCGGCTGGGAGCATGGCGTCCACATCCCCGATCGTCCGTCCGGAAGAGCGCCAACGCAAAGGTCTAATTGCCCGGGCATCGGGGGTCCAACGACCCTGCCGCCAGCTCTGCCGCAAGCCCAGGCTCGGAATAGCCAACCAGTCAACAGCGACTGGGCAGTGAGTACGACCAAGCCGTCATGTAGCAGGTAAGACATGGTCCCAATTGAATCGGCGAGGTCGACCAGTGCTCTATCCCGCTGATCGAGTGTCGACGATCGTGCTTCGGGATGGTTCCACGGTCTCAGTGCGCCCGATCAAGCCAGAGGACGAGACGGGCCTGGCGCACTTCTTCTCCGCCTTGTCCATGGAGTCTCGCATTCTGCGTTTCTTTGCCCCCATCGCCAACGCTGACTCCTCGGCCAAAAGAATGGTCCACGTCGACTACAAGTCACAGTACGGCCTGCTGGCGGTGGCCGGCCTACCGGAACAAATCGTGGCGCACGCGATGTACATCGAGATTGAGCCGCGCAAAGCCGAGCTGGCCCTGGCGGTGGCCGACTCTTACCAGGGCCGCGGTCTGGGCACGATTCTGCTCGGCCAGCTAGCCGAGATTGCCTCGGCGGCTGGGATCGATGTGTTCGAGGCCATCGTCATGCCGGACAACCACACGATGCTCAGCATGTTGCGAGAGAGCGGCTTCCCGGTTCATGGCCGCTCTGAACCGGGTGAGGTGCACGCGGAATTGCCAACGGCGCTGACTCCCGAGGGTTTACATCATTTCGAGGACCGCGATCGCATTGCGGCCGTCGCGGCCGTTGGCCACATGCTCGCCCCTCGCTCGGTGGCGGTCGTCGGAGCATCGCGCCACCGTGGCGGAATCGGCGCCGAGCTTCTGCACAACGTGGTGACGAACGGCTTCAAAGGATCTGTTTACCCGGTCAACCCGGCCGCGACGACGATCGAGGAACTGCCTGCGTTCGCGTCGGTCCTCGACATTCCTGGTGAGGTCGAGATGGCCGTGATCACGGTGCCGGCCGCGGCCGTCCTGGAAGCTGCACGCCAGTGCGCAACCAAGGGCGTGCGTGGGCTGGTTGTGATCTCGGCGGGATTCGGCGAAGCCGGATCTGCAGGAGCCGAACTTCAGCGGCAGCTCCTCGATGTGTGCCACCAGGGCGGAATGCGACTCGTGGGCCCCAACTGCATGGGCGTTATCAACACCGCGCCCGAAGTAAGTCTTGATGCCACGTTCGCCCCGGATAAGCCGGTGAAAGGGCGAATCGGCTTTCTGTCGCAGAGCGGCGGTCTCGGCATCGCGGTGATGGCCCGTGCGCAAGCCCTCGGATCGGGCATCTCGTCGTTCGTTTCCGTCGGCAACAAGGCAGACCTCTCCGGCAACGACTTCATCCAGTACTGGGAAGCCGATGGTGAAACCGACCTGATCATGCTTTATCTGGAGTCGTTCGGAAACCCGCGCAAGTTCGCGCGCATCGCTCGGCGTGTCAGCCGGTCTAAGCCGATTCTGGCCGTGAAAGGCGGGCGCTCTCCGGCCGGGAATCGGGCCACTTCGTCGCATACGGGTGCATTGCTTTCAGCGTCGGATATCACGGTCGACGCACTGTTCAAGCAGGCGGGCGTCATTCGCACTGACACGCTCGCTGAGCTCTTCGATGTCGCCTTACTGCTCGGCAGCCAGCCGCTGCCCGCGGGCAACCGGGTAGCCATCCTCACGAACGCCGGCGGGCCGGCCATTCTCTGCGCAGATGCGTGCGAGGCCAACGGCCTCATCGTCCCTCGACTGCCAGACAGCGTGCGTGAAGAGCTCGCCGCATTTCTACCCGCGGCCGGTTCGACCGGCAACCCTGTCGATATGTTGGCCGCGGCGACGGGCGAGGACTACNNCGCGATCTGTCCCGGCCCATTCCTCTCCTGAGCGTGTTCATGTCGAAGCAGACTGGCCCCCGCGTCATCTCCTCTGGAGGCGTCGCCGTCCCCCATTACCCGTTCCCTGAGGAGGCCGCGCGCGCCCTGAGTCTCGCCGCCCGCTACGCCGCGTGGCGCGCGATGCCGGAGGAACCGCTTGCCATCCTGGACGGCATCGACCGCGACCGCGCGACAGCGGTCATCGCCGCGGCTCTGGCCGGCGATCCGGGCTGGTTGGAGCCGGCGGCCGTCATGGACCTACTCTCCTGCTATCGCATCCCCGTGGTCGACACGCGCCTGGCCGGCTCGCCCCGCGAGGCTGGGCGAGAGGCTCGTCGGCTGGGATCGCCGGTCGCGCTCAAGGCGATCGTGCCGGGCTTGTTGCATAAGTCGGACGAAGGTGGCGTCGCGCTCGGCCTCAAAGGCGCCCGCGCCGTCGAGCGCGCCGCCACCGAGATGGCGGCTCGCTTCGAAAAGTCAGGCCGCCACGTTACCGGGTACCAGGTACAGCCGATTGTGCCGGCGGGAGTGGAGATGATCGTGGGGGTGGTTCAAGACCAGCACTTCGGTCCGGTGCTGGCGTGCGGAGCCGGTGGGACCGCGACCGAGCTCCTGAAGGACGTCGCAGTGAGCATCACGCCGATTACCCGAGGCGAGGCGAGCCGAATGGTGCACTCGCTCAAGACGTTCCCGCGGCTCGACGGCTACCGCGGGGCGCCGAAGGCAGACGTGGGGGCTCTCGAAGACGTCCTGCTTCGCGTGAGTGCGCTCGTTGAAGCTCATCCGGAGATAGCCGAGATGGACCTCAACCCGCTGGTGGTACATGAAGCTGGGTCAGTCGTCGTGGACGCGCGGATTCGTGTGGTCCGAGCGGTATCGCGACCGTCCCTGGGCGCTCACTGACCGGCCCTCCCCTCCTGGGACCTTCGGCCCTATGGCCGCTGCCCAAATGGTGGAACGCTGGCGTCATGAACACTACAAAAGGTTTCAAGAGAATCCTCCTCGCCACTGACGGCAGCCCAGAGTCCGAGGCAGCGCTGCTGTCGACCATCGCGATCGCACATACCTCGTCGGCCAAGGTTCGCGTCGCGCACGTCTGGAACCTGGAACTTCGTCACCGCCACGACTCCAGTGACGTCGAGGTCCGGAACGACGCGACGCGGCTGGTCGACACGGCCGTCGGGCGCCTGCAAGCTGCCGGAGTGCTGGCCGACCGCGAGATCATTCGTGCCGACGTAGACCATGTGGCAGCGGCAATCGCTGCGACCGCCAAGTCTTTCGAAGCCGATCTCGTCGTGGTCGGTTCGCGCGGTCTTTCGGATTGGCAGTCGATGTTCAAGCACAGCGTGAGCCATCGGCTCCTGTGCGCGGTCGATTGCCCAGTCCTGATCGTCAGGCACCAGCTCGCCGCCACGGATCACCAGTCGCAGCGGGTAATCCTCGCGATTGCGGGTGGAGATGACATCGCGCCGGCGGCCCGTGCGGCCATCGCTGCGGCTGCCGCCCCGGGATCCGCCGTTCTCATCGTCCACGTGGCTCAGACCATCGTCGAGCCGCAGGGCTTCGTGTTCGTCGAGACTGATGAGGAGACGGGGGCGACCATGTCCGCGGCCATCCAGATGTTCACAGATGCCGGCGTCGCTGTGGAGGGTGTCGTGGCTCACGGACGCCCGGTAGCCGAGACCGTTGCGGAGACGGCCGAAACCTGGAATGCGGACATCATCGTGATCGGCTCGAGTCGTATGAGTGAAATCGGAAGCCTCGTGTTCGGGTCGGTTTCTCACCGCCTTTTGAGTACCACTGGGCGCCCGGTCCTGATCGCGGAGCGGATCAGGGCGTGACCAAGCTGGTCGAGCCCTCGGCCGTGGATGGCGACGTCTATGCAACCGATGCGTGGGTGTCCATCCGCTGGGAGCGCGATTACGCCTTGAATGACTGAATATCTGCTATAGGCCGATCCCGCCGACCAGGCGACCAACCGCCGCAGTGACCGCCATTGCCAATCCGCCGCCAACGCAGACTCGTACCGCCGCGCGCAGTATCGGCGCGCCGCCGGCACGCGCCCCTGCGATGCCAAGCGCCACCAGAGCAAGGAGAGCGCTCGCCACAACAGCCGCTGTTCGAGCTCCGCTCGGGACCAGCAGGAAAGCGACTATCGGCAACACAGCTCCTGCGGTGAAGCTCATCGCCGAGTAGAGCGCCGCCTGGACTGGACGAGCCGGGATCGCAGCCATGCCGAGCTCGTCACGGGCATGCGCCCCCAGCGCATCAGAAGCGGTGAGCGCTTCGGCGACCTTGTCGGCCAGCTCGATCGGCAGCCCGCGTTGGACATAGATCGCAGCCAGCTCCTGCTTTTCGGCCTTTGGATGCGTCTTCAGTTCTCCGCGCTCCTGCTCGAGATCGGCCCGCTCGACATCTCGTTGCGAGCTGACAGACACGTATTCACCGGCGGCCATCGCCATCGCTCCAGCTACCAAGGCAGCTATGGCGGCCGTGAGCACGAAACTCGTCGAGGCTCCGGCTGCAATCACGCCGATGGCGACGCTCGCGACTGAAACAATTCCATCGTTGGCGCCGAGCACGGCGGCTCTCAACCATCCGGCGCGCTGCCCTCGGTGACGGACTCTGGCGACGGTACCCACCGGATGCAGTCTATCGACGGGCGCGCCGGCCAACGCTTAGCTGTGCGCGGTCGCCAAGCAGTCCGGGCAGATGCCGCTGAACAGCAGTTGGTGGCTCGTGATGGTAAAGCCGGTGTCGCTCTCAACGGCTGAGGTCGCGTTCTCCAGGATGCAGCCTGGAACCCCGACGACGCGGCCGCAGGAATCGCACCTGATGTGCTCGTGGTGGTCTTCACGAAGCTCAAAGTGGGCCTTGCCGTCCCCCAGGTCGAGCCTGTCGACCAGGCCTTCTCGCTGCATCCCCGCTACCGCCCGGAAGACGCTCGAGTAGTCGGCGCCGCCAAGCGAGGCGCTAACGACTTGCTGGAGCTCGTCGATCGACCAGACATGCCGGCCGGGGGTGGAGAACAGAAGTCGGACCTCATCTCGGACCGGGCTTGGAGGGGCCATTTCGTTAACTCTAGCAAGTGCAACGACATTGCGCAAATAGGTTGTGCAATACTCTTGCGCAATGCTGATCAAGGGGTTCGCCGCAGCGGCTGTGGTCGTGGCGCTGGCCGGCACTGCCTGCGGAACCGGCGCCGTGGGGGCGACCCCTGGAGTGCTCAACGTCGTCGCCGGCGAGAACTTCTGGGGCAACATCGCCGCCCAGCTGGGAGGTTCAAGGGTATCTGTTCACAGCGTGGTCACCGACCCCAACGCGGACCCACACGAGTACGAGAGCAGCACCCAGGACGCTCGGGCCTTTGCCGATGCCGGCCTCGTCATCTTGAACGGCGCAGGCTACGACGATTGGGGCCAGAAGCTTCTTGACGCCAACTCGAGCAGCCACCGTACAGTGCTCAACATCGCCCAGCTGCTGGGCCGAAAGCCCGGGGACAACCCTCACTTCTGGTACAACCCGAGCTACGTGCTGACCGTCGCGGAAAAGATAACGGCCGAGTACAAGACGATCGATCCGGGCGGCGCTTCCTTCTTCGACCAGCAACACGTCGCGTTCACGAGCGCGCTGAAGCCGTACACGGATCGGATCGCAGACATCAAAAGCAAGTACGCAGGGACGCCTATCGGGTCGACCGAAAGCATCTTTGTCTACATGGCCGCAGCGCTCGGCCTCGACCTGATCACGCCCCCCGAGTTCATGGATGCGGTGGCCCAAGGCACCGACCCGCCGGCGTCGGCGGTCGCCACAGTCCACGACCAGGTCGCGGGCAAGCAGATCAAGGTGCTCGTTTACAACATCCAGTCGTCGAGTGCGTTGACCACGAACCTCAAGCAATTGGCGCAGCAACAAGGGATCCAGCTGGTCGGCGTCACCGAGACTCTGCAGCCGGTCGGTGCGACCTTCCAGGCCTGGCAAACGGGGTGGCTGACCGCGCTCGAGGCGGCGCTTGCGTAGACGTTGAACGATCGAGGCGCGGCAATCGTGGCGAACGGGCTCGCAGCTGGATACGGATCGACCGCGATCTGGTCTCAGGCGAGCTTTTCGATCCCGGCGGGATCCTTTACGGCCATCCTCGGTCCAAACGGTGGCGGCAAGTCGACGTTGATCAAGCTGATCCTCGGCCTGCTCCATCCGATCGCCGGCAAGCTCGAGGTGCTGGGCGAACCACCAACGCGCGGCAACCCGCGCATCGGCTACGTTCCGCAGGGTTCGGCCTTCGATCCCGAGCTCTCCATTCGCGGGCGTGACTTCGTCGGGCTCGGCGTCGACGGCCACAAATGGGGAATGAGGTTGACCGGTCGTCCGCAAATCGCATCGGCGACCGACGAATCGATTCGCGCGGTCGGCGCCGAAGCCTATGCGGACCGGCAGCTTGGTCGATTGTCGGGTGGGGAGCAGCAGAGGCTCCTCCTTGCGCAGGCGTTGGTGGGTCAACCCAGCCTGCTGTTGATGGACGAGCCTTTGTCGCATCTCGACGTCCGCAACCAGGGCGCGATAGTGCAGTTGATCAGCGAGATCGCGCGGCAGCGAAATCTGACCGTGCTGCTCATCGCTCACGATGTGAACCCGCTGCTGTCGCACATCGACCATGTGCTCTACATCGCACAGGGCAAGCTCGCGATGGGGAAGCCTGCCGACATCATCACTTCGGAAACCTTGTCGGCGATCTATTCAGCGCCAGTGGAAGTCCTGCGCGATAGGCTCGGCCGGGTTTTCGTGGTCGGCCTGGAAGAGGAGGTCAGCCACCCTCATGGTTGAGCTGATACCGATGTCCGTGGCGACAGCAGCGACGGATCTCAGCTGGAATCCCCTCGATGACCTGGCTTTGCTCTTCCACTACGAGTTCATGGTCCACGCATTCGAGGCGGGCACTGTGGTGGCAATAGTGGCCGGCGCCATCGGTTATTTCGTCGTGCTGCGCGGCTCGGCGTTTGCGGCGCACGCGCTTTCACACATCGGCTTTGCGGGTGCGACCGGCGCTGTGGTGTTTGCACTCAGCCCGATCGTCGGCCTGCTGGCTTTCACGCTCGGCGCCGGGATCGCGATCGGAGCTTTGGGGAACCGCCTGCGCGGGCGCGATGTGACCATCGGGATCGTTCTCGCGTGGGCGCTCGGTCTCGGCGTGCTGTTCATATCGCTTTATCGCGGCTACGCCACCGAGGCGTATGCGCTTCTTTTTGGCCAGATCCTCGGCATCAGCACTTCGGATGTGATCGCCACCCTCGCGGCCGGGGTGGTGACGATCGTTGCGCTGGTGGTCGTCTACCGCCCGCTGCTGTTCTCATCGGTCGACGAAGATCTGGCCAGCGCCAAGGGAGTGCCGGTAACCCTTCTCTCGATCGTCTTCATGGCGATCCTGGCGGTGGCGGTGAGCGAGGCCGTGCAGGTGGTCGGCGTGCTGCTGATCTTCGCTCTCATCGTCACGCCGGCGGCGATCGCCGTGCGGTTCTCGAGCCGGCCGCCGATCGCGATAGGAATTGGAATCCTGCTGGCGCTCGCATTCACCTGGTTCGGGTTGGCGATCGCTTTCTTCTCGCCGCACCCTGTCAGCTTCTTCATAACGACCCTGGCCTTCGCCACGTACCTGGCGGTCAGGCTTGCGGAAGCGCTGCGGCTGCGCTTGCACGCCAAGCGCCTAGCGAACTCCTAAGGCGGCACTGCCGCGATCTCGCCATCAGGGGTGATGCCCAGTCGCCAACCCTCTTCATGCACCTTGCGGCGGCCTCCATCTCTCGGAGTCGTCGGTCGAGAAGTACGTGAACACGATCTTCTCCAAGCTCGGTTTGTCTGAGGAACGCCTGCTCAGCCGGCGTGTCGCCGCAGTCCTAACGTATCTGAGGGCGGCAACGTAAAAGAGAAAGTACTCTCATTCGCCCAGGTGGGACACCACCTTTCCAACGCTCGAGTGTTCGAGCTTCACATCCAGAGCGGTGAGGTGGGTGCCCACCCACTCGCCGCTTTTCTGGACGACCTTCTCCAGGGTGTCCTCATCTAGACAAGCGGTCATTGAGATGAGCTCGTTCTCGTCAGTCGCGACCAGGTGGTAGCTGAGGAACCCAGGCTCCTTGCGCAGGTGGTCGGTCCAGCCTTCGTCGACTATTTGAATCACTTCGTCGCGCTGCCCTTCGCCGATCCGGTATCGCCTGATGCTCATGAACATTCGCGCTTCTCCTCTTTCTGCCGGCCGATTGTTTTGTCCATCGAAAGTTTGCGCCTACTTCAAGGCGCGGTGCCTTAGAGGTCGTATTCGGGGAGCTCCACGGCTATCAAGTGCGACGTGTCGGTGGGACGTTCGGAGAACCCCTGAGCCTCCTCCTCGTACTGCTGATCGGCGCCCGTGAGCCGATCGGCGTGCTGTCTCAAGTGTTCCTCCCACGACGAAACCACGTAGAGCTCGACGAACTTGTGGGGGGCCTCGCCGTCCCGGAAAAGGCCCCATTGGGTCGCACCGGTGCGCAGGCGCGACAGCCGCACGCGCGCCATCGCTTGGAGAAACTGCGCCTCAGATTCGGTCGGAATCGTGTAGACAGCCCGGACCACAACGGGGCCATCCTCGGGGGCGGCATCCAGCGCCAGGCTCGGCTCCGGCCAGTACTGAACGGTGCTGCGATCCATGCCGCTCGTGTCGATGATCGGCCAGATTCGCATGGTCGCCACCCCCGCGAGCATCACGGCCGCGGCGATGAGAAAGGTGGTCACAAGGCCGGCCGGAGAAGCAACGACGCCCCAGAAAAGCGCGCCGATACCCTGCGCTCCAAACAGGACCATCTGGTAGACCGACAGGCCTCGCGCCCGGACCCAGGCTGGGAGGAAAAGCTGGAGCTCAGCGTTGATCGTCGAAAGGAACGCCATCCAAGCCACCCCGGCGGGCAAGAGGACGATAAGGATCACCACTGCGTTGCTGATCAGCACGACCACTGCCAGCACCACGGCGTAGACGACTCCGCTGGCGGCCAGCAGTGCGTTGATCGAAAGCCTTGTCCGAATTCGAGGTAGGCCTATTGCTCCAGCGATGGCTCCAACGCCGAGCGCACCGAGCAGCAGCCCATAGCCATCAGCTCCCTGGCCCAAGCGCCGGCTCGCTATAAGTGGGAGCAAAGACCACAGCGCGCTCGCGGGAACCAGGAACAAGGCCGACCGCAGCAAGATGCGACGGACCACCGGCGCGTAGCGAACATAACGGCCTCCCGCGCGCAGCGCCGAGATGAATGGCTCTGGCATCTTCGGCTTCCCGGCGGGTGGGTGCCACGCGACGAGCACGATCAGGAAGAGCGCATACATCGCCGTGTTCAGTGCAAAAACCGCACCGACGCCTGCGCGAGCGATCACCACTCCCGCGATAGCGGGTCCGGCCGCGCGAGCGAGGTTGACGCTGATCGACGAAAGCGCGGCTGCCGAATGCAACTGGGCGCGTGGCACGAGGTCTGGAACGAGCGCCTGGTATGCCGGCAGGGTGAGCACCGAGCTGGATCCGATCAAGAACGTGAAGGTCAGCAGCAGAGCCGGAGGCATCTCGCCGGCCAGAGTCAGTACGGCTAGCGCGGCACCGAAGATGACCAGAAAGCCCTGTACCGCCATCAGCAGGCGGCGCCGGTCGAACGTATCGGCGAGCACGCCGCCGACCAGGCCGAACAACACATCGGGCAGGTAATCGACGGTCTGGACGAGGGCAACCAGGATCGGGGCGTTCGGCTGGCCGACCAGCAGCCACTGCGCGCCGACTGTCTGCATCCAGCTGGCGACGTTGCTGATAAGGACCGCCAGCCAGAGGGCGCGAAACAGGCCGATGCGAAGAGGCGCCCACGTCGAAACGGCCTTCGTCGAATCGCTCGTCTGGCTCATCTGTTAGCGAGTGAGCTTAAGGCCGAATGCCGTGTGCGGCAGGCCGCCCAAGGCATGCAAAATACTGGAGTGGTGAAAAACGCCGAGTTGATCCGACTCGAGGAGAGCATCGATCACATCCGCCAGGCGCCGCCGGATGGCGGGACCGTCGAGTTGATCGTCGCCCGGCCGGCCGTTGACCAGCGGGAGACATTGAGCGAAGGCTGGCTCGAGGCCGGGAGCGGCTTGAGAGGCGACACCTGGCGGGTGCGCGGCAGCAGCCGCCCCGATGGGAGCGCCATTCCGGATGCGCAGCTCACCCTCATGAGTTCGCGCGCCGCGGCGGCGATCGCTGGGGAGCGCGAGCGCTGGCCCCTGGCCGGCGACCAGCTCTACGTGGATCTCGACCTCAGTCTCGCCAATCTGCCCCCGGGGAGCCGGGTCCAGATCGGCTCAGCAGTGATCGAGTTCAGCGAGCCCCCGCACACCGGTTGCGCGAAGTTCTCAGCCCGCTATGGCAACGAAGCCCAGGTTTTCGTCAACTCTCCAGTCGGCCGCGAGCTTCGCCTGCGAGGCGCCAACTGCCGGGTGGTCGTGGCCGGCACCGTAAGGCAAGGCGACGCGATTAGAAAGGTGCGGAGCTAATAGGGGCAGAGCCGCCAAGATGGTGCGGTTCGTCCGAGCCTCCGGTAGGTGAGCACTCAGCTGAGCAGGGCGTCAGAGCTCTAGGGCTAGACGGTGTCCCTGCCGGCAGGTAAGGAGAGATGGACGACCGGTGGGATGTTGTGCCTTGAGCACTGCTCTAGCCCAGGCGCGCCGCACGCAGCGCGAGGTATCTCTGTTCAGGGATGCTCGCGGTCATCCGCGCCGCGCTTTGGTACGACTCGCGCGCAGCTGTGAGATCGCCCGCCAGCTCGAGCAGGTGGCCGCGCACTGCCTCTAGCCGGTGGTTGCGCGACATGCGTGCGTCATCGTCGAGAGTTCCGAGCAGCGCGAGGCCCGCGCGCGGGCCGTGGACCATAGCGACCGCTACCGCGCGATTGAGCGTGATGATCGGCCCCGGCGAGACCCGCTCGAGGACTTCGTACAAGGCCAGGATCTGTGGCCAGTCGGTTTCCGCGCCGCTCGGCGCTTCATCGTGCACGGCGGCGATTGCGGCCTGCATCTGATAAGGGCCGACAGTCGTTGTCCCAAGGGTGCGGGTGAGCAGCGCGATGCCCTCATCGATCTGCGACTGGTCCCAGAGCTCGCGGCGCTGCTCGTCGAGCGGCACCAGGGAGCCATCAGGCAGCGTCCGAGCTGCTCGGCGTGCATCGGTCAGCAACATGAGGGCCAGGAGGCCGGCCACCTCGCCCTCGGCAGGCAGCAGCGCATGCAGCATCCGCGTGAGCCGGATCGCCTCGGCGGTGAGGTCGGCCCGGTTCAGAGCAGGGCCCGCGCTCGTCATGTAGCCCTCGTTGAAAACGAGGTACAGCACGTGGAGCACGACGCGCAGCCGGTCGGCTTGCTCCGCTTTGGACGGAAGCTCGAACCGCGCGCCCGCGCCCCGAATGCTCTCCTTGGCGCGGCTGATCCGCCGAGCCATCGTGGTTTCCGGGACAAGTAAAGCGTTGGCGATCTCAGCGGTCGTGAGCCCGCCCACCGCGCGCAGGGTCAGCGCGAGCTGCGAAGGGATGCTGAGGGAGGGGTGGCAGCACAGGAACAGAAGCGCGAGCGTGTCGTCGTGGTCGGGCAGCTGGACGCGACCAGCGACGTCGAGCATCGCCGCCGTCTCCTCCCGGCGACGGCGCGCACCCTCGCTGCGCCATTGGTCGACGAGGCGCCGCGAGGCGACAGCGATCAGCCAGGAGCGCGGATTGTCGGGGACTCCTTTCTCAGCCCACTGTTGCGACGCGGCCAGTAACGCCTCCTGCACCGCGTCTTCGCACGCGTCGAACTGACCGTGGCGCCTCACGAGCGCCCCAAGGACCTGTGGCGCGAGCTCGCGGAGCAGGTCCTCGATTCGGGGGGATTCCGATCTCAAAAGTCGGGCGGTGCGTCCATCACGCGGCGCACTTCGATTGGAACCTTGACGAAATCGACGATGCGCGAAGCGATGGCGATCGCCCGGGCCTCGTCTTCGACATCGACGATCCAGTAGCCGACGAGGGACTCTTTCGATTCGGCAAACGGCCCATCGGTCGCGACCGAGATGCCATTCTCGAATCGGACGGTCTTGGCCTGGCTCCCGTCGGCCAGCCCCTCGGCGCTCACGAGCTCCCCCGACTTGCGAAGGTCGTCATCCAGCTTCCTCATGAACTGGACCATCTCGAGCATCCAATCCCTTCCCATCGCCGCCACGCCCCCCTCGGCGGAGCCGAACGTCATGATCATGTACTTCATCTGATTGCTCCCTTGAATTGCGCCCCCGTAAGGGCGCGCTCATTGACTGGTCGGAGCCGGCTCCCCATTCTCGACATCCGCGTCAGCGATTCTTGGCGGCGGCAGGGGAACGGCGATTTCTGGCCGCGTGTACCGATCTCTCGTGCCTTTGAGACAGAAACGGATCGGAAATGGCCACTGCGATGACAACCCCGGCGGCCACGGCCCCGACCACCAGGTCGGGCATCGCAGCCGCCAAGGGTATGAAAGCCAACAGCACGGCTACCGCGACGACGCGTGACCAGGATACAAGATTCCAGACATTCAGCTTGAACATCGCATGACCGGCGAGAAAGAGCGCCGATCCTCCGGCCAGCATAAGCGCGGTCGCTAAACCTGCTGACGAAGCTGGTTGGGACACGATTGCGTGGTCGCCGGCGGCGATGGCGACGATCCCTCCGATCATGACCGGGTGGATGGTGTGATAGGCGGAGCGGCCCAGGCTGCCCGGGTCCGGATGTCTCGCCAGGATTGCTTCCGCCACCTCTGCGGTCCTGTCGAAATAGGCCCACCAGAGTCCTGCGGTACCCGCGAACGCGACGAAAATAGCCGCGAGCTCGCGCAGCCCGAAAGTCGGCTGGCTCGCGAGGCCCGCGCCGATGATCACAATCGACTCGCCGAGGGCGATCAGCACGAATGATTGGCAGCGCTGCGCCAGGTGGTGGCCTTCGAGGTTCCAGTCTCGGGTCAGCGAACGACCGAGCCCGGGGACAAAGAACCCGACCACGCTTCCTCCCAGGTCGATCCCGATCGCCAGCACCCACAGCACCTCGCGCATCACACCGTGCTCGAGGCCTCCTGCGATCGCCAGGGCGCCGCTGACCACGCACCAGACAAGGATCCTTTCGTAATTCAGCTGCAGCTTCTCGCCGCGCAGCGCGATCACCGCGAACAGGCTGCGTCCGATCTGCATGACGGCGTAGGCGCCTCCAACGGCCAGACCTCGAGCGCCGAAGGCATCGGGAATGCCGGCGGAGAAGACCAAGCTCGTGAGCATCAGCGCAAATAGGAGCAAGCGCACTGAGAGATTCCCCGGATCGAGCCAGTTGGTCAGCCACATCGTGTAGGCCCAGCCGAGCCACACCATCGCCAGCAGCAGCACTGCCTGAAGCGCTCCCTCGATTGTCTGGTGCTCGAACAGAAAGTGAGACGACAGCTGGGTGACGGCGAAGGCGTAGACGAGGTCGAAGAAGACCTCGATGTTGGTTTCGCCACGGGTGCCTGTGTGCTTGCGGAGGATGGCCACGACGAGCAAAGACTCTAAAGGGTGCTCACCAGGTCATCTGTCGTCGGGGTGCCCGGTGTTGCCAAACGCGATCCGGTCTCGAACCACTGGAGCGCGACCAAGAAGGCGCGCCCGCTGGACGGCGTCCTCACCGAAACGGTCGCGGATTGCATCCATCGCTGTCTCGATTCGTGCGTCCCGGGGCGCGGATGGCGCGGAGAAAAGGTCCATCTGACCCGGGCCGGCGTCGCTGAGGCCGGCCAGCCCGACGCCAAGCGTTCCAACCGCGCGACGAGTATCGCGCGCGGCCAGCAGCTTCAGTGCCGCCTTGTAGATCTCGTCGCCGGTCGCGATCGGCTCTGCCAACTTCGATTGCCTGGACAGACGGTCAACGTCCGGCCGGTAGACGACGCCGATCGACACAACACTTCCGCGGCGCCCCGTCGCACGTAGGCGGCGCCCGACCATGTCCGACAGTCGCATCAACAACTCTTCGAGCTCCACCTGGGAGGTCGTCGCACGAGCCAGCACGTGCGAGTGGCTGTAGCTCTTGCGCTCCGCGCTCTCGAAGCTGCTGGCCTCGAACCCGCGCAGGCGCTGGTGCCAGCCGCCGGCGACATCGGACCGCATTCCCGCCAGCCCGAGCTGGGCCGGCGTCGCGTAGAGGAAATCGAGCGGAGTCCGAATGCCTGCCTTGCGCAGGCGCGTCGCCGTGGCCTCGGCGATCCCAGACAGGTCGGTCAGCCCCAGCCGGTCGAACACCGAAACGACGTTGGTGTGATCGATTCGCTGCAGCCCGTCTCGCTTGTCGAGGTTCGATGCTTGCTTGGCCATCCAGATCGAGGTCGATACCCCGACCGAGCAGGTGACGCAATCCCCGATCTCCACGCGGATCGCGCCCTTGATCGCTCGCCCGACGCCCTCGGGTCCCAGCTTGACCAGATCAGGGGTCCCGGCGAGGTTCATCGAAGCTTCGTCGATCGACATGCGCAGCACGTCCGGGCTGTGGCGCTCCATGATCTCGATCAGCGTGTCCGAGGCCGCCCTGTACAGCGGCGGATTGGGCTCCCTGACGATGGTCTGAGGATAGATCGCCTTGGCCTCATAGACCCTCATACCGGTCTTGATGCCAAGGTCGCGAGCCTCGCGCGAGGAGGAGACGATGGTGGCGGCGTCTGTCGCATAAGCGGCGATCGCAAGCGGCTTGCCACGCAGCCTTGGATCGTGCTGTTGCTCGATCGACGCAAAGGCGCAGTTGAGGTCGATGACGAGCGTCATCGGGTCGGCCTGGTTGAGCCCAAGATCCCCCGCCCGTGACCCCATAGCGAGCAAATGTTCGCACAGGCCGGGGACCCGTGCGCCAACGGTAATTGATAAGTCGGCAGCTTTATCATTCGCTATCAAATGGCAACCGTCTGGGCGCCCACTCCTTACCGGCCGGGAAACGGCATCGACCCGCCCTACCTGGGCGATCGCGAGGAGCAGATCGAGGCGGTCCGCGGCTTCCTGAAGAACCCAAGGCACCCCCGGAACGTGCTCATCACCGGGCTGCGCGGCGTCGGCAAGACTGTGCTCCTCAACCGCATGCACGGCGAGGCGGAGTCGGACGGCTGGATCGTGATCGATCGCGAGTTCTCCGAGAGCGACGCCGAGCCGCACGCGTTCGCGAATGCGGTACTCAGCGATGTGAATCGCGCCCTCCGGAAACTCAGCCTTTCGACGCGGCTCCGGGACAAGGCTGGGCAGATGCTGCAGTCGGCGATCGACCTGGTAGGTGCGCTGACTGTCAGCTACGGCGAGTTCAAGGTGAGCGTCGACACGAAGCGCCGCCGCGGTGAGTCGCCACGCCGCCTCGACGACGACCTACGCGAAGCGTTGACCCACATCTGCGAGCTGTGCATGAAGAGCGAGTACAAGGGCCTGGTCTTGCGCTACGACGAGTTCCACGTCGTCAGAGAGAAGTCAGGCGACCTGACGTTGAGCGCGCTCCTCAGCGCCACGTCGGCGGTGCAGCAGCACACCCAGCCGATGATGCTCATGCTCTGTGGCCTGCCGCCGGTGGTCGACAACCTGTCCCGGTCGAAGAGCTACTCGGAGCGGATGTTTGCGACCCAGGAGCTTGGCAACCTGCGGCCACCTGAAGACCGTGCGGCCCTCGTCGACCCGGCGGTCAGGTTGGGCCGACGTTATGCGGATGATGTCGTCGATGCGGTGATGGCCGACAGCGGCGGCTATCCGTTCTTCATCCAGGTCTATGGCGACGCGCTGTGGACTGGTTCAACAGGTGAGACGATCACCATGCTCGACGTGCGTCGCCTCCGGCCGCGCATCCTGGCCACGCTGGACGCGGGTTTCTTCCGGGCCCGCTATGTCAGGGCCTCGCCCCACGAACGCATGCTCATGCGCGACATTGCGAAGTTCGGAGAGAGCGCGACCATCGAGCAGATGCAGCAGGCCTCGGGCAAGCGGAACAACGAGATCCAACCGACGGTGAGCGCGCTGATCCAGAAGGGCCTGGTCTACAGGCCGGAGCGCGCTCGAATCGCGTTCACGGCTCCAATGTTCGGAGCGTTCCTGTTGCGCACTCCGAATTGATAAGCATTGATAAGGCGCTCGCGATATCGAGACTTTAGAGCTCGGAGCGCACCTTGGCGGCAGCCTTGGCGAGCGCCGTCAGCTTGCCGAACGCCTTGGCTCGCGGCAGGTATTTCATGCCGCAGTCGGGGGCGAGGATGAGGCGGTCGGCATCGACGTACTTCAGCGCGTTGCGAATCCGCCCGACGAGCGTGTCCACATCCTCCACCTGGCTGTCATCCGCGAGGTCGATGACCCCGACGATGAGTCGCTTGTTGGCGAGACTCTTGAGCACCGACAGGTCGACTTTCTGCTGCGCCGACTCCATCGAGATCATGCCGACGTTGACATCCGCGAGCTCCTCGAGAAACGGGTATCCGTTCGGACGTGAGTGCACGATGTGCGCGTAGCCGAAGCATGTGTGCAGCGCCGTCTCGCCAGTGATCCCTTCGAGCGCGCGATTGATCGCTTTGATCGCGAATCTCTGCGCCTTTTCCGACCTGGCCTGCAGGTAGGGCTCGTCTAGCTGCACGACGTCGGCACCGGCAGCGAAGAGGTCGCGGACCTCCTCGTTGACCGCCTCGGCCAAGCCCATCGCCAGCGTTTCCTCGTCGTGGTAATAGTCGTCCTGCGCCTGCTGCGACATCGTGAATGGGCCAGGCAGTGTGGCCTTGATTTTGTGGTCGGTGTTCGCCCGTAGAAACTGAACGTCCCTCACCTCGACCGCGCGAGTTCGGCGAATCGGACCGACGACTCGCGGCACGGGATTGGGGTGGCCGGTCCGGTCGAGCGCGGTACCGGGGTGGTCGAGGTCCATGCCGTCAAGCGCGGTCGCGAAGCGGTTGGAGTAGCTCTCGCGCCTAATCTCGCCATCGGTGATGATGTCGATCCCAGCCCGCTCCATATCGCGAATCGCGACGATGGTCGCGTCATCCTGCGCTTGCTCCAGGTGCTCGGCGTGCGGACGCCAGATCTCCAGCGCTCGCGTGCGCGGTGGAAGGCGGCTCCCGAGCACAGCGCGATCGACGAGCCAGTCGGGCTGCGGATAGCTGCCAACCACTGTGGTCGGGAGGAGATGCGCCACCCCGAAAGCGTATCCGGGGCTTGTCGCCGGCGCACCATCGGCGCCCTGCGGCGCGGCGCATCATGATGCTTAATCCGCATGACCACCAAGCCCGACATCGACCAGACCGGCTCGGCGGCCGGGCGTCTCAAAAGCGACACATGCGATCAAGACTGGATCTGGGAACGTGACGTGGAAACCGCGTCGCCGGCGGACCAGGGCGCTGCCGCCTCGATCGCGTGGGACGCTCAGATGCAGCACCTGGCGCAAGGCTCGTCGTTTTACGCGCGGAAGTTTCGACAAGCCGGGGTCGGCGACCCAACCAGGGTTCGGCTTGCAGACATCACAAGCCTGCCGTTCACGACCAAGGACGAGCTGAAGCAGTCGGTCGACGAGCAGCCTCCATTCGGCAGCAACGCCGGCGTCCCCGAGGAGCGCGTCAAGCGCGTCTACCAGACGAGCGGCACGACCGGCACCCCAACCGTGATTCCCCTAACTCGCACCGACATGGACACCTGGACGACGATCGGTTCGCGTACTTATTACGCGACCGGAATACACGACCACCACAGCGTCCTGACGACGTTTGGCGCCGGTCCGTTTGTGGCGGGCCACACGCACTTTGTGCTGACCCGCATCGGTTCGCGCGCAGTGCCGGTGGCACCCGGCGACACGGGCAGGGTCCTCACTGGACTCAAGACCGGCCTCGCCGACACGCTGTTGTCGACGCCGTCCTTTGCGCAGTACCTGGCGAACAAACTCGAGGGCAGCACCCCGGATCCCCGCTCCCTTCGCCTAATGCATGTCGTCACGGGGGGCGAGCCCGGCGGGGGCATTCCAGCCATTCGAGACCACATCGAGCGAGTCCTGGGAGCAATAGTTACCGAGGTCATGGGGATCGGCGACGTTGCGCCCTCGCTCTTCGGTGAGTGTCCACAGCAGAAAGGGATGCACTTCTGTGGCTCGGGGCACGTCTGGCCGGAGCTTGTCGACCCGGAGACGCAGGCGCCGATGGCGATCGAGACCGGGGCGGTGGGTGAGCTTGTGTACACCCACCTCACGCGTGAAGCGATGCCGGTGGTGCGGTTTCTCAGCGGGGACATAGTCCGCATCGAGGGCACGTCATGCGAGTGCGGGCGTACTACCTTCCGCATGCGCTGTCTGGCGCGGCGCGACGACATGTTCATCGTGCGGGGCGTAAACGTATACCCGTCGGCAATCCTGGCGGTGGTTGGCGATTTCAGGCCGCGGGTCACCGGGCGAGCGCGCGTGGTACGGCGCGATTCCGCTGTCAGCGTGCAGCCGCCGGTGCCGGTCGAGGTGGAGGTTCCTGAAGCCGGCCAGGCCGACCCGCAGCTGGCCGCGGCGATCGAGGAAGCGGTCCATACGAGGCTTACCTTCCGGTGCAAGGTCGAGCTGATCCCAGAGGAATCGTTCGGCGCCAGCGGCTACAAGACCAACCTCACAGTGAAGCGCCAGTGACCACCGCCAAGAAGCGGTTGAAATCAGGCATGGGCAGCAGCACCGCTGACACGATCACCGTACGGGGCCACGACCTGGTCGAAGACCTCATCGGCAAGGTCTCGCTTGGCGATGTGGCGTTCCTCGAGCTCAAGGGCCGTCTACCCAGCCGCCAGGAGTCCACAGTGTTCAACGCCCTGGCCGTGACGCTGGTTGAGCACGGGATGACGCCCAGCGCGATTGCGGCCCGGCTCACGTATTTCGGCGCCCCCGAGTCGCTGCAGGGTGCGGTCGCGGCCGGTTTGCTGGGAATCGGTGATCGGTTTGGCGGATCGGTCGAAGAGGCGGCCCGCACGCTGCAGGAAGCCCTCGAGGGAGCGGGTCCCAGCCCCGATATGGCGTCGCTGGCGCGGCAGATCGTGTCGACGCACAAAGAAAGGAAACGGCCGATAGCCGGGCTGGGGCATCCGATCCACAAGCCCATCGACCCAAGGACGCCGAAGCTCTTTGCGATCGCCGGTGAGAACGGCTTCTCCGGTCACTTCGTCGAGCTGATGCAGGCGATCTCGGCGGAGGCGAGCCGGAGCTACGGTCGCGAGCTGCCGGTCAACGCCACAGGAGCCATCGGGGCGATCGCCAGCGAGCTCGACATCCCCTGGCGCGTGACCCGAGGCCTGGCAGTGATGGCGCGTGCGATAGGGCTGGTCGCCCACATCCAGGAAGAGCTCGAGGAGCCGCTCGCAGCCGAAATATGGAGCCGCATCGACGACGAGTCGTCCAGTTAGTCGACGACGAGTCGTGGGGACGGTAGCAGCGGGGGTTCCTGCCGGGAAAGGCAGGGACTAACATTGTTTTCCGCTCCGTTCGATCGGGTTGAAGGAGACGAACAGCTGGCAGCCACCATACCCGGCATCCACCACGTCACCTGCATCACCGGCGACGTGCAAAAGTGCGTCGACTTCTACGTCACCGTGCTGGGGCTGCGCTTCATCAAGAAGAGCATCAACCAGGACATGCCCGACACGTATCACATCTACTTTGGCGACCAGGTCGGCTCCGCGGGCACGGCGATGACCTTCTTTGGATGGCCCACCTGGCCGAAGCGGAGGGCAGGCAGCGGCCAGATCACAACCGTGTCGTTTTCAGTCCCACCGGGCTCGCTGGATTTCTGGAAAAGCCGGCTTCGCAAGCTCGGGGTGGAGGCCGGCGCGACGAGCCGGTTTGGCACGGACGCAGTGGTCGTGAGCGATCCGGACGGGATCGAGCTCGAGCTGGTCGCGCAAGCGACCGATCAACCGTGGGTGCCATGGCCTGACGGCCCAGTCGGCCCCGATCACGCCATCCGAGGCTTTCACTCCGTCACCATGACCATCGCTGAAACCGCAGCGACGTTCGATCTCCTGACCAAGACGCTCGGCTTTCGCAAGGCGGGCCAGGAAGGTCGGCGAGCGCGATTCGAGACCGACAAGGGCGGGCCGCATTCGATGGTCGACGTGGTCGCCGCCCCCGAGGGCCCGGTTGGGGAGGAGTCGGTCGGTACGGTCCACCACGTCGCCTGGAGAGCGCCCGGCGAAGCCGATCAGATCGCATGGCGCGAGGCGCTGGTCGAAGTTGGACGCAACGTGACGCCGGTGATCGACCGCTACTACTTCAAGTCGATCTATTCACGCGAGCCAGGCGGAGTCCTGTTCGAGATCGCAACGGACGGCCCCGGATTCACTGTCGATGAGACAGTCGAGTCCCTGGGTTCGTCGCTTAGCCTGCCACCCTGGTTCCAGGTGCGCCGCGACAGGCTGGATGAAACGCTGCCGCACATCGTCGTACCGACCACGGCGACGAAAGGTGCGGGGCACTGATGCGCACGATTCGAGCGTGGTCGCAATCTTGCATCTGGGAGGGAGCTAATTGATGAGTACGGCGACAATCGCACCGGTCAACCCGATGGCGGCCGAAGGCAAAGAAACGGTCATGAACGTCATGCGCCGCGACCGCGCCAATTTCACACGCATGGTCGAAGACCCGAAGAACTGGAATGTCATGACGCGCTGTACTGGCTGGGAGACGCGCGATCTGGTCGGACACATGATCGACGTCATGGAGGGGTACTTCAAGAACTGGGATGCGGCCAAGGCAGGCAAAGAAGGCACAGCCCTCGGCCTGCCGATCATGGGCGAGACGCTGAACGATCATGCGCTCGACTTCCGCAAGCTTCCTCGCGAGGAGGCTATCGCACGCTTCAAGAAGGACGCCCAGAAGCTCGACGGAATGCTCGAGGCGCTNNGTGCACCCGTACGACATCGAGTACGGGTTGGGAGACAAGCTCGCGACCATCGACGAGGCGACAGCGGGACTGATCCTTCCGTTTGCATTCATCTTCTGGATGTACACAGTGGACCAGAAGGTTGCGGCAGGGGTCGATGCGCAGTATGGGATAGAGGTCAAAGGTCCTTGGGGCGGCAAGTGGCGGGCCACGATCAAGGACGGCAAGTGGACGTCGGAGCCGGAGACCGGGAAGTTCGCGGGTGCCGACGCGCTGTTCACCTTCGACTCTGCAGCGGACGCAGTGCTGACTTTCTTCGGCCGCTTTCCAGGTGGCTCGGCGACTGGAGACCCTGAGGTCATCCACAAAGTTCGTCACCTCTTCTTCTCCTTCTAATCCGAAGCATCCTCTGGGCGGCGGCTCTCGGCGGGCCGCCGCCTCCTGCGCCCGTCGGTCCGTTTGAGGTTCGCGAGCTCGATTCCGCCTGGGCCACCGTTGCGATGGAAGCGGAGTCTGGTCTGGTTCCCGGGCGCCTGGCCAGGGGCTCGCGGTGCTTCGGTGCCTGGGTCGGTCACGAGCTCGTGGGATACGGCTGGTTGTCGACCAAGTCCGAGTGGATCGGAGAGGTCGAGCTGGAGATCGATCTTCCCGCCGGTGAGGCATACGTCTGGAACTGCGTGACCCTCGGGCCACACCGCAGGAAGGGGGTCTTTCGATCGGTGGTCACCGCAATCGTGGGGCAGGCCTACAAGGACGGATTGGCCAGGTTGTGGATCGCCTCCCTGGAAGGTGTGGGCGGGAAAACGATGCAGCAAGCTGGTTTTCAGCCGGTGCTGCGGTTTAACTCAGCCAAGAGACTCGGGCTTCATTGGCTGATGGTGAGCCCGGCGGACGGAGTCGATCCAGACCTGCTGGCGTCAGCGCGTGAGGCGGTCACCGTCAAGGGCGCCCTATCCGTGCATCGATCCGTGACCAGGACTCACTGATTCCTTATGAACACGGTGAATGTGAACTACGTCGATGTCGCCGCCGGGATCATGGTTTTCCTCGTCGCCGCGCTCCACGTCTACATCCTTGTGCTGGAGATGTTCTGGTGGCGGACGCCTCGGGGACTCCGCAGCTTTGGCATGACGCAAGAGGTGGCGGATTCCTCGGCCAAGCTGGCTGCCAACCAGGGCCTGTACAACGGCTTCCTCGCAGCGGGTCTGTTGTGGGGCCTGTTCGCCTACGGCGTGGTCAATGGACGAGCGATTCTGACGTTCTTCCTCGCGTGCGTGATCGTCGCCGGCATCTACGGCGGAGCAACGGTCAATCGAAGGATCACGCTGATCCAATCCGTGCCTGCGGCGATCGCCTTGATACTCGTGTGGCTCTCGTAGGCGGCGGCTTTTAGAGCGCTTCCAGGTAGACCCTCAGCAGCTCCGCGCTCGGATACGTGCCGCCCAGCTCGCTGGACGCTCGTCGCAGCTCGGGCTCACCCAGGCCGTAGTCGGCGATGTGCTGGGGCAAACCGAGGGTCGCGATCAGGCGCTGGATGTCCCCTGCCGCGTCGCCCGACCCCGTCGCCTCTCCCAGCTTCGCCACTCGCTCAGGCATCCGCTCTGCGAGAAAGCGGAGCGCGTGCGGGAGGAGCAAGCACGACGTCACCCCATGGGGAATGCCGTGACGCGCCCCGATCTGCTTGCCCATCACGTGGCTGAGGCCGCCGGCAGACAGACCGGGCAGCGTGAAAGTGAACCACGCCGCCA
>PLYD01000100.1:41787-42128 GCA_003151665.1 Candidatus Dormiibacterota bacterium
GCCGGCCCCGCCTGCGAGCTCGGCGACCGACAGCGTCGTGGGAATGGCGATGTGGGGGAGCCCTCGATACGCGAGTCCACGCCGGTCCGCGAGCTTCACCGCCACGATCTTGGCGGCGTCGATGGCGCTGCCACCGCCAAAGCTCAGGACGCCATCAACGCCCGCCTCGGTTGCCTGCTCGAGGGCGGCATCGATCTCCGTTTGGGGTGCGTGCTGGCTGATGACCACGGTGGTGGGTGCCTCGGCCTCGCCCAGAGCGCCACGCACCCTTTCGACAAGCCGGCCTTCCTTTAGCAGCGAGCGGTTCGTGAAAACGGCAACGCGGTTCATCTGCAAGCGCT
>PLYD01000121.1 GCA_003151665.1 Candidatus Dormiibacterota bacterium
TTCGACCCCAACGCCGCCCACCAACACTCCCTCCCCCCTTCAGGGCGGAGGGTCGAGGATACCGGCCGCAACTGGCGCGCCTCGCCTGTACGGAACGCGATGCGGGAATAATGCGACTCGTGAAGAGGCGATCCGGGAAGGCAGTCGCACCCCCACTAGCCCGCACTTTGGTCACGGGCGCCGATGGCTTCATCGGCGGGCTCCTATCGAGCCGGCTCGAGGCCGTGGGGAGCGAGGTCTACCGGCTGTCGCGTAAGGGCACTGGCCCGAAAACGGTCACCAATGACATCGGCAAGGACCCGATCGTAGGGTTGAACGAAATCAAGCCCCAGGCCGTGTTCCACCTCGCCGGGCGCGTACACAGGATGGACGAGGGCGGAGACGCCGAGGCCGAGCACATCAGGGTGACGGTCGACGGCACGACGTACCTGCTCCAGGCCGCGGCTGAAGCGGGGGTTCAGGTGTTTGTCTTCTTCAGCAGCGTCGCGGTGATGCCGGAGGGATTGGCCTCCGAGCTCGATGAGACCACTCAGCCGGCGCCGACCACGCCCTACGGTCGCGCAAAGCTGCGGGCCGAGGAGCTGGTCCTGGGCATGAACGGAAAATCAGGGATGAGGACTGTGTGCCTCCGGCTGCCGATGGTTTACGGCCCCGGGCACAAGGGCCACCTGCCGCGCATGATCGCCGCGATCGACAGGGGAGTGTTTCCGCCCCTGCCTCAGTACCCGGGAAAGCGCAGCCTGCTCCACGTCGAGGACGCTGTCGAGGCCGCCATCCTGGTCGCGCAGAGACCCGAGGCGGCAGGCAAGGTGTACATAGTCTCGGAGCCGCGTCCTTATTCGTCTCGCGAGATCTACGAGATCGTCCTGCAGGCGCTTGGGCGACAGGCGCCCGGATGGCATGTTCCGCGCGCAGTCCTGGCTTCGGGCGCGCTGTTGGGCGATTTTGGTGAGCGGATTGCACGCCGAAGGCTGCCCTTTGATTCGGCGGCCCT
This sequence comes from Candidatus Dormiibacterota bacterium, assembly GCA_003151665.1. The sequence goes on from PLYD01000121.1 coordinate 995, forward strand.
GTCCAAGCTCTCGATGCCTGCGGTCTACAGCGCAAAGAGGATCGAGCGCGAGCTGGGATTCCGAACGAAGAAGACGTTTGCCACCGCGGCACGCGAAGTGATTGCCCAGCGCAACGCTTCGTGATCGCCGCCTTCGCGCTGTTGCTCAGCTTTGCCGTCGGCGCCGCAACTACCTGGCTGGTTGCCCGTAACGCCACGCGTCTCGGCCTGCTCGACCTCCCCAACGAGCGCAGCTCGCACCTCGCCACGACCCCGCGCGGGGGCGGGCTCGGGATCGTGGCGGGAGTGGCGGCCGGGATCATCTTCCTGACCGCGGTGGGAGTGCAGCTGGATCGAAACCTGGGCGTCCTGCTGGCTGGAGTGGTCGTGCTCGCCGCCCTGGGCCTGATCGACGATCTCCGCTCGGTCCCCGCCCTCTATCGCCTGGCGGTGCAGGTGGTGGTCGCGGTTGCGGTGGTTGCCTTGATCGGTGGCGTCGACAGGCTGCCTCTGCCGCCGCCGCTTGACCTGCCCATTGGTTGGCTCGGGGTGCCGCTGGCAGTGGTGTGGCTGGTAACCGTCACCAACTTCTACAACTTCATGGATGGGATCGACGGGCTGGCCGGGGGCCAGGGGTTCGCGAGCTGCGCCGGGGTCATCATCGGCATCTGGTCGGGTGGTGCGGTGGAGCTGGCGGTCGTGCTCGCCGCGGCCTGCCTTGGGTTCTTGCTGCTCAACAGCCCGCCCGCTCGGGTCTTCCTGGGTGACTCCGGCAGTTATTCGCTCGGCTTCGCCATCGCCGGACTGCCGCTTTTAGCTCCCGACTTCGGCCGCCCAATGGCCCTCTTTGGCGTCGCAGCCGGGCTCGCCTTATTCCTTCTCGATCCCTTGGAGACGCTCATTCGCCGCGCGCGCGCTGGAAAGCGGATCGGGATTGGGCATCGAGAGCACTCCTATCAAGCCCTCGCCTCATCCAGGGACCGCCACCGGCGAGTCACCCTCGCACTCGTGCTCACTGGCCTCGTGCTCGCCCTGGGCGGTGGGCTGTCTTACCACCTTCAATGGTTGGCGTGGCCAACCCTGGTCGCGGCATTGGTGGCCTTTGCCATCGAGTGGTTCCTCGCCCGGAGGGCTGGGGCGACCCCGGCCGTTCGGGGACAATGATCTTGGTAGCATGTTGCGTCCGTCCGGACGCAATTTCACGACGCGGCCCCGTCGTCTAGTGGCCTAGGACGCAGCCCTCTCAAGGCTGAGATCGCGGGTTCGAATCCCGCCGGGGCTACCACCCCACACCTTGTCGGAAGGAGCATATGCCGGTCTGGCTCAACGATCTCCTGGGTCCAGCGGCCGGAGCCGCGATTACCGCGGTGATTGTCGGTTTGCTTGGCTGGAGACGTGCTCGAGCACGAGCCGCAGCTCTTCAGTTGTCGAAGCCCGTGACGTTTGACGCCTTTCTTCGCGCGAACACCGCGCCATATCCTCGTCGGTGGCGCCTCGGCTGGGTCACGGTGAATGCAGGGCCACCTGCCTGGAGGCCGCGCTTTAGCCTGAGGCGGCGGCCGGTCGTTCTCCCGATGTCCGCAGTCGTTGACCAGATTCGTGGCCTCGCCGGCATCCGAGAGAGAATCATCGTCAATCCCGGATGTCGCATCATCGTTGCCAGCGCCGGAGATGTGAATCTCGAATTGGCCGTATTCCCGATCGACCTGTCGACCGCCCGGCAAGCCCTGGAATCCGGCTACGCTCAGCTCCTGCCTGTAGTTGGAGAGTCTCCAAGTCGTTTAGAGATAGGACGAGTTGCAGAAGTCGTTCTCGACGTTGTCGACGCTGAGCATCCCGGTGGTGTCGACAGTGTGTCGGTCACTATCACTGGGGAAGGCACCGACGTTGAGATCGTCCTCATTCCACATCGTCAGCTCGGCGGCTTCAGCCTTTGCGTCTGGGCTGACGATCGGGGCATTGACGTGTTGTGGGCAGCCGTGCATGACCTATCGACCCACGACGAGATTGATCTTGGCGTTCGAACTGCAAATATTCCGCGGACCGGAGATTGGGCTGGCGCGTTGCGGCGGTCTATTGCGGATGAGCTGGCCCGACCGATTACGGTGAAAGTGAGGCGCGGCCTACTGGGCCACAAGCTGACATGCTCAATTTCGGTCGATGGGCAAATAAAGACGATGCTTATAGGGCGGGCGCCAGCAACGCGCGGAAGCCTAAACAGAACAACGCTCATGAGCTCCAACCCCCTGGCAAGTGGCGTGCCAGTTCCGCTGGAGAACTGGCGGCGCTGGGCCTGAGAGGAAGCGCACAGCAGCACAGTCGTTGCTCGAGTTGGTCCAGACGGTTCGAATAGCGTCCCGCTCGGGTACTTTCCGTCAAGAACCGGTTAACTGACCGATTGGCCCTTCAGCGGGTGGAAGAGCCGGCCGACTCCTGCAGTCCCCGAATCGCCTCCATCATCCCGAGATGGCG
>PLYD01000134.1 GCA_003151665.1 Candidatus Dormiibacterota bacterium
TCGTTTTTCAGGGGGATGTAGCTAGCGCCGCCGGCTGGTTTGGCCCTGTTTATGCCGACCAGGACGTCTGGATCGCGATCCTCGTCAGCTCGGGGCTCGTCGCGTTCCCTCAATACATTGTTCTGCGGCTGCTGATACACCACTCATCGTTCGCCGGCGCGATGTGGATACCCGTGAGCGCGGTTGCGTCGCTTGCGGCTGACCTGGCGATCTACGCATCGGCCGACAGGATCGCAAACGCGCTGTTTTCAGTCGGTGCGATTCAGGCATTGATGGGCCCGTTTCCATTTGTCAATCCCATTTCCGTGATCATTGCCGTTCAGGACATCACGCTTTCCGCCGTCCTCGGTCTGGCGCAAGGTCTGCTGCTGGCCAGGGTCTTCGTGGCAAGATCGGCGGCCCGGCTGTGGTTCGTAGGGAACCTGGTCGCCGCGGTTGTCATCTTGATTGTCACCCTGATTCGAATGAACGTCGTTTCCACCCAAACCAATCAAACAGCCGTTGACCTGTTGTTGGAGATCGCGATCCTCGGCGGGCTTTATGCCGCGGTGACCGGTATCGCGCTAATTGCTGTGTCTCGGCGATACAGCAAGGACGCTGGTTCAAAGTCGAACGCGCCGTCCGCCGATGAATAGCTGTGCACGATGTCTTGAGACATGACAGGGTGTCTGAGTTCAGGACATAGTTCTCTAAAGCTGACGGAGCGGGGAAGGAGGGATTCGTTCCGTCGATTGGCAGTACCGAGTCCGAATCGCCTAATACTGCATCCAGTTGAACAGTTTTCGCGTAGTCTCTCAGCGCCGTGGGGAAAACCGTCCCAGCTGCCCGCGTTGGCTCTCGGCGGCAGCGTGCGGTTGTGATTCTGCTCGTCCTGGAAGCCCTCTGGTTCGCGGCGGGGCTTTATTGGACTAGCGTCAGTCATGTTGGCATCAATGGGTTGGGTTATCCAGGCTCATGGCAGCCCCAAGTCGTCGAACTGGCTGTCGTGCAAGCGGCTTCCATGGTTGCGCTCGTTGTCTTTGCGGCGTTCGTGGCGCGGGGATCAAATGTGGCTCTTACGTTGACCCTCATCGTTGCGAGTGCACATGTTTTCATCCAGGTTGCGTGGTCCCTTTTCGGCTTCCTCTTGTTTCCCTACTATCTTCTGGCGGTAACGCTGCCTTTCAATGCGCCGTTCGTGCTTGCTGCGCCCCTCCTGATTCTGTGCATGAGCACTCGCAAGGCCCGAAGCCTCGAGCTTCACCAATAGGGGCGGGCACGCTCGCCAACGGCAGCAATCTAGCCCTCAAACGATTCCCCTCGTAACCAGACTCAGGCTGGCGGAAGGGAGGGATTCGAACCCGCTCATCTATCTATCTGAACAGCCTCTAGCTACCGTTGAAGCACGCACCCGCGGCGTCGCGTAGCCTGATACTCAGCTCGACGTGGCCGTCGAAGTATTGCTCGCCACTCTCCTTACGGCCTTGGCCGTACTCAGCCTGCCCCGCAGGCAGGTTCGACTGCGAATCGCGTCGGCAAGCCGCGTCGGCCGCATTCAGTACGGCCTACTGCTCGGTCCGAGTGTCCTCCTTGCACTGTTGCTCTGGCTCGACGTTTGGTCTCGTTTTGAAGGACATCCGATTGGTCCGCTTTTGACGCTGATCATCCTCGCGGGGTGCCTTTGGGGTTTGGTCCTGACGGCAACTGCCGCCATGCAATCACTCAGTACGAGAAAGACGCGGTCGTAGGTACGGGCCACTGAGATAAGCGGGGAAGGAGGGATTCCAACCTTCAATTGGCCAAAGCCGGCTTGGCGCCCGGCAGTAGCGCCTCGCTAAGGCAGCTCAGCGCCCGATGCTTAGCTACGATCTGGCGGACCTGAGCGCCGGCCAGGGTGCCCCTTGTCATGAGCAGTTGGGCGATGGCCTCGAGAGCCGGCCAGTGCTGCGCCAACATGTTCGAGGTTTGTGCCTCCAAACGCTCGACGTAGCGAAGACGAGCGCCTTCGACGAGATCCAGCTCAGCTATCAGCTGGGCGGCGTGCTCAAAGTCGCCGCACTCGTCCCTAACCTCGGAAAGGACATGAGCATCGAGCAGCGGACCGGCCAGCGCGATCCGGGCTCGAGGGGCTATCCATGCGCGCTGCTGTGGATCGTTGGCGTCGCCGGGCATGTACCTTCGCGCCGGGGCAACGGCCACATTGAGCCAGCCCGGCGGTGGTGTGGCTCGGACCTCGGCACGCTGGTACAGGGTCACGTACTCGACCGGGACACGCTCGAGGGTGGCGATCACCGCATGTGCGGCCTCATGAAGTGCGACGCCGCGGCGATCGGTCATCTAGCGGTCCAGGCGGCTCAGCGGATACCTGACCATGCCCGGCACTCCAACGGTGTCCGCGAACGGTGACTTCGACCCCGGTGGGCGCATGTCCTGCATCAGAGTCTTGAATCGGTCGACCTCACCGGCCTGCATCAACGGTTGCGACTGCAAGAGCTCGGCGACGCCACCCACCGCGATGACATGGTCCTGATGGATGCTCGTGCTATCCACGACCTTGAGCCGGCCGCCCTGGACCCGGGTGACGAGGTTCAGCGCCTCTCGCCGCAGCTGGTCGTGCGGAAACAGGACGAGCCTCTTCTCGTTGAACAACGAGTACAGGGTTCCGAAGAGGTTGGCTTGCGTCTGCGCGGTTGGGTACCGGACCTCGACGTGGACGCCGCAGAGGCGACGCTGCAGGCGTTGCTGACTGGCGACAGCCTGCGGTGCCTCAAGCCTCCATGTCCGGACACTGAACTTCTGCGTCAGCTCGGCGACCAGATCCTCGAGCACCTCAAGCTCGACAGGTTCCGAGCGCGAGCCCTGAAGTGTCCGGACAGTATCGATGACGATGAGACCGACCTCTCGATGTCCGACGGCGATCGCGGTCGGGTCGTGGACTAAGCCCACGTCAATGAACCCGACTGAGATCTGACCGGTCGCGGCGTGGCGCGCTTCCTGACCGGTCACGCAGGCGTCGTACATCGCCGCGCTGATCCAACTGCCTGCTGGCTCCACCCATCGGCATTCCCAGAACCGAGCAAAATCGGCCGGGTGCAAGGTCCGCTCCTGCTCAGCCATGTCCGCCGCCGAGAGCCAAGGGGCCAGCTCTGACCCGGCGCGGGTCGCGAAGTAGTAGCCCTCGGTTGTCCTGGCCATCTCGCGGACCGTCCAGCCGATGGAGGTCATATCCCACCCGGCCATCGAGACAGCGATCAGCTGGCTCTTCGGGTTCTTTCCGACGCTCGACCACATGCTCGTCCACAGCCTCGAGTCGGGCTGGAGCGAGAGCTCGTCGAACCACGTCTTTCGCGGCCGGATGCCATAGGCGGTGCGGTCGTCCGAGCTCATCACCCGTAGGCGCGAGTCAGTGGCTCGGTTGATCACCGTGCTCTTTTGGATCGTGACGTCCTCGAGCATCGGGGAGCGGTCCTTAAAGGTGCGGACGCTGTCGAGGATCAGCTCCGCCTGGTCCTGGTCGCCAGCGACCGCGTAGGACCGATGTCCAGCCGGTCCAACCAGTAAGTCAGCAAGGGCTGCAGCGGCGCAGTCCGCAGTCTTCGACTCGCCTCTGCGTCTTTCGTCGTAGACGAGGCGGTGGACCGGACGGCCGTCCTTGTGGTTGGCGAAGACTGCCTCGAAGAACTGTCGCTGGAAAGGAGCCATGACGTCACCGAAGCGCTGGCCGTCTTCGAGCACCAGCTGCTCGGCGATGAGCCTCACCGGATCCCGGTGATAGGCCTTGAGCTGCGTGGCAGTGAGCTTCACGAGTCGTCGTCTTCCTGAGCGGTCAGCCGGTGCCTGGCCAGCTGGGCGGCCAAACCGTTGCCGTTACCGCCCGCTCCGACCACCTTGAGGCGGGCCATGGTGGCTACCGACTCCCCGAGCTGAGCGGCGAGCAAGGCCTGCGCCCGGGTCGTGCTGATGTACTGCTGGTGGCACTTCGCGTTGCTTGGCGAGCGCTGCCAGGCTGCGAACAAGTCCCGCGCCATGATCTCCAGCTCGCAATAGCGGCGTGCTAGTGGGAGCTGGGTTGGGCCAAGCGCCCGCCCTTGCTCAGCCCGCAAACGGAGGTACTCGCCGAAGAGTCGCGACGTGCGCCGGTCGCGGCGCCTCAGCTCGGCTCGGGTACCCGCTCGCAGTCCATGGCGTCGAGCGGCCTGATTGCGGCTCGTGAAACGGCCATCAAACGGCCGTTGGGATGCCGTTTGTGGTTCACCCGCCGTATTCGCGGAATGGTCGGTTTTCCCGTCACTCATCCGGCCCCCCGGCGGGTCGCCCAGTGCTCACCTGGACGGACCCCCGGAGCGCACCTGTTTCATGCGACCCCTCGGCCGGTCTGGCGATCTCCACCAGCACCATGGGCGCGCAAAGGGAGGCGGTGTGCCGCGACTGACGGCCGAGACGGGCTCCGAGCTGCTGTCCCGCGTAATGACGGCGCGGCGCGATGCCTCGGAGCACCGCCGCGGCCACCTGGCGGCGAAAGCCGGTTAGGACCGCACTGAGCATTTGGGAGGTAAACCCGGTCTCAGCGCAGCCCTGACCGCCTGTCACCCTCATCGGGTCAGCTCCGGGGCGCTACTCATGACCGCACCGGCCGCTGGCAGATCCACTGCCAAAAATGGTCGAAGCAAACGCGGACGCCTTCGATAACGGTCCACGGCTCGCCGCCGCAAGGTTGCTGATAACCGTTTGCGTCGGCGTCCGAGGCCGCGCACTGAACCGCCCACGGCTCGCTCACTTCTTGGCCTTCACCGCGGCGATGTCGCCGACCAACTCCTTGAGCAGCTCGGCGAGCGGCACTACCATGCCGTCCTTGAGAGTCTTGCGCAGCTCCCCGATCTCTGAGCGGATCTGGCCTTGCTCTAGCTCGAGCGCGACCTCGTGCTTGGCCGCGGAACCCCACAGCTTCTTCAGCTGAGGCAGAGTCAAGTTCTTCAGCTCGGGGAGCCCATTGCGGGCTCCGCACTCATCGCAGGACGCTGCCAGTCGACCTGCCTCGTCGCGGGCGACCGTAGCTCCGCAATTTCTGCAACGGGAACTCGGCTCAACGCCGCGGATGTAGTCGCGCTCACTCTCCTGCTCGAGGCGTCGCTCGGCCTCTGGCGTGCCGCGCAGAGCGCCGATGGACTTGAGCACAAGCCGGTGATCGGCCTCTGGACCCGACCAACTGCCGTCCGAGTTCTTGCTCGCCCTCAAGTGGAACTGGTGTGTGTGGTCCGTCTTTCCCCTGGCCAAGCAGTCGACGCAGGCCGAGCCAGCGCTGATCAGATGACCATCGCGATTGAGGAGTGCACCAACCGCGAGCGAGATCTTTGATGTACGGCCGTTCCATGCCGGCTCGATCGGCTCATCGCCGTCCTCAGCCTTTGGCTTCGCCTTGATTTCCTCGACGTACTCGTCGATCAGGTCGATGGACTGGCTCACTTGACGCCCTCCAGTGACCGCAGAGCGGCCGCGTAGTTTTCGGCGAAGTTCTTTGCGTGCGGCTTCGTCGACTGGTCCTTGGCGCGCATCAATGCGAAGGCGCGCTCCTCGATGGTCTTCGACTCGCTGAGCGTGGTGGCAGCGCCGGTTGTCGCGCGATGGCTGACCTCACGAATCATGGCTTCGTGGCTGACCAACTCAGCGGCCCTGAGCGACGCGTAGGCAGCCTCGGACTTCTCGGACGCCAGAGCAACGTCTGGGCGACCTGCGTCAGCGGGGCGTGCGAGGCGCTTGCTGGTGCCTGCTGGCGCTCCCGCAGACTGGGCCAGCTGGGCGACGTGGGCTCCGATGCGCTTCTTGAAATCGCCATAGCTCTCGCCAGGTTTGAGCTCTGGCGTCGGAGGATGAGCTGGCTGGCGAACCAGGCTGATCTTTGCGACAGTGCTCTGAGCCCTCGAGGGCGATTTCTCGCTTGGGTTGAGAACGCGCTCAGCGGCCTTAACCTCGCCCGCCTTGACGAGCGCCTCCACCTTCTGGCCGCGGTACCAGGCGGCGTCGTCGTGCGCGACCGCGGTCGCCTCAACGAAGTCCAAGCCAACCTCGGACATTAAGTGCTTGCGCCTTGGCTCGATGACCTCTCGCATGCGCCGCGCCATCTCGGCTGCCACCTGCGGTGGCCTGGTGGCCTGGCGCTTGATTCGGTTCTCGCGGATCTGCTTGACCTGCTCGTGCATGTCGGCGAGCTGGGCGAGGGATGGCCTAGTCATTCGGGCCTCGAGGTGACCACGGCGCTGGCGTCGGCGCCCTGGACCTGTGCGGTGAAATTGGTCAACGCTTCCGGCTCGACGTACAGGGTCACAACCTTGTTCTTGTCGACCGTATAGATGCGGTCATTGACTCGAACATCGAAGACGCGGCCGCTGGTGTCGGTTGTACTCACGGTTACGAGAGGCATGGGGAAACTCCTGACTTGGAGATGCGGGCAGAAAGCCCAGAGAAGGCACCAGCGCCACATGGCGGTTGCATAGTTGCGGCAGCCTACCGTCCATCGGCCGGGATAACAACGCTTTCCGCTTGACGCGATTGTGTGCTCTGGGAAAGTGGCCTCGGGACCAGCGGGGACCGAGCCCGGTCGCTATTGAAGTTGCCGCCGTCAGCGAGTAGCTACGCGAATTCCTTCTGGGCGGACTTGATCAGGTCCTCAAGGTAGGCGATGTATTCGGTGAGTAATTGGGCGATCGGGATGCTCGGCGGCGGTAGCCCCAGTTGAGTGGTCACGTCCGTGAAGTACGTCTTCATAGTCATCTTCCAGTGCGTTGGCAACTCAACGTAGTAGCGCTCCTCGGTGCCATCCGCTAGCCTGACGATCCAACCAGAACCGCCCAGCTGATCGCCGATGAAGAACCCTCCTGCACCGGGCGGCGCGGGCGGTAAGTCCCTCAACTGGTTGGTGTTGAACTCCTCGATATACACGCTGTTCGAGATGCGGCCCAGCACTCCCTCCTTAAGGACCTGGCTGCGCAGGTCGACCAGGTACTTGAATTCGGTCTTCTCGCGCATGGCGGCCTGATGGGGTGCGTACCAGGTTTCGAACCGCTCCCTGTCAAAGGTCTTGATGTTCTGGAGGACGTTGGTCACCGCCCTGCCCCAGACCACGACATTTCGAAGCCCGGCGATCCTCCGGCCGGGCGTGTGACCGTGAAGGAAGTCCTCGAGCCCTAGCTTCGCCGTCTCATGAGTGACCTTGGCTTCGCGGAGCACCGCTGCGGTATCGGCATGTCCTGCCACTGCGTGCCATCTTCGGCGACTTCGGTTGCTGGTGCGCGGCTCCAGCAAACTGGCGCCCGGCGCCGGTCAGGGACAGTGACGGGGGCTCGACTCCAGAGCGAGCCTGAGCTTTTGGCGATCTCTAAGGCCTCGATGCGGCGCCTAGTGGCCACGATCGCCCAGCCGGGCCGCGGTTCGGACTTCAGCAACCCGACCAGTAGGCGCCGCTGCCAGGCTAGCTCGAGGCGGACCAGATCAGCCGACAAGCTGGTGGCGGTACAAGGTCGCCCGGCTGATCCGCATGCTCCGCGCCACCTGGCTGATGCTCTTCCCGCTGGCTATGGCCTCCCGGATGTCGGCGAGCCGCTCCTCGTTCAGCACGCTAGGCCTCCCGAGCTTGCGGTTCCGAGCCCGCGCCGACGCTAGACCCGAGTCGATCCGCTCCTTGGTCAGAGCTCGCTCGAACTCGGCAAGGGCGGCCAACACATGGAAGATCAGCTTCCCGGTCGCGCTGGCGGTGTTGATCGAGTCGTGAAGGCTCTCGAACGCGACCCCACGCCCCGCCAGGTCCTCCACCGTGGCCAGCAGGTGGCGCATCGACCGGCCCAAGCGATCAAGACGCCAGATCACGAGTGTGTCCCCCGCCTGGAGCTCGGCCAGGCAGCGATTCAGCTCGGGGCGGTCGTCCTTGGCCCCCGAGAGCTTGTCGCTGTAGACCAACTCGCAGCCGGCCGCCTTGAGAGCGTCTAGCTGCAAGTCCAAGTTCTGACCGCGTGTACTGACCCTGGCGTAGCCTCGTTTCATGTACTAATGATACAGGTTTATGCGACAGGAAATCAAGATCAGCGTCCACATGTCTCAGAAACAGTTGATTGTGAGACACGTGGAACCTGGCTGGGCACAGGAGTACCTTGTTGGCGAGGAGGTGATGCCACATGCCAGACGAAGCAAAGGTCAAGGAGGCTGGCGCGCTCATCAAGCGAGCTGCGCGCCAGCTCGCCGACGCGGGGAACGCGCAAACGTGGGATAGGGCCAAGGCCGCAATCGCACAGGCCGCGACGTACCTGCGCCGCGCCGGTGACGAGCTGGAAAGCTAAAACGCCCGTTCGGCCGAAACCAGGGCTGGACGGCCGGGCGGGCGCTGGAGCGCCCCCTAGCTGGCCTTCCCGCCCTTCAAGAAGTCCTGCTGATCGCCAGCTGCCGGCTATACGGAGCGCTTCCTCGAGAGTAGGCTCGTGACCGGGTATGGGCGGACTCATCGGGCTGCTAATCAAGGGCATAGTCGCGTTGGCGGTGTTCAGCGCCTACGCGCTCTGGCACCTCATACGTCTTTCTATGCTGGCTGTCGCCTACGCCGTAAGAGTCACCGTTCAGCTCCTCAGCCAGCGCAGCGGCGGCCAGGTTTCGCCGGATAACCGTTACTGGTGGAACGGACAGCGGTGGGTGCCAAGGCTTCCGGCAGGGATGTGGATCGTTCCTGGCGCCGCCGTCGCCGTCCTGCTCCTAGCGGCCGGAATGTGCACCGCATCACTGCAGACGCCGCCTAGCAGCAATCCCGGAGGAACCGTCGCGGATGCACGGGCCGGTCCCACCGATTCACCAACGCCAAGTTCGGCCGCAACGCCGACAGCAACCTCACGCTCGACACCCTCGCCTAAGCGGCGCACGGTCCCGCCTACAACACGAACCACACCGCCGCCTACACGAACTAAACCGCCACCTAGTACGTGCGGCGCACCCGCGAATCCATTCGGGTACGACTTCTGCTCACCCCCCAGCCTGATATATAGCCCGCCGTCATCCTTCTGTGGTTACTTCAATTGCATCCCGAGCTTCTGGAAGAGCACTAACGGCTACGTCGACGAGTGCAGCGACGGCACGTACAGCCACTCAGGCGGCCGCCAGGGTGCGTGCTCCTACCATGGCGGCGAGTTGCGGCCTCTCTATTCGTAAATTAGCAAATCGCGGTTTACACGCGGTCGGACGAAATGATCGCTCGAAGCCGGCGAGCCTTCCACCTACATCAGGGCCCGTTCGGCGGGATTCTATGGGCGATTCCTGCCGAGTGGTACCGCAGCCACGGCCAAGATGACCAGCAGCGGAACGAAGACGATTGGCATTCGAATCATGTTTTTCCTCCTAGCAAGCTCCTGCTTGCTTCGCTCCATATGTAGCCTGAGCGACTGTGTACTTGTCACCGGCCGACGAGTCCAGTTGCTGGATCAGGCCCTTGCATGAAAAGCCCGAGATGCTCAGGTACTGCTTGGCCGATTGCACGGCCTCTGCGTTCCAATTCACGTGGAGGCTATCGACGGCGATGGTCGCATCCCGAACCGAGTACCCGTCGCCAGCCGATGACGAGAGCTGGTCAATGAGACCCAGCCGCGAAAAGCCTGAGATGCTCAGGTACTGTTGGGCTGACCTTGCTGCGTTCTGCTGCTGATTCGTCAGGGTGGGGCCAGCCGGTGTCGGGCTCGCCTTGGCGGTTGGGCTGGCCTGTGCCGTCGGTGAGCTGATTGCAACCGCGGCGTTCTGAGGCGTCTTGCCACCATTTGCAATCGCCGCGCCAATGCCGACTAGGAGCAGAGCACCGACCACGATGCCGATGTTGCGTAGCTTGTGGGACTTCTTGGGTGGAGCCGCCGGCGGTCCCCCGTTAACTGGGATCCACGCGGTTCCGTTCCACTGATACTTGCCGTCCGGCGAAAGCTGGGCGCTCATGACTCTTTTCTTTGTGTGATCGAGTAGAAGTCCGGCACTCTCGGCATCTCGAGCTCCTTTGGTGGGAGCGAGCGAGAGCTCGCTGTAAAGCGAACGCTATACCCATCCAACAACCTCGGCAACAACTTCTCTCAATGATGGACTTTGTAGTCTCTTTAGACCTAGCGGTCTCCATAGACTCCGTAGACCGGTCTACGGTCTATGGGTCTACAGGGTCTGTGCGCGTGTCGGAGCTGTCGGTGGCCGCCTCCAATGCCATCGCTGCGTGCTTAGGGTCTTTGCGCCGGGTGAAATTCACCAGATCGACCACCACGAACAGACCGGCCTTCATCGCATCGCCAGCATCTTTCGCGAGCTTCTCCATTTCGGCGCGGGGCATTCGAACTAAGCGAAACGGGCCTCTCCTCAGTCCCTCTAACTCATCAGGTCCGACCGAAGACCATATCGTGTGCACGACCTCATTCCGGCGCCGCCCGATCTCCCGCGCAGACTCGATCCAAACCTTCCAACGGTCGAGGAGATCGCCTTCTGGCAAGAACGTAGGTGCTAGGCGGAGTAGCGTGTCCAGCACGGCGCCATGCGTCAACCGCCTGAACGCCAGGTCGACCTTACCGAAGTCCGCATCCATCGAGATGGCCAGCGCGATGATCGCGATGTGCTCGAGGGCAGCGCATGTAACAACGAGCTCACCAACTAGCGTCCTGTCTTCGTCTCGAAGTTGCGCTGCCATGCTTGAAAGGGTCTCACACCCGAAGTGATCCCCTATGAGAGGGTCAGTCATCAAAGGGGATCAAATGTGTTGTGTGACCCCCTATGCGTGTTGAATACGACCCCCCGCTCCTCGGGCGAAGTGATCCCCTTTGGCGTGCCGTCCTGTTGATCCCCTATGCGCCAGCTCCAGTAACCCTGCTTCCCAAAGCCCACTCGCTCGGCGACGATCCCCATCTCCTTCTTGGCTCGCTTCAGGGTGGCCGGCGGTATGTCGTGTTCGTCCGCGGCCTCGAAGATGCGCTTGGAGTCCACCGGCCCATCGGCTAGGAGCTCTGCGAGTAGATCCTTGGCGGTCGTTCTGGGCCGTGGACGGCCGAAGGCGATCATCAGATCCTCCGCCATCTGGTCCGTCTCTTCGCCCCATACGATCCGCGAGGTGGGGATCGTCTGCGAACCCTCGGTGAGCGTCACGCCCTCGATCTGGTAGCGCTGGGACCGCGGCTTAATCCCAAGGTTGTTCTTGAGCACCGAGAAGACGAACGTATCCGGCTGGTCTGGGTCTTTCACCACGCCGAACACGGTCCTGGCCAAGGCGGAGAAGCCGATGCTCCCCAACCCTCGATACAACGCATTTGGCACTCGGTCCTGCTTGTTCAAGTGTCGGAGTGCGACGCCGGCGCAGCCTGTGCGCTCGAGCATCTCCACCAGCGGCGTCATGGCGCGTCGGACGTCGTGCTCGCTGTTGGCGTTGGCCGAGTCGGAGAGGAAGGCGCTTAGCGGGTCGAAGCCGATCAACAGCGCGTTGTCTTCGATGATCAACCCCTCCAACAGGTTGATGTCCTCGGGGATTGAGATCAACCTCTCGCCGCCGTCCTGGGCCGGAATCGTTGCCACGAGACGCACCTTCGAGCAGTCGGCGCCGGCCGCCACGAGGCGGGGCACCACCGTGGCTTCCCAGCTGTCTTCGGCGCCGACGATGATCACGCCTCCGACCTCGCACGCGCTGCCATCGGGCCAGGGCATGCCGGTGGTGATGTGTGAGGCCAACGCCGCGAGGATCTGGGACTTGCCGCGCTCCGGGTCTCCGTCGAAACCTGAGAGGACGCCGCGCGCCAGCCGGTTGGGCCACAACCAGTCGACGGCTTTCATGCTGAGCAAGCTGGCTTTGCGCCCGACCATCTACTTGTGCCCGCCGATGTGGTCCCGCGCTTCACCGATGCAGAACCATGCCGATTGGAGGTGGTCGATCGCTTCCTTCAGGGCCTGGCAAGGTAGGTCGCGCGAAAGACTCTCGGCGTCTATGCGCCGGTGAGCCACGGCCGCTTGCAGGTCATCGACACGCTTCTCCAAGTCCGCACGCCAGGAATCGATCTCTGGCATCAGATGTGCTCCCCGGTCGCGAGCTCGTGCCTGACCTTCGCTCGAAAGTCACCCTCGGTGAGCGCGGAGCCACCGATCAGGCAGTAGAACCGGAAGCGGTCGTGGGCTACGAGCTCCGCCAGATCCTCGTCGACCGTGGCCAGCTGCTCGCGCGCAGCCTGCAGCTCGAGGCATAGGTCCACGACGACGCCCCAGCTCAGCCGGCCGCATGTGCAAGCTCCGCCCTTGTTTTGGGCGTGTGGATTAGGCTTGGCGTAGGGAGTCGCCACTAGTCCTGGCAGCTCCTTCGGCCCGAGGGTCATCAGCCCTGCGGGCCATTTTCTTGTCAGCCGAGCGCTGCGCTTGAAGGTCGGCCTGGATCGCGGCCACCACACGAGCAAGGTCAAGCCATAGGGGCGACGCAAACGCGCTCCGGGTCGGCTTAGAGATCATCTTCGCGCCACCTGCTGGAGGGTCTCGAGCACGGCTGCATAGCGGAGAGCAACTCGAGGACGAGGTGTGCGCTGGCCGGATTCCCAGCGAGAGATCGCGCTCGGCGCAGCGCCGATGGCCTCGCTGAATTCAGAGAGGCTCAGTCCGGCCGTGAGGCGGATACGGCGTGCAGCCCCGGTGCGAGCCAGCTCGCGAGCGGTTGCGATCCTTGCCAACTCTGCCGGAGTCATCGGGCCAAACGGTACGCACTTGGGAACGCTTGGACAACTCTTTCCCATCGACGTAAATCCGGGGTCGGGAAAGTCGGCTCCGCGACTTGACGGCACTTTCCCAAAAGCGTACCATTCCGAACTGTGTTCACTGCGTCACAACTACCAAGGCCCGGCCGGAGCGACTGGGCGATCGATCTACTGTTCGCTGAGCCAGATCACGGTGACGGACGTGTCGAGTGCGTTGCTGTAGTCCTGCGGTCGGTGCCCTTTCATGTGGTGAGTTCGGTGATCGGCGGCTCGGCGCCGGGCCGTTCCGACCCCCTCGCCGGTCGTGAAAAGCCAAAGCCAATCACCACGACCCTGATCCGGGGCACCGATCGTGGCTTTTCAGGATGGGCGCAACTGATCGACAAGGAGAAGCGGAGGCGGCTCAAGGAGCTTGATAGTCACCGGGCCGAGATCGAGGAAGGCAAGGTCGCGGTTTCTCCCGAGGAGAAGCGCGAAGCGACCGTGTGGCTGCGAAAGCTCGCCGCTCAATACAAGGTCAAGCGAGTCCAGCCTGCATCGGGCAAGACGCGGCCGACGTACGAAGCGATGGCCGACATCTACAACAAGCACGTGCGTGCAGGGCTCATGACTCCGACCCGGGCCGTCTTTGAACACTTCCGGCCGGCCTATAGCGGGCTGACCTATCGCGCGGTAGCGAAGTGGGTGGAGCGAGGCCGGAAGCAGAAGCCGAACCCCTTTGATGAGCCTCCCGCTAAACGCCGAGGGCAGCGACCATTGAGGCGTCGAAGATGATCCTCGCCCTTATCTACATCCGCCAATCGCGCCACAAGGATTACGAGCGGACCGCATCACCGGAAGTCCAAGAGACCGGGTGCCGCGCTCTCCCTGCGGTCCAGGGCTGCGACCAGGTCGAGGTCTTCAGCGATCTGGATGTGTCCGGCGGCAAGCGGGCCCGCCGCGGTTATGACGCGATGCTCTCGCGCATCCGGGCCGGCGGCGTCCACGTGGTAGCGGCCTACGACCAGTCGCGCGCCTTCCGCTCGACGCTCCTGGCCGCCGAGTTCAAGGCGCTGCTCGAGGAGCCAGCCCACAAGGCGATCCAGGTCGTATTCGTCCAGGGCACCTTCGACCGCTCACCGGTTGGCGGCTTCTCGTACGCAGTGCTGGCCGCCGCCCATGAGATGGAGCGGCGCATGACCGGCGAGAAGATCGCCGCCGCGTACAGGCACCTCAACGCGACGGGCGCGCCGACCGGCATGCCGCCGTATGGCTACCGCCGCGAGAGCAGTGGCGGGCGGTTGGTCATCGAGCCGAACGAGGCGGAGGTCGTCAGGCGCCTTTACACCCAATATGCGGGTGGACGCTTCAGCACGCGCCAGTTGGCGGCGCGCCTCAACTTTGATGGCGTCACGAAGCCCGGGTCGCGGACCAAGGGCTTGGGCTGGGTTCCGGACACGGTCGTAGACCTCCTTCAGAACGTCGCCTTTGTCGGCAAGACCTACACCATCAGCCGCGCCCGGCGCCAGGGCGAGCTCATCACCGCGGCGTGGCCGGCGATCATCGAGGGAGCGCTCTTCGACCAGGTCCAGGGGATGATCAAGCGCAATGCTCGAGTGGGTCGCAGCTCAGCTCGTCCTTCTTATGTCTTTAGCGGCCTGCTCATCTGCGCCGCCTGTGGCCGCCCGATGCGCGCCTCCAAGACCTACGGTGTCGCCTACTACGGGTGCAGGCGCGACGTCGCGGACGATGCGCGCTGCTCCGGGTCGCGCAAGACGGTCCGTGAGGATCGACTTCTGCCCTGGGCGAGCGCTCTGTTCGAGCGACTGGAAAGTATGCAGTTGCACGACTTCGCCGATGCGGTCAAGGCTTCGAGCTCCCGTCCGAGACAGTCACCGGACGCCGTGGCTCAGCTCGACAGCACGGTCGAGCGCCTGCGCAAGCTGTACCTCTGGCAGCACATCACCGAGGCCGAGTATCAAAGCGAGCGTGATCGACTTGGGGAGCTGCGTGCCGAGCTGACCGCGACCACTGCGCCGACTCGGACAGTGAACCTGAAGGGTGTCGCTGAGGCATGGCGCAAGGGCGATTCGGTCAGACGCCGCGAGCTGCTTGCGACCCTGTTCACAGGTCTGGTAGTGCGCGACGGCATGGTCATCGAGTACGTGCCCCGACCTGAGCGCGAGGCTGAGGTCGTCGAGCTCATGACAGCGGCGTTCGCAAACTTGGCGAAGAGCGGGGAAGGAGGGATTCGAACCCTCGAGGGAGCTTTACACCCCCTACCCGCTTAGCAGGCGGGTGCTTTCGGCCACTCAGCCACCTCCCCGGTCGATCGGGATCGTCGCTCGATTCTATCGGCCGTGACCTCTCCGCATACTTAACGGCCGATGGAGGCACCAGGAGGCCCAGGAGCACCCCCGATGTGGGGTCCCGGTCGCAAGATGGCTTTCGGGGCCGCGCCTGGCTCCAAGAGCAAGCTCTGGTACACGCTCGCGGACGGAGCCCTCAGCGAGGTCTTTTTTCCCTCCATCGACAGAGTCGCGCTGCACGAACTTCGCTTCTTCGCGTCCGCCAGTGGCGCCCCACCCGTGGATGATGCCGGTGATGGACAGCACCGAGTCAAGTGGTTCGCGCCGGGCACGCCCGGCTTCATCGTCGAGAGCACCCACCACGAGTACCGACTCACCAAAGAATATTTCTCGGACCCCGAAGAAAATGCACTCCTGATCGCCGCGACCTTCACGCCCGAGCTCCCCGACGTCCGCCTCTATTTGCAGTCCTCGGCCCACTGGCAACCGGGCAGCGAGGGCAACTTCGGCCAGGTCCTCGACACGCACCCTCCAGCCCTGCTGATGCGCCAGCAGGACGTATGGATGTGCATCGTCGGACCATTCAGCCGAGCGACGATCGGCTACTTCCAGAGCTCGGACCTACAGGTCGACCTGCACGACGGCGACGGCTATCTCACGAACCTGTACGACCGCGCGGGGCCGGGCAACGTGGCGGTCGGTGCCGAGCTGGGCATCCGCGCCGGCGCGTTCCAGATCGCAATCGGCTTCGCGCACACGCGTGCGGATGCCGAGGAGGTTGCCCGTCACGTCCTGCAAAAGGGTGCGGGCAACGTGCGGGCTTCATTCGAGCGCGCCTGGAGAACCCAGACCGATCTCCCACTGGCCCTCAGCAAGGTGAGTGGCGACGAAGGCGCGCTGGCCACGTCATCGCTGGCAGTACTTCGCTGCCTCGAGGACAAATCGCACGCGGGTGCATTCGTCGCGGCTCCCTGCTCGCCGTGGGGCGAGAGCAACCACAACGGCAACCACGTCTACCACCTCGTCTGGCCGCGCGACCTGTGCCGCATCGCCACCGCCCTTCTCGACGCAGGCGACACCGCCGCGGCTCTGCGCGCGTTCCGCCACCTGCAATCGCGCCAGCGCCCCGATGGCGGCTGGTTTCAGAACTGGTTCGTCGACGGCACGCCGCACTGGACCTCGACCGAGCTCGACCAGGTCGCGCTGCCCATCCTTCTCGCCTGGCGCCTCGGCGTCGCAGGATTCCTGGACCACGACCCGTATCCCGTGATGGTCCGGCCGGCCGCCCAGTTCTTGATTCGCGAAGGCCCGCTCACCCAGCTCGACCGATGGGAGGACCTCGGCGGGTTGTCGCCCTCGACGCTGGCCGCCTGCATCGCTGCTCTCATCGTCGCGGCCGAGTTCGCGCACGAGGCAGGCGAGCACGTGGCGGCCGGCCACCTTCGCGCCGTCGCTGACTACTGGAACGATCGGGTCGAGACGTGGTGCTCCACGCCTGGCGGCCAGTACGTCCGCCTCGCCGGCGATCCTGACATGCGTCCCACGGTAGGCGCCGTCGCACCAGAGTTCCTGGAGTTGGTGCGTTACGGCTTGCGGCGACCAAAGGACGAACGCATTCTTCGCAGCCTGCAGGGAGTGGATGCCACCCTGAAGGTGACGCTACCGGCAGGCCCCAGCTGGCGTCGTTACGCCGGCGATCTCTACGGCGAGAAGGACGACGGGTCGCCGTGGGATGGCAGTGGCCGCGGGCGCGCGTGGCCGGTGCTGACGGGCGAAAGAGCCCGCCATTTCTTCTCTATGGGCCTGCCCGCGGCCGAGATCGTGCGGTCGCTCGAAGGTTTCGCAGGGCCGGGACTGATGCTGCCCGAGCAGGTGTGGGATGCGGCGGACATTCCTGCCAAGGGCCTGTACTTCGGTCGCGCCACAGGTTCGGCCTCGCCTTTAGGTTGGGCGCACGCTGAGTATCTCGAGCTGCTGGTGACGATCGCCCTCGGCGGTTTCCCGGACATCGTGCTGCCCGCGCGGCGGCGGTACACAGAAGGGCAGGCGCACGAGCCGGCGTTTGTCTGGACCCACCGGCATCAGATCACGTGGCTCGCGCCAGGACGGCGCCTGCGGGTTCAGCTGCCGCGACCGGGCTCGGTCCATTACTCCTTCGACGACTGGAAGACCTTTGGCGAGGTCGACGCCATCGACACGACGCTTGGTGTCTGGGTGGCGGAGGTCCCGTCAAACAAACTAGCGGCCGGCAGCACCTTCTCGTGGACGGCTCACTACATGACGGGCTGGGAAGGCAAGAACTACACGCTGACGGTCGGCTAGCCTTCTTCAGAGCGTCGCTAGGGCTCGTCCGGCGGCTCCAGGTCGTCGAGCCGAAGCTCGTTCGCACCGTCTTCGTCGAACTGGCTGTGCAGCTCGCCGCAGTCCGCGCACCGGTAGTACTCGCCGACGAAGCCCTTGTGCCACACGGCGTAGCTGACGACGCCGGGCTCCTCAACCAGGATCTCCTGCTCGAGCCTGTAGATCACCTGCTCCCAACCACCGGCCTCGAGATCATCGTCGAGGATCACCAGGCAGTAGGGGTGCGGCTCGCCCCAGATCACAGTCACCTCGCCACGGCGCTCGTCCTCGACGTTGACGATCGACCATGCCTCTGCCGCCTGGCCGCGCGTGCTGCGGACGAGACGAAGCTGCGCCCAGAACCGTTCAGCAGATTCGCGCTCAGCCTTGTCATGCTCGGCCTGCGCCTCCTGGAACGCACTCCACATGCGCAGCAGGTGGTTGCGGAAACGGTGATATGTGGGCAGCAGCTTGGGCTGCTGCTTGGGGGAGCCGATGAGCTGCTCGAATGCATGCTCGAACGCAGCCTCGACTCGCTCCTGGCGGTCGGCCACGTCGGGGGCCCAGGACTCGTCCTCTGACAGCCGCATGCTCTCGTTGAGCACGACCTCGAAGTCCAGCCAGTCGTCGCCGAACTCGGGGACGAACACGCTCTCCACGAGGTCTGCGAGCCGGTGCTCCTCGAGCAGCGCCGGGTTCACCTTGCCACGCGCGTCGGGCCAGCCCTTCCAGCCCATCACGTTGTGGATCCAGTAGTCGAAGATCGTCACCGCGTACTGCAGCGCGGCGGGCGAGGACCAGATCTCGGTCGGCCAGGTGCGCTTGCCGGTTCGAACCTTGTTGTACAGGGCGATGACTTGCTCTTCGTCCAAGTATTCAGTTTCCATGGACTCTTCACTATAGGAATAAGCGGGCAAGGACCCAGGAAGCAGGCGCGGGAATCCTAGGAATAAGCCCAGAGGGTCCCTGGGTATAGTGAATTGAGATGGCACCAGCTCGCCGCTTCACCCCAGATCAGGTCTCCCGCTACGCGCGGCACCTCATCCTGCCCGAGGTGGGCGGAGCCGGCCAGCGCAAGCTGCTGTCCTCGAGCGTGCTGCTCCTGGGCGCGGGCGGCCTTGGCTCGCCGGCGGCCATGTACCTGACGGCGGCGGGAGTCGGCAAGATCGG
>PLYD01000048.1 GCA_003151665.1 Candidatus Dormiibacterota bacterium
CCACCCTCGAGAATTCGCCTGGGTCCGACATCTGCTCCCGGGGTGCGGCAGGCGATGTCGCGGAGCTGAGGATCGATGGCGACGGCGTGGTCGCCGAGACCTCTCGCGGCGTCAAGCTCGGTCTGCTCGAGGCCAAGCTCGCCCGTCGTTTGATCAAGTTCATGCGCGGTGGCAACAGGTACCAGGCAGGAGTCATGTCTTGCGAGGGCACCGCCGTCAAGCTCATTGTTCGCGAGACCTACCAGGACCCGAAGTTCGCCGGCAAGCCGAGCTTCCCGATGCGACGCAAGCGCGAGGTCGAGTTCCGCCCCTACACGAAGGAGAGCCTGCTCGCTCGCGAGGTTGAGATCTTTGCCGGTGAGGACGATGAGGAGACCACCTCATCGGATGCCGTCGTGGAGGGCGGAGAGATCGAGGAAGGCATGCACGCTGTCGACGACGACGCCGAACCCCTGGAATTCGTCGAGAGCACTGACGATGACAAAGATGACGAGGACGACGACGATGACAGCTGATCGACGGTCGGTGGCCCGAGCCCGGAGGTCACTTCACCGACCGTAGTCCTGCGTCGCCTGGACTAGTTCCGCTGGGCGGTGTGCCCGGATTCCGCGACCTCCTCCCCAATGAAGCAGAGGTCTTGCGCGAAGCCCAGGAGTCGGTTCTAGGCGAGATGCGTCGCTGGGGTTACCGGTACGTCATCACCCCGATGGTCGAGAGCACCGAAGTGTTGGAGCTCGGCCTCGGCCCCGAGCAGCGGCGGCGCCTCTTCAAGTTCACCGACGCGCGCGGCGAGGTCGTCGCCCTGGTCAGCGAGCGCACCGTGCCGGTCGCGCGCGTGGTGGCGGGCAAGCTGAGGTCGGCGCCCCTGCCGATGCGCCTTTGCTACGCCGGTCCCGTGCTTTCGACCGATGAGGGGCGCTTTCAGCAGAGGCGCGAGACCTACCAGGTGGGGGCAGAGCTGGTGGGAGCGTCGGGAGTCGTCGCCGACGCCGAGGTCATCGCCCTTGCGGCGCGTTGCCTCGAGGCGACGGGCCTGCGCCGGTACCAAGTCGATGTCGGCCACTCGGAGTTTTTTCAAGGGATCATGGATGCGGTCAAGCTGCCGGCCGAGGTAAAGGCCGGGGTTCGCGGCGCGCTCGCGGCGCGCGACTTCGTCGCCCTCGAGGAGCTGCTCAGCCGTACGACTCTGCGCTCCGCCGAACACGAGCTACTGCTTCGCTTTCCGGCTCTGCGGGGCGGCGCCGAAATTCTGAAAGCGGCGGGCGGACTCGTGCGCAACCACCGCTCGGAGCGTGCCCTGTCAGAGCTCGGGCGCGTTCTGGAGCTGCTGGGCACCCACGGGCTGGGCGACGTCGTGAGCCTCGATCTCGGCGCGATCAGGGACTTCGACTACTACACGGGCATCATCTTCGAGGGCTACGGTCCGGACCTCGGCCGCCCTGTCGCCCAGGGCGGGCGGTATGACGGCCTGCTGGCGCGCTTTGGTCGGCCGGCGCCGGCCACCGGCTTCGTCGTGCAGCTGGATCTCGTTTGGGAGATGCTGACTCGCGCCGCACGACCACCCGAGCTGCCGCGGCTGGATGCGGCAGTCGCGTGGGATGCCGCGGGGCTCTCGACCGCGCTGCGCCTGGGCTCGACACTGCGGCTCTTCGGCATGCGGGCCGTGGTCGACACGCAGCCAAGGAATCACAAAGACGCGGTTGATTGGTGGCGCGCCGTTGGCGCCGTCAACCTCATCCACTGCCACACCTCGACTTCGACGTCGTGGTCGGCGCCAGGTCGCCGGATGCTGAAGCTGCCGCCCGAGCAGGTGGCCGGGCGCCTCGTGGGTTCACCGGCATGAAGAAGGAGAGGGTCTCGGTCGCGCTCCCGACCGGTGCGTTGCTGCCAGGCGCGTTGAAGATCCTTGGCCGTGCCGGTGTGGCGAGGTTGAGCGGGGCCGAGCTGGGACGCCAGCTGCTCGTCGATCGGCCGGCCGTCCGCGTGATCCTCGTCCGCCCCGCCGATGTCCCGGCATACGTCGACCACGGAGCAGCCGACCTTGGCATCGTTGGCAAGGACGTGCTCTGGGAGTCGCCCGGCGCGCATTACGAGCTGGTCGACCTGCGATTTGGGGATTGCCGGCTCGTGCTCGCGGTCCCGGCGTCGTCGAAGCTCGCCGGGCCGGAGACCTGGCCGCCACTCTTGCGTGTCGCGACGAAGTACCCCCGAACCACCGCCTCCTGGTTCGACGCGCACGGCCAATCGGTCGAGGTGGTCCGGCTTCATGGCTCGGTCGAGCTGGCGCCCCAGGTTGGCCTCGTCGACGGCATCGTCGACCTCACGGCCAGTGGCCGCACCCTTCGCGAGAACAAGCTGCGCATTGCGGCCATCCTCGGGAGCTCCACGGCGCGCCTCATCGCGAACCAGGCGAGCCTGAAAACTCGGACGGCCGCCGTCCAGTCGCTGGTCGGGCGCCTGCGTGCCGCCGCCGAGCAACCCGCACGCGCCAGGGCCGCGGCTTCGCCGGCCGCGAAACAATGAATCGGTTTGACGCAAGCGCGTGGTCGGCGTTGCAGCCGTCTCGCCGAGGGCTCGATCTCTCTCGCTTTGAAAAAGAACGCGCAGTTGTAGTTGAGATTTGCGCCCGTGTCGCGGCAGAAGGCGACAGTGCCTTGCGCGAATACAGTGCCAAGTTCGATGGCTGGACGCCACGGAGCGAGGAGAGGTTCGAGGTTGCGTCGAGCGAGCTGTCCGCGGCCGCCGGACGCGTTGACAATCGAGATCGCATTGCGCTGGAGTTCGCAGCCAAGCGCATCCGCGATTTCCATTCGCGACAAGTCGAGGTGTCGACGAGCGACCCATCGGGTCTCGAGCTGATCAGCCGCCCGGTGGGTCGGGCAGGCCTCTATGCGCCAGGCGGGCGCGCCGCCTACCCGTCCACCGTCCTGATGACAGCGATCCCGGCTCGCGTCGCCGGCGTGCGGGACTTGGCCCTGGCCACGCCTCCGCGTGCGGATGGCACGGTTCCGGATTCCATCCTCGCGGCGGCGCACATCGCAGGCGTCGATACCGTGTACCGGATGGGTGGAGCTCAGGCGATCGCGGCGATGGCGTATGGAACGGAGTCCATCAAGCGCGTCGACC
>PLYD01000094.1 GCA_003151665.1 Candidatus Dormiibacterota bacterium
GACAACGCCCGCGAGTTCTCGTCCACGGCCAAGGGCGAGACGCTTGAGGACACCATCCGCATTGTCAGCGGATATGCCGACGTGATTGTCCTGCGACATAACGAGGAGGGCGCCGCCAAGCGCGCGGCGGCCGTCAGCAGCGTCCCGATCATCAATGCAGGCGACGGCCCCGGGCAGCATCCAACCCAGGCGTTGCTGGACATCTACACGATCAAGGACGAGCTCAACAAGATCGATGGAATCCGGGTCGCGATGGTGGGCGACCTGGCGAACGGTCGCACTGTCCGCTCGTTGACTTACCTGCTGAGCAAGTTCAAGGACATCAAGATCTGGTTCGTGGCGCCGCCGCAGGTGGCCATGCGCGACGACATCAAGGCCCACCTCACCGAGCACAACATCCAGTGGGTCGAAACCGAAGACCTCGATTCAGTCCTGCCCGAGGTGGACGTCGTCTACCAGACAAGGATCCAGAAGGAGCGGTTCGCCGACCCTGCCGACTACCAGGCGCTCAAGGGCATCTACCGGATTGACAAGAGATCGCTCGGGCTCATGAGGAAGTACGCGATCCTGATGCACCCGCTGCCCCGGGTAGACGAGATCGCGCCCGACGTCGATGCCGACCCACGCGCCGCCTACTTCCGCCAGGCCCACAACGGTCTCCACGTCCGGATGGCTCTGCTCGATCGCTTACTGGGATGAGCATCACCGAGAAGCGGCTCAAGGCGACTGTGATGGATGCGGACCAGATCCGGCGATCCCTTTCGCGAATCGCGCATGAGATTGCCGAGCGCAACCGGGGAATCGACGGCCTCGTTCTGGTCGGCGTGTTCTCCAAGGGAGATCACCTGGCGCGACGGCTCGCCGTGAACCTGGCCGGCCTGGAGGGCGCGCCGGTAGCGGTCGGCGTGCTCGACACCAGCAAGCATCGCGACGACGGTCACCTGCGCCAGCCATCTCATCGAGCGACGTCGCGGATCCCGGAGATCGATGGCAAGGTGGTCGTCCTCGTCGACGACGTGATCCATCACGGACGCACCGCACGCGCTGCGATGGACGCGCTGATGGATTTCGGCCGGCCTCGCGCGATCCAGCTGGCGGTGCTGATAGACCGCGGCCACCGCGAGCTGCCCATCCGGCCGGACTACATCGGCAAGAACGTGCCGACGTCTGACACCGAGCGGATCGAGGTCCTGGTCGAGGAAGAGGACGGGATCGACCAGGCGGTGATCGTTGTCAGCTAGCGCGAACGGGTCCATGAAGAGGCACGCCGCCCTCGTGCTCGAGGACGGCAGAGCATTCGTGGGCGCGGCGCTCGGCGCCGACGTCGTCGGCGAGGGAGAGGTCGTCTTCAACACGGCGATGACTGGCTACCAGGAGGTCCTGACCGATCCGTCGTATGCCGGCCAGATGTTGTGCATGACTTATCCCCTGCAGGGGAACTACGGTGTTCGCGAAGCGGACGCGGAGTCGTCGCGTCCATGGGCGCGCGCGATGATCGTGCGCTGGGCTTGTCCGAAGCCGAGCCACCATTCGAGCGAGGCTTCGCTGGACGAGTACCTGCGGCGCTGGCGCGTGCCGGCGATAACCGAGATCGATACGCGGGCCCTCACGCGCCACCTGCGCACCCACGGCACGCAGCGCGCGGTCCTTACTCACGAGGCCGAGCCGCCCAGCCAGTCGCGCCTGGCCGAGCTGGCAGCGGCGGCGCGCCGCGTGGTCCCGCTGTCGGATCAGGACCTGGTGGCGGAGACCTCCCGCACCGCGCGAGTGGAGTGGCTCGACCCGCTACCGGCCGAGCTGAGGCCACGGCACCTGACCGATGGCGCGGGCCTGACGATCGCGGTGGTCGACTACGGTGTGAAGAGCAACATCCTGCGGTCGCTGCGCGAGCGGGGCTGCCGCGTCATCGTGCTGCCGCACACGGCCGATTGGTCCGATGTTGAGGCCACCGGAGCCGCCGGCCTCGTTCTTTCAAACGGCCCTGGCGACCCCTCCGTCTTGGCCGGACCGGTTGAGCTCGCACGCCAGGCCCTCGGCCGGATTCCGCTGTTCGGCATCTGCCTCGGCCACCAGATCCTGGGCATGGCCGCCGGCGCCACGACGTCACGCCTGCACTTTGGCCATCACGGCGCCAACCACCCCGTCAAGGACCTCGAGACCGGCCTGGTTCACATCACGAGCCAGAACCACGAGTTCCAGGTCGATGCCGCGTCCATTCCCGCCGGCGACCTCGCCGTGACGCAGCGCAACCTGAACGACGGCTCCGTCGAAGGGCTCGCGCACAGGACGCTGCCTGCTTTCAGCGTCCAGTACCACCCCGAGGGCTGCCCGGGGCCTCAAGACAACCAGCATCTTTACGACCGGTTCCTTGACATGGTTCGCGAGCGAAGGCCGGTGCTGAGGACGGTCGGTGGAGCCGTTCAGCCTGCGAAGCCCAAGAAGGTCCTGATCCTCGGCTCGGGACCGATCGTCATCGGCCAGGCTGCGGAGTTCGACTACGCCGGCACGCAGGCCTGTAAGGCGCTTCGCGAGGAAGGCATCATCACGGTTCTCGTCAACTCCAACCCGGCGACGATCATGACCGACGAAGAGGTGGCCGACCGCGTCTACCTCGAGCCGCTGACCGTCGAGGCGGTGGAGCGGGTGATCGCGCGAGAGCGTCCCGATGCGTTGCTGCCGACGCTCGGCGGCCAGACCGGGCTCAACCTCGCGACCGACCTCGCGAAGGCCGGCGTGCTCGAGCGCTACCAGGTCCGGCTTCTCGGCGCGAGCCTCGAGACCATCAGGAACGCTGAGGATCGCCAGGCCTTCAAGGAGATGCTCGAGCGCATCGGCGAGCCGGTGCCTACGTCGAGGGTATGCGAGTCGTTGGCGGAGGTCGACGAGTTCGCGGCCCAGGCCGGTTTGCCGCTGGTGATCAGGCCCGCATACACACTTGGCGGAACAGGCGGCGGATTCGTGACCAGCGCGGCCGAGCTGAAAACAATCGCCCAACGAGGGCTTGCAGCCTCGCCGATTCACCAGGTGCTCGTCGAGCGATNNTGGGCGTGCACACCGGCGACTCGATAGTGGTCGCGCCGGCGCAGACGCTTTCGGACCGCGACCATCAGATGCTTCGGTCGTCTGCGATCCGGATCATTCGCGAGCTCGGCATCGAGGGCGGCTGCAACGTGCAGTTCGCGCTTGATCCGAAGAGCTCCGACTACTACGTCATCGAGGTGAACCCGCGTGTGAGCCGTTCATCGGCGCTCGCCTCGAAGGCCACCGGTTACCCGATTGCGCGAGTCGCCGCGAAGGTGGCCGCCGGCCGCCGGCTGGAAGAAATCAGAAACGAGGTGACCGGTCGGACGTTCGCGGCCTTCGAGCCCGCGCTCGATTACTGCGTGGTCAAGATTCCGCGATGGCCGTTCGACAAGTTTCCGGCGGGCGACCGGCGCCTGGGCACGCAAATGGCATCCACGGGCGAGGTGATGGCCATCGAGCGGACTTTCGAGGCGGCGTTGACCAAGGCGATGCGGTCGCTGGAGCAGAAGCCGCCATCCGTCTCCGAGCTCGAGCGCGCCGACCTCATCGATCAGCCCAACGACCGCCGGTTGTTTGCCCTGCTACACGCGTTGCGGCAAGGCGATGATGCAGCATCTCTGGCGCGCCGCAGCGGCATCGACCAGTGGTTCAT
>PLYD01000082.1 GCA_003151665.1 Candidatus Dormiibacterota bacterium
GCCGGCCGGTGGCGTCGGCGGCCACGTGGGGTGCGAGCCGAACATGTAGAAGTACACCGCAAACAGGCTCCCGAAGAACATCACCTCGGAGGCGAGGAAGATGTACATGCCCATCATCCCGGGCTTGATCGCCGGGTACTCGGGAACCGGCTCGTGGACCGGCTGGTGCTGCATCGTGGCCACAGCCATCAGTGATGCACGTCCGCGCCAGCCTCAGCGCTGTCGCCTGGATACATCTTCACGTCCTCGACCAGCACCCACCCGGCGACTCCGTACAGGAAGATCACGCCCCCGATCACGGCGAGAGTGATTCGCGTCGTCGAGGAAAACGGGATGGCCCCGAGCCCGAGGAACAAGATGCCCAGGCAGATGATGAAGGGCCAGTTGCTGTTCGGGAACAGATGGATGCCGAGCTCGCGGGCGCGAGCCGCGAAGTCCACGGTGTTGTCGATGTGCTGGGGAATCTCGAGGTCAAACCTCGAGGCCGCCGCTCGTGCGGGGTCGGCCGCGCGCCAGGCCAAAAAGGCGGCGGATGCAGCACGGCTGGAAGGCCACAGCTGGTAGCCGCAATTGCGGCAGAACTCGTCGAAGCGGGCCGTTCTCAGTCCGCATCGCGGGCAGTCCACGGCAAGGCTTGGGTTCGACACATCGACATATCGAGACTTCTTCGCTGCCGTCACAGTCGATTTTGGATTCTATCGGGTTTCCCTGCGGCGGCCATCGCCCGTCAGCCATGGCCGACAGCTACTTCGTGCTCAGATACACTTTGCGCCGTGAAACCACGCGGCCGACTGCCGCTCACAATCCTCGGCCTTGTCGCCGGCGCTTTCCTTCTCAGTTCCTGCGAAGGATTGGGCGGCATCTCCCCGATCTTTCCGACCCCCGTCTCGCCGAACGGGCAGGACATCTACAACCTCTATATCGCCATCTCCATCCCCGCGATCATCATTTTCATCGGCGTCGAGGCTGCCTTGCTGTGGGTGGTGCTTCGCTTCCGGCGCTCGAAGCAACCGGTGGGATATGTGCCGCCCCAGATCCACGGGCACAACGGGCTCGAGTTCACCTGGACCATCATCCCCTTGATCGTGGTCCTGGTTATCGCCGGCTACAGCTTCCTAACCCTGAACAAGGACTTCGTGCCGATCACCAACGAAGACATGAACATCAGTGTCACCGGCCACCAGTTCGGTTGGACCTATTCGTATCCGGAAGGCTTCACGGTCCACCAGGAGGGGACGCTGGCCGGCGACGTGACGCCTATGGAGGTGCCGATCCACAAGCTCGTCCGACTCAGTTTCGAGGGCACCGACGTCATCCACTCATGGTGGGTGCCTGCGATCTCGGGCAAGACAGATGCCGTCCCCGGGTACACCAACTACGCGTGGCTGAAGATCGACCAGGTCGGCGCGTGGCGTGGAGAATGCGCGGAGCTCTGCGGCGCCGGCCACAGCACCATGCAGATCATCGTGAAGGCGGTCAGTCAGCAGGACTACGACGCCTGGGTGCAGCAGCAGCTCGCAGCGGCCCCTGCCACTCCGTCACCAAGCCCATGAGTCGCTCGGCGGTAGGATAAGGAATCGATGGCGGCCACTCAAACCCTGCCCCGTCCCACCCTGCCCCGTCCCAAGCAGTACGACGACACCTTCTTCAAGCCGATCAGCATCTGGCTGACCACGACCGATCACAAGCTGATCGGGATCATGTACATGGTCACCGGCATGTTCAGCTTCGTCCTGGCCGGGATTTTCGCGCTGATCATCAGGCTGCAACTTTCTCAACCCAACCTGTCAGTGGTCGACGCGGAGACCTACAATCAGCTCCTCTCCGCGCATGGCGTGACGATGATCTTCTTCTTCGTCACGATCTTCCTGACGGGGATCGCCAACTACCTGGTGCCGCTGATGATCGGCGCCCGCGACATGGCCTTCCCCCGCGTCAACCTTCTTGGCTTCTGGTTGGTCCCAGTCTCGATTCTGCTCTACTACGGGGGCTTTCTCTTCGGCAAGGGTGCGCTCGACGCCGGCTGGACGGGTTATGCGCCCCTGACCGAGAAGGCGTACCAGAACGGCAGCCTCGGAGTCGACTTCTGGGCGATGAGCATCATCGTCTGGGCCATCTCCGGAATCATGGCCTCGACCAACTTCCTCACCACCATCGTCGCCCTGCGCGCGCCGGGCATGAAGCTCACGCGCATGCCGCTGTTCGTATGGGCACAATCGTCGACCTCGATCCTGCTGCTGATCGTCGGTGCTCCCCTTGCCGCAGCCATGATCCTTGTCGAGTGCGACCGCCAGCTCGGGACGCAGTTTTTCACGACCCAGGGCCGCCCGGTGCTCTACCAGCACCTGTTCTGGTTCTTCGGGCACCCCGAGGTCTACATCATGATTCTGCCCGGCTTCGGCATGATCTCGGAGATCATCCCCGTCTTTGCGCGAAAGCCGATCTTCGGCTACATGTCGATGGTCGCTGCGCTCTTCGGCATCGTGTTCCTGTCGATGACTGTGTGGGCGCACCACATGTTCACCGTCGGTATGAACACCTACGTCGAAACCTTCTTCATGATCATGACGATGCTCATCGCGGTGCCGACGGGGATCAAGTTCTTCAACTGGATCGCGACCGCCTGGTGGGGCTCGATTGAATTCACTGTGCCCATGAAGTTCGCGTGGGGGTTTCTCGCGACCTTCTTGATCGGGGGCATCACCGGTGTCTATCTGGCATCAGTGCCTGTCGACACGCAGCTTCACCAGTCCTACTACGTAGTGGCACACCTCCACTACGTGCTGTTCGGAGGCAGCGTGTTCACGATCTTCGCTGGTGTCTACTACTGGTTCCCGAAGATCACAGGCCGCCTGCTCAGCAAGACGCTGGGCGAATGGAACTTCTGGACCCTGTTCATCGGATTCAACGGGACCTTCCTGATCATGCACACGCTGGGGCTGCAAGGCATGCCGCGGCGCATCGCCACCTACACCAACCCCGCCTGGGGCACCACCAACATGATCATCACCGTCTCTTCGTTTCTGATCGCGTTCTCGGTTCTGCTTTTCCTCATCAACATCATCCGCAGCTGGCGTGGCGGCGAGATCGCGGGAGACGACCCGTGGCAGGCCAACTCGCTCGAGTGGGCGACGACATCGCCACCACCGCCCTACAACTTCGAGAAGATTCCGCCGATTCACAGCTACATGCCGCTTCGCGACCTGCGCGAGGCGAGCGAGGCGAGCGGGCAGCCCCCAGTGCCGATACCGGCGCTGTCGAGCTAGCGACGTGATCTTCCTCAACGCCGGCGAATGGGTGCCCGCGTGGCTCTACATGAGCATCACCTTTCTGGTCGCATCGTTGGGGGTTGTCGGATTGGGATGGTGGGTGCTGCGCGGCGACGCCCGCAACCGGGCGGCAGACGCGCAGCTGGAGAACACTGAACCGGAAGCTCCCCCCAAGCACTAGCACGCTGACGAAGCGGGGGCCAACAACTCCCATCTACTCTTAAGGCATTCCTAATCTCGTCGATCTGGTGATCGTTGCTGCGACGTTGATCGGCGTCGCCAACGGCTACCGCCGTGGGTTCTGGCTCTCGATGATGCAGTACCTCGGCCTGCTGGCCGGCGTGCTGCTCGGAGCGATTGCGGCGCAGCCGGTGCTGGACTACATCCACGTCACGAGCCCGGTCGCGCGTCCGCTCGGGGCCGTCCTCGTGCTGATCATCGGGGGCAGCCTCGGATCCAGCATCGGCTACGCGACAGGTGAGCCGATCCGAAAGCGCATCTTGCGCGGCGGGCGACATAGCATCAGTGACTCCTTGGGCGGCGCCGCGTTTTCGGCGTTGGCCGTGCTGGTGGTCATTTGGTTCCTGGGCCTGAGCTTCTCGCGTGGACCGAGCCAAGAGGTCGCGCAGCAAATCCAGCAATCGGTTGTGCTCCATCAGCTGGACACCATCGCGCCGCAGCGCCCGGCCTTTCTCGCACGCGTCGGGGACATCCTCGCCGGGGTTCAATTTCCAGCCGTCTTCGCGGGACTCGAGCCCACGCTGCCGGCGGCGCTTCCGATTCCGGCCCCCAGCGTTGTCGATACGCCCGGCGTGAACAATGCCGCCCAGTCGGTGTTCAAGGTGTCCAGCCTTGGTTGCGGTGGCCTTGTCACCGGCAGCGGATTCGCCATCGGGGACGGCTACGTGGTCACGAACGCCCACGTTGTTTCCGGCACGCATTCCCATAAGCTGCAAACGGCCGCCGGTGACGACCTGCCGGCCACCGTCGTTTACTTCGATCCCGCGCGCGACTTCGCCCTCCTCAGCGTGCCGGACCTCACGAGCCCGGGCCTGGGCTTCGCGCCCGCGTCGCGCGGCACCGGCGGGGCGGTGATCGGGTATCCCGGTGGCGGGCCTGAGCGGATCGAGCCTGCAATCGTCGACGGTGCCGTCGAAGCGGGGGGGCGGGACATCTACAGCAACAACACGGTCACACGCCAGGTCTATGTGATCCAGGGAAGGGTGCGGCCTGGCAACTCAGGCGGCCCGCTCGTCGATCTCCAGGGCAAGGTTCTCGGGATCGTGTTCGCGATCTCGGCCAGCGATCCCAATCAGGCGTATGCACTGACCGACGACGAGATCAGCTCCGACCTCAATGACGTGAACGGCCGTCACCCAGTGGACACGAGCCGGTACGCCTGCGCCGCTTAGTCGGGCCTTCGGCCCGACTTATGAGAGAAGACCAGTCGGTCTCCTCTGAGTGTCTGCGCTTCGCGCGCGCCTGCTCGTCATCCGGGATGGGATTAATTACGAATTAGCCTCCCTCCACGCGACGCCTTGAGTGGAGAGGACAAAGTCATGGCCGGGGGGACCCCGGCCAGCCCTGCCAGGCGAGTGCTCGCTTTTCTACTCGGGTTTCGCTTCCTCGATCAGCATCACGGGTATGCCATCGACGATCGGATACAGGACCTTGCACTGCGGGCAGCGCAGGTGGTCAGGCTCTTTGAGCTCCACTTTCGTGTGACATTTCGGGCAGGCGAGGACTTCGAGTAGTTCCTGAGAGATCACTTGCGCATGGTAGTACGGTTGGCGCCATGATCCTGCGCCGGCTCTATCTGTACCTGGTCAGCGCCGCCGCCCTGGGCACGCTGGCGGCCGGCTTGTCCGCGCTTGGATTCAACGTTCTCCTGTTCGTTTTCAACGACCCCAATGCCGACGCAGGCAGGGGCGCCCTCGCCGGTGCCACCGCGGCGACGGTGGTCGGGCTGGTGGTGTGGGGCGTGCATTTCTGGTTCGCGCGCCGCTACGCGCACAGGGACCCCGCGGAGCGAGCCTCGGCCATACGCCGCCTGTACATCTACTGGGCTTGCCTCGTAATGTCCGTCGGCGCTGCCATTGCGCTGGATACCGCGATATCCAATTACCTGCACCCCATCTTCGATTGCCCCGCGGTCAGCAACCCGAACGAGAATGTGTTCACGCCGTTCGTATGCGGAGCGAATGCCAGTCTTCTCCCCACGGCCCAAGCAGCCTGGATTGCCGTGGTCCTCGGGGCCTTTTGGGCTCTGCACTATCGAATCGCCGTGCGCGACCGGGCCGCGGTCGGCGAGCAGGGGCGATCGGACTCGCTGCGCCGCTGGTACATGTACCCAGCGCTCCTGGTGGGCTTGCTGATGATGCTGTCGGGCGCCACCAGCCTGCTGATTCTCGTTTGGCTTCGGCTGATGAACAGCTCGCTCGGGACGGACCAGGGCCGATACATCGGTGACGCGATCGGGTTGCTGGCGGGCGGCGCCGTCCTTTGGGGATTCCATGGGCGCGTGCTGGCTCAGAGGTACCTCGAAGACGATCGCAAGTCAACGCTGCGCGCCCTCGAGGGCTTCATCGCAGTCGCCGTCTGCATGGTATTCGCCCTGATCGGAGCCGCGCAGATCCTCTACTACGCCCTCGCGCGATTGCTCGGGGTCAGCAACCCGGGCAACGTTGGCAACGACGTTGTCGCCGCCATGGCGGCGCCTGTTTCGGTCCTGGTCGTGTACGGCGCCGCGTGGTTCCTACTGCGCCGGCGCCTTGCGCGCGACACCGGCTCGCACGAGGTCGACCGCCAGGCCGGGGTGCGCCGTCTGTACACGAACCTCGCTGCCCTCGTGTCGATGGCAGCGCTGGGAACTGGTGCGGCAGGCGTCCTGTGGAACCTCGCCGAGCAGATCGAGGCCCCGCTCATCGGAGTGACGGCTACCGACTGGAGGGACCCGATCAGTTTCTGGGCGACCCTGTTCGTCGTCGGCGTAGTGGTGTGGTTGGCGCATTGGCGGTACGCACCATGGCCGGGTGACCGGCAGTCGCTGAGCCGGCGCCTGTACGTATGGGCGGCGTTGCTCGTCACCGTGCTCGCGGTGCTCGGGTCCGGCATCGGAATCTTGAACGTCGTGCTTCAACAGGTGTTCAGCGCAACGCCTCGACTCAGCAGTACTTCCAATCTCGACTTCGGACACTACCTCGCCGTCCTGGTGGTCGCGGTGCTTATCGGTGTTTATCACTGGCGCGTGCTGAGGGCTGACGCAGCGGCGCGGCCCGCGAAACATGAGGTCGAACCGGCACGGGTGGTCGTCGGGACACAGGCAGTTGATTCGACGATCGCGATAACGCCGACCACATCGACCTCAGCCTCCTCGGTCCCACACGGCAAGCGATACGTGCTGTCAGTGATGGATGCCAGCGAGGACGACGTGCACCAGGCATTGTCTAACCTGCCCCCCGCAGCCAGCTACCGGCTGATCCCGGAATCGGAGTCCTGACCCATGGACGCACAGACAGTCCTCACCACCACCCGCTCGGTCCGCAAGCGGCTCGACTTTGACCGGCTCGTCCCGCGCAAGTTGCTTCTCGAATGTCTCGAGGTTGCGGTCCAGGCCCCGACTGGCTCCAACAGCCAGGGTTGGCAGTTCGTTTTCGTCACCGACGCCGACAAGAAGCAGGTCATCGGCGAGCTGTATCGAAAGTCGTGGTACGCGTACGCGGCGAGTGGCGGCCAGAGGTATGCGAAGGACGACCCGCGACGCGAACAGCTGCCTCGCGTGGCCTCGTCAGCGCAGTACCTTGCCGACCGCATGCACGAGGTGCCGGTCATGGTCCTCCCTTGCATCGAGGGCCGCGTCGATCGTCCCGGGGTCTCCAACATGGAGATGGCAGGTCTCTACGGTTCTGTTCTTCCGGCTGCTTGGAGCTTCATGCTCGCCGCTCGTGATCGTGGCGTCGTCGGATCCTGGACGACCCTTCATCTCAGATATGAGCGCGAGGTGGCCGAGCTGCTGGGCATTCCGTATGAGCGGTATACGCAGACTGCGCTGCTTGCGATGGGGTTCAGCACCGGCGGTGAGTTCAAGCCGGCGCAGCGAATTCCGCTGGATGGCATCGTCCACTGGGAGAAGTGGTAGCGCAGGCGCTGCTCGACCTGGTCGATTGGCGCCGGCGAGTCGGCGACCTGTACCGCGTACGCGGCACGGATGCGCTCCAGCAATTCAGGCGAGGACGCGATGCGCTTTTCACGTCTCACCCTCAGTCGCCAATCGAGCCGGACGAACGCGCCGCTTTCAAAGGCCTGAGTTATTTTTCACAGGACCCGGAGTACCGCGTCCAGGCGCGAGTCGAGGACGGCGACGGGAGCGAGTTGCTCATCGACACCGGCGGCGACGACGGGGCCGTGCGATACCGGCGCGCGGCTACGCTGGTATTCGAGCTGGGTGGTGAGGCCTGCCGCTTGACCGTCCTCAGCCTGGTGCAATACGCAGGCGGTTTGTTCGTGCCTTTCCGCGACGCGACCTCAGGTCGTGAGACATATGGTGGAGGGCGCTACCTGTTCGACACCGCCAAGGACACCGATGGCCTGGCGCTGGAGATCACGCCTGGCTCGCCGGAGGTCGTGATCGATTTCAACTACGCATATAACGCCTCCTGCGCCTACAGCCCGCGATGGGCTTGCCCTCTTGCCCCGCCCGAGAACTACCTCAAGGTGCCAGTGAGGGCCGGCGAACATGTGTATAAGGCTCTGGTCGTAACCGACCAGGAGCGTGGGGCGTTGCCACCGACATGAAGCTCGGAACCGTCATCTGGGTTGCTGTCGGGCTCGTGATCCTGCTATACGGCACCGTCGCTGTGTTCGAGGCCTTCGATAAAGTCTCGCACTCGAACAGCGACACGATCCGGCCGTTCGTCATCACGATGGGCCCTGTCTGGGCCCTGGCGATCGCCGCAACCGCGGTGTTGCTTAGAAAGCGGAGCAGCTGAGGATCCCACCGCGGCTGCTAAACAACCATCGCGGCGCGGGGCCCATAGATAGAATTTGGGTTCACCGCGATGTCCATAGACGAATCTAGTAACGGCAAGGCTCGAGGCATCCAGCTCGTCCAGATCGAGGGCTTCCTCGAGGTGGCGCGCCGGGGCAGCGTCAGCCGTGCCGCCGAGGCCCTCTTCGTCACTCAGCCCACGCTGACCGCACGCCTCCATGGGCTCGAGCGCGAACTGGGCGCACCGTTGTTCGTCCGCACCCCACACGGCATGCGGCTGACCGATGCGGGCCGCGCCATGGTGCCGTTCGCGGAGCGCGCCCTGCGGGCGCTGGGTGACGGCCGCGACGTCCTCGAGCAGGTGAGGACGGCGTCCGCCGGGCACCTCATGATCGGGGCGGCCCCCGCGGTCAGCACCTACATCCTGCCCGAGCTCCTCGAGAAGTTCGTCGCGGACCATCCGCGGGTCGAGGTGTCGGTGCGAACGGGGCACTCTGAGGACATCGTCGATCTAGTGCTCAGCGACGAGGTGCAGATCGGGCTGGGTCGTGCGATCAGGCATCCCGACCTCGAGATGCGCCAGTTCCACACCGAGGAGCTCGTGCTCGTCTGCGCGCCCGGCCACTCGTTTGCGAAGCGCCGCAGCGTGGCCATGGAGGAGGTGGCGGCCGAGAGGATGATCATGTTCGACCTCACGTCGAGCTACTACGAGATCACCCAGGCGGCCTTTCTGGCTGCCGGGGTGAAGCCGCGGGGCTTGATGGAGCTGGATTCGATAGAGGCGGCCAAGAAGATGGTCGAGAGGGGGCTTGGGGTCGCGCTCCTGCCGCGCTCCGCCGTGGCGCGGGAGGTGGAAACGAAGGCGCTCCGCAGGGTCAACATGAAGGACGCGCCCCCGATGTACCAATCGATCGTGGCTTATCGCCGCCTCGACTCGGGCAAGGCGGAAGGCATAGTGGCGGCGTTCCTGGAGCTGCTGACGGC
This sequence comes from Candidatus Dormiibacterota bacterium, assembly GCA_003151665.1. The sequence goes on from PLYD01000082.1 coordinate 9,241, forward strand.
TAATACCTGATATTGCCGTTCCCTATCGCCGACATCTAATCAATTGATTGGACGAATATCACCGCTCGCCCTAACCTCGGCGTTATGCATTACATGGAACAGACCACCGACCTCGAAACCGAGACTTCGACCAACGAGTGCGAATGCCCCGAACCCTGTAACTGCGACCACGAGAACG
>PLYD01000169.1 GCA_003151665.1 Candidatus Dormiibacterota bacterium
AGCATGCTCTTCACGAGCAGCCACATGTCAAGGCTCTTGATTCGTTGGGCTGCCCAGTCGGCTGGGAGCTGTGTCGTCGGGATTCCCCACTCCTCCTCCGTATAGGTCTTGAAGAAGATGCTGTACAACCGCCATCCGAACTGGTTGCGGACCCAGTCCTCGAAGCTCCGCGGATTGCGGATCGGAAAAAGGCGTGCGCGCGAGTAGCTGGCCATGCACCGCATCGCTTCGATCAAGCCCAGGTTCCAAAGCGCGTTGAAAGCTTTAAGCGGGTAGGCGAAGAAGCGCCCGCGGTAGTAGATCCGCGAAAGCCGGTCTCGGGTGAGCATCTCGGCGCCCAGGATCTCAGTCCAGAGGTCTTCGACCTCTTGGTTCTTAGAAAAGAAGCGGTGCCCACCGATGTCGAAGCGATACCCCTTGTGCTCGACAGTGCGGGCGAGCCCGCCGACGTAGCCGGTGTCGCTCTCGACCACCGTGATGGGGATCTCGTGCTTCAGGAGCTCGTAGGCGGCCGTCAAGCCCGCCGGGCCGGCGCCCATAATCACGACCTGCCGGCGATCGTCCTCGACTGTCAAAGTGGCCACAGGGTATCAACGGTCTTGACGAAGCTCCGGTTCGGAACCTGCGCTACTGCAGCGAGCAGGCCTAGTTCAGCGGGCCCTTGCTCCGGACCTCGTCGACCTTCACCAGGGCGTCGCGAAGACCGCGGATCCAGTCAGCCTGGTGCATGCCCACCAGCCTCACACACCACGCAAGGGCGTCGCTGCGGCTGCGTGCCACCCCGCCGGCGACAAGGGTGTCGAGGATCGAGCGCTCCGACATCCGCAGGCGGGTCATGACCGGGACGCTCAGGGTGGTGAAGATCTTGGTCTCGTCGCCGCACCGAGCTCCCCAGGCGACCCTCCTCTTGAAGCGGCGTTCGGCCTCCCGCGCGATCTTGACACGCTCCTCGCGGGTCTCCTCCCGAAACCGGTCGATGCGCGCTGACCGGGCGGCCGAGCGGCCGTCGGCTGACGTGCCTTCCGCCAGCTCGACGTCGGGGAGCATGCCCAGAACCAGCACCTCATCGCCGTCGGCGGACACCTCGGGCGGTCCGACGAACCACGTTTTGGGCAGGCGGCCGGTGAACCAGGAGTCTAAATCCTCAGCCATCGATTACATCATTACCTCCTAGCGCGTCAAACGCAACCTCGACCGGCAGCCGTTCGCTAGGTGGCCATCTCCAACGGCTTGGGGTCGAGCAGCTCGAGAGCGGCCAGCACGATCTCTGTCTTGTAGTGCTTCAGACCGGCCGTGTCGGTCCACGTTCGTGTCCTCAGGCGACCTTCCGCGTACAACAAGCGACCTTTCCGTAGGTACTCGCCGGCGAACTCCGCTCGCTTGCCGAACACGACGAGGTTGTGGAATTCCGTCTCCTCTTTGCCGTTGCCCTCCTCATCCTTCCCTGCATACGTGTTGGTGGCCAGCCGCAAGTTCGCCACGTACACGCCTTTAGGCGTGGCCTTGACCTCCGGGTCTGCCGCCAGGTTGCCGATCAACTGCACTTTGTTGAGCACTTTCCGATCACCTCCGTTTGATTGACTAAAGCGTAGGTAGGTCGCTTTGTGCTGCACACCCAGGTTGTTAAGACGCGAGCCATGCGACCGGATCGATGGCGCGGCCGTCGACCTGGACCTCGAAATGGAGGTGGGGGCCAGTCGCCAGGCCAGTCGCCCCAACCTCGCCGACGACCTGGCCCGTCACGACGAGCTCTCCTTCGTGGACCTCAGCTTTCGACAGGTGGCAGTAGAGCGCTCGAACGTGGCTGTCCGAGGACACGGCCACATAAAGTCCTGCGCCTCCGGGGTCGAATCCAACGCTGGCCCGTCCTGCATCGGCGGCGTGGACGGGGGTACCCACGCGCGCCGCCAGGTCGACGCCTGTGTGCACGTGATGGCTGGGGCAGTAAGGATCGAACGGTTCGAGGACCAATGACGAGCAGCCGAAGGGCTGGGTCATCACAGCGCCGGGAACGATCGCAGTGAGAGCAAGCTTTTCGTGGCTGGTCACTCTCGAAGCGCCGACCACCCAGATCAACATCGCGGCGAAACAAATGCCGGCCACCCGCAACCAGCCCATCAGGCAGCCTTTGCGATGACGTGCTGCAGTCCGTGCAGCCCCGTGGTGAGCGCCGACTCCAGCTTGTGGGCCGTCTTCTCGGCGCCGCCCAGCGCCCCTGGCACCTTGAACACGATCAGCAACGACGCCAGCGCGAATAGGCGGTGAACTGGCGTGTGGCCTCCATTCTCGAGACCGAATCCGATTGCGAGCACGAACAGCTGGGCGGGCTGCATTAGGAGGTTTGTCACGAATAAGGAAGCCCACTGCTTGGCCAGGTAATGCGTGTCCGGCAACGTGAACAGCAAGCCGGCGATGGGTGCGGTGATCGCCAGAACGATGAGGATCGCGTACCGGACGAGGTAGGCGACGGCGAGCACGTCGTAGCCAGCCACCAGCGCCCCGGTCGTGATGATCTGCCAGATCCCATCCGTCTGGTCGAGGCGATAGTTGTCCCACCAAGTGTTCCAGTTCGGGATGGTGCCGAAGCCCTGGATCACCTCGCATGCCACGTTGCTCGCATGCACGACGAGCTGGAATAGGGGCATCGAAAAGTTGACGAGGAGCGTTCCCATCATCAGTCGCGGAAGCAGGGCCCGCACCGTGTACTGGCTGCGGACGTCGTGCCCCCACATGAGCCTGTAACAGGCGACGACCACGACAAGAACCAGGGCTGAGTCGGCCACCAGCTGCACCGCCGGCTCGAAGCGGTGAATCGTGACGTTGGAGACGAAGTCCTTTCCGGTTTCGAAGTCGGTGGTGTGCAGGATGAAACCGAACCAGACCTTGAGCAGCAGGCCGAGGCTATCTTCGAGCAGTGAGGCGATGACCTTGTCGGGGTGGACCAGCGGCCAGAGCAGCGCCTGTAGCTGGCTGAGCGCCTGGAGCAGCGACGGGACGCTATCCATTTCGTCAGTGGATTGACGTCGGCACAGAGTTGGTCAGGATGGTCACTAGGGCGCCCGCCACCTCGACGCCTATGGTGCCGACGACAATGCGCTGGATCCACTGCTTGGCCTCCAGCGCAGACTTCGCCTCCACCGCGGTGATCCTCCAGAGGAACGCAAAAATAAATGCCAAAGCGCCGACGGAACCTACCAGCGCCTGGCCGATGTGAATCCAGGTCGTGATAAGGGTGGTGATCGGCGTGATGTCCGGGTCAGCAGCGAAAAACAACATGCGCGCCTCCTGTGGTTTAGCTCGCAGGCTAGGGGCGCAACAGAGGATTTGGAGCCTAGGTTGTTAAGAGAAGAACGTCGGGGGTCGTCTGTTTCCGCCCGGCTCGCACCTCTTTGATCCTGACCAGCCAGATGACTACGACAGGCTAATCGGTCGCTTTCGTCAACAGGCCCCATGATCTGCCTGGATGCCTGCTGGCATGCGCCGAGCGCTGACCGTCGGCTTGCCGCTGATTGCCGCTGCAGCCTCAATCCTCGCTGCAGCAGTGGAGATTGCCTTTCTGGTGTCGCCGGCTGCTGGCTTCTGCCCTGAGCACCCAGGTTTTCTCAGCTACTGCTTCTTTCCGCCGTCCTCAGTCGCCACTTTTACGATTTGGCTTGCGCTGGGCTTGACCGTGGTGAGCGTGATCTCGTGCGTTTTCGCATGGCGCGGACGGCTAGGAGCGGCAGGAGCATCTGCTCTCCCCGGCTTGATTGGAGTGGTCGTGGTGTTGTTGGCTGCGCTTGCAAACCAAAACAGTCCCTCAGCAGACCAGTTGCAAAACACTCCACCTGAGGGTTACTGGCTGTATGGGTTTGGAGGGGCAGCCGTACTTGTCGGAATGGTGTTGCTCGCGGCTGCTTGCTGCGTCCAGCTCGCGGTTCGGTTTGCTCGGATTCGGCGGCCGCTTTAGCTGGCGCCCGTCATTCGCCGGCTGATCGCCGCCACTATCACCAAGGAACTTCTTCAAAGGATCAGGCACGGTCCCGGCTGCAGTGTTTATGGCATACACAGCAAGGCACCGATCAAAGCCAAAGCGCCGACCGAAGCCACCAACGCCTGCCCAATATGGATCCAGGGGTTGATGAGATTGGTGATCGCACTCAGGTCGGGATCGCCAGTAAGGAAAACCATGCGCGCCTCCAGATCGTTTTGGCGGAGGCTACTGGGCACGACCACGAACGTGAACCCGGCCGGTTAAGGCATGCCGAAGGCCCGCACTGTCTCTGACCGGTCGGCGCCGCGCGGAGCTGAGAGTCAGCTCACGAACGGGCGTTGACGCGTCTCTCGACCCCATCCAGCAGAATCTCGAGCGCTGACGCGGGCTGCCCATCCGATTCTGGTTTCGCGGCTGAGGCAGGCATCGGCTGCTCCGTTGCATTGTCGTCCAGCGTCACCTGGACCGCACCCCCATTGATGCGGACCTCATAGCGGTCGGCCGAGCCCGATGCGCCAGCGCTTTCCCAATGAAGATCCGTGGTGGTGGCATTAACCACAAACGCGTCGAGCTTCAAGCGAACAGAGCCCGGGCTGATGTCCGCGACCACCGCCACTCCCGGTGGTCTGTGCAGGGTCACGCCGACCACTCCACCCGAGACGATGATGGGCACCACGCCGCGTGGTCGAGGCAGAAAGCATTCGACCTTCGCCGCTCCGCTGTCGAGCTTGATCTCCCGCACGTCGAGACCACCCACGTTCAAGACCGTGTTCCACGTCGGACCCTGGATCTGAAAACGCCACGGATGGCGCGGGTTGAGCTCGATCTCAGCAAGACCTACGCCCCTCAGGCGCCGCACCTTCACCGTTTCGCCGCGCACGATCGCCGGCGCGGCGGAGGCCAGACCGGGCGGGATTCGTATCAAGGTCTCCATCTCTGAGCCGTGCCTGAGGACGACGCCGCGGGAGCCGGAATCGACAGCGATCGAGGCGACAGCGCCCGACTCTGGCAGCGGCGCTTTGCCGGTGGCCCGATCCACGATCACGTGGACCATCAGCATGAAGGCCACGTCTCCCGCTTCGGTCGGTTGCAACCCCGCGTCCTGCAGGCTCTGCTTCACAGTCAAATAAGGGGCACTGCGCTGGAGGGCGTCAGGAACCTCGAGGAGGATGCGTGCAGCATCGCGCTGGGCGGCGACGCCGGCAGCGAGCGCGAATGCTGTGCCTCGCGCGACCGACCGCCAAGGGCCGGTCGGCGTGCCGTGAACGCCCTCCAGGATCGAGTCGGCCAGCAGGTCGAGCAGCTCCTGGCGATCTCGGACGTGCCAGTAGAGCGACGCCGCCTTCACGTGAAGCCGGTCCGCCAGCGCCCGCATCGTCAGGGCGTCGAGGCCCTTTTCCTGGACGAGACTGAGCCCCCTCTCAACCAGGCCGGCGCGGCTTAGGCCAGGCGTCCTCTCCTCAGCTTCCCCTGACAACGATTCCGACCTCATGCTTGCAATCCTAACAGCGTTAGGCATATGCTGCGCACCTTGCCTCTAACGCCGTTAGTGGCTTATGAAGGAGAATGACATGGTGGCGATGACAGAGCGACGTTGGCGGTTCAAGGGTCCCGAGATGGAGGGCCTGGTGGCCCGGTGGTACGCGGGCATCCGCAACTCAGGCAAACAGGTGGAGGAGTATCGGAAGCAGGCCGCGAGGCTCACGGCCGGATTGCCGGATGGCGCCCATGTATTGGAGGTGGCGCCAGGGCCGGGGTACCTGGCCATCGAGATGGCGCGGCTGGGCCGGCTTCGGGTGACTGGCCTGGACATCAGCCGGACGTTCGTGGAGATCGCGACCGAAAAGGCCACGCTCGCAGGAGTGAGTGCGGACTTCCATAAGGGCGACGTCGCGACGATGCCCTTCGAGTCGGGCACCTTTGACCTTGTCGTGTGCCAGGCGGCCTTCAAGAATTTCACTCAACCGGGTATCGCGCTCGCCGAGATGCACAGGGTTTTGCGAATTGGCGGGATGGCCGTGATCGACGACATGAGCAGCGACGCCTCTCATGCCGACATCGAGGCGGAGGTTATGAACATGGAACTGGGCCGGGTCAGCACATTCATGACCAAGGGGACGCTGGAGATGCTCCGTCGCCGCGCCTACTCGCCGGCTCAGTTCGAGAGCCTCGTCGCCAGGAGTCCGTTCCAGACATGCGTCATATCAACGGAGGGAATCGGTCTCGAGGTGCGGCTGGTGAAGCCGGCCCAGGTCTGAACCGCCGCACGATCGCCGGCCGGCCAAGAAACGGCGCGAATGGACTTAACCTTGATCAGTGGCGAAGAAGCTCGCCGAGTACGAGGCGAAGCGCGATTTCAAACAGACTCCTGAACCCGGCGCCAAGGTTCCCCGAAAGGAGACCAAGGCGCCGCGGTTCGTGGTCCAGGAGCACCATGCGCGCAGTCTGCACTGGGACTTCCGGCTCGAGCGCGATGCAGTGCTCGTCTCTTGGGCCGTGCCGAAAGGGGTCCCGGCCGACCCCAAGAAGAACCACCTTGCCGTCCACGTCGAGGACCACCCGGTCAGCTACATCAACTTCGCCGGCGAGATTCCGGCGGGCGAGTATGGCGGCGGCCAGGTCTCAATCTGGGACCGGGGCACTTACGAGACGGAGAAATGGTCCGACCGTGAGGTGATGGTGGTCCTGCACGGCAAGCGCTTGCAGGGTCGCTATGTGCTTTTCCGGACCAACGGCAAGAACTGGATGATCCATCGCATGGATCCGCCCCTGGATCCCGAGCGCAAGCCGATGCCGGAGCGCATCGAGCCGATGATGGCCAAGCTCGCCACGGCGATCCCAAAGCCGGACTCACCCTGGGGGTTTGAATTCAAGTGGGACGGCATCCGCGCCCTCGCTTACGTCGAGGGCGGACGGGTGAGGCTCATGAGTCGCAGCGGCGAGGATGTGACCCCTCGCTACCCCGAGATCCACGTGATGGGGCGGGCGCTTGGTTCAAGTGAGGTCATCCTCGATGGCGAGGTGGTCGCACTCGACGAAAAGGGACGGCCGAGCTTCGAGGAGATCCAGCAGCGGATGGGACTGACGTCGGAGTCCGAGGTCCGCCGGAAGATGAAGCTCGTCCCGGTGACCTACATGATTTTCGACCTGCTCTGGCAGGACGGCCATTCGCTTCTCACCAGGCCCTACACGGAGCGGCGGCGTCTCCTGGCCGAGCTCAAGCTGTCAGGCGCCTCGTGGCAGACCCCACCCTGGGAGAAAGGCGGCGGGCAGGCGATGCTCGAGGCAAGCGCGAAGTCTGGGCTGGAAGGCGTGATGGCGAAGAAGCTGGACTCACATTACGAGCCTGGCCGTCGCAGCGGCGCGTGGCTCAAGGTGAAGAATCGGAACCGCCAGGAGCTGGTTATCGGGGGCTGGCTCGAGGGCGAGGGCAAGCGCCGCGGCTATCCTGGTGCGTTGCTGGTCGGCTACTACGACAAGGACAAGAAGTTTGTGTATGCCGGAAAGGTCGGCACCGGTTTCAGCGACGCGATGCTCGAGAAGCTGGCCGTGCTGATGAAACCCCTGGAGCAGGCGAAGAGCCCATTTGATGTCGGCTCGCCTCCAAAAGCCGCGCATTTCATGAAGCCCAAGCTGGTGGCAGAGTTCGAGTTCGTGGAGTGGACACGGTCCGGCCAGCTGCGCGCACCTTCGTTCAAGGGTTTGCGCGCCGACAAGCCGGCAGGCAAGGTGGTGCGCGAAGGTGGCTAAGGAAACGGCGGTCGAGGTCAAGATCGAGGACCGCTTCCTCAAGCTCACCAACCTCGAGAAAGTCCTGTACCCCGAGGTCGGATTCACGAAGGCGCAGGTCATCGATTACTACACGCGGATGGCGCCGGCGATCCTCCCACACACCCGTGACCACCCATTGACGCTCAAGCGATATCCCAATGGGGTCGACGCGGAGTTCTTCTATGAGAAGAACTGCCCCAAGCACCGTCCGCCGTGGGTCGCGACGGCCACTGTGTGGAGCGGGGGCAACAACCGCGACATGTACTACTGCCTGTGCAACGACCTGCCGACGCTGGTGTGGCTGGGCAACCTGGCCACCCTCGAGTTCCACACCTCGCTGTCATTGGCGGGCAATCTTCCGGAGCCGCGGACGATGGTCTTCGACCTGGACCCAGGGCCGCCGGCGACGATCGTCGAGTGCTGCAGGGTCGGCCTCATGCTGCGGGATCTTTTCGCGGAGCACGGGCTCGAGTGCTGCGCCAAGACCTCAGGATCAAAGGGTCTGCAGCTCTACGTACCGCTCAACACCAAGGTCACCTATGTCGAAACCAAGGTCGTGTCAAAAGGCCTGGCTCAGCTGTTCGAGGAACGCCACCCCGATCTCGTGGTCCACAAGCAGCTCAAAGAGCTGAGAACGGGTCGGGTGCTGATCGACTGGAGCCAGAACGACCAGTACAAGACGACAGTCAACGTCTACTCGCTGCGCGCTCGCCAGCGCCCCACGGTGTCGACTCCGGTGTCCTGGGCCGAGGTTGAGAAATGCTTCAAGGCCGGCGACCCGAGCCTGCTGGTCTTCGATTCCGACCAGGTCCTGGCCAGGGTGGCGAAGCTGGGCGACCTGTTCGCGCCAGTGATCAAGAAGAAGCAAAAGCTGCCCAAGTCGCTCGTCGAGGCGACTGGAGGAGCCGATGCGCTGGAGAAGATGGCCAACCGCCGTCACAGCACCGGGGGACGGTTCCGCAAGCCACCGGAGAAGTGACCCGCCCCCGAGTCGTGATCGTAGGTGCGGGCTTTGGCGGCCTCACCTGCGCCAGGGCGCTTAAGCGTGCGCCCGTCGACGTGCTGATCGTCGACCGCAACAACTACCACCTGTTCACGCCGCTGCTGTACCAGGTGGCCTCGGCCCTGCTCGATCCCGGCGAGATTGCGCGACCGGTTCGCTCGCTGATCCGGCCGCTCGCCAACGTCGATTTCAAGCAGGCTGAGGCGATTGGCGCCGACCTCGATGGGCGGAGGCTGCTGACGGATCGCGGCGAGATCCCATACGACTATCTCGTGCTGGCCACCGGCAGCCAGAGTGACTACTTCGGCAACGCGTCGCTCGCCCGGCACGCCTACGGCCTCAAGGATCTCGGGGAGGGACTTGCGTTGCGCAACCGCATCCTTTCGCAGTTCGAATCCTCACGCTGGGCGACGGACGCTGAGCAAAGGCGCGTCCTGTTGACGTTCGCCGTGGTGGGCGCCGGGCCCACTGGCGTCGAGCTCGCAGGTTCGCTAGTTGAGCTGATCCACCTCGTGCTGCGCAAGGATTACCGAGACCTCGATCTTAGCGAGGTGCGCGTGCTTCTCCTGGAAGCTGCCGCTGCCCCGCTGGGCACGTTCGTGCCCACCCTCCGCGAGGCGGCTCGAAAGTCACTCGAGAAGAAAGGCGTCGAGGTCATGCTGGGTGCGAAGGTCGAATCAGTCGATGAACGTTCGATAAGGCTGGCGGGCGGCAAGGAGATCGCTGCCGGCACCGTTATCTGGACGGCCGGCGTGCGTGCCTCCGACCTGGGCAAAGCTCTCGGAATCGAGCTTGGGCGCCAGGCGCGAGTCAAGGTTGAACCGACCCTTCAGGTGCCCGGCCATCCGGCTGCATTCGTCATCGGCGACCTCGCCGGGGCCTCCGTCGATGGAGTGCCGCTGCCCATGCTCATCCCCGTCGCGATGCAGGAGGGCAAGCAGGTCGCGGCAACGATAGTCCAGCTCGTCCGCAACGGCGGGGCGAAAGCCTTCCGCTACAAGGATCCCGGCATCATGGCCACGATCGGGCGCAACTCGGCGGTGGCGGAGCTCGGCGCGGTCAGGCTTTCGGGATACCTAGGATGGCTGATGTGGCTCGGCGTGCACCTCGTGAACGTGATCAGCTTTCGCAGCCGCCTCATCGTGCTGGTCAACTGGGCCTGGGATTACCTGTTTTATGACCGTCCAGTCCGGTTGATCCTGCGCGCCAGGGAGGACCAAGCGTCACAAACTGGCCCGATGCGGGGCTGATAGTTGTGAGGTGATAAGGCCCAGAGCCACGCTGCTCGCCGCCCTGGCGGTGATTTCGATGGCCCTCAACGGATGCGGTGGCCTGCAGGCCGAGGACCCCGGGCAGGTCCTGCGCGAGGGGGGCGCTGCGATGGCAAAGCTGAACACGGTGAGCGCAACGCTAACGTTCACCAAGGGCACCGTCTCGTTCCAGGGCTACGTGCTCACGTCAGCCACCGCTGCGGTTCGCCTGCCTGCAGACAGCGACACCATCTACAAGGTCAAGTACCAGGACCTCCTGATCGGCCTGGAGGTGGTGATCACTGGCGGTCACGTCTACCTGCGCCCGCCTTTTTCCGGGTTCACCGAGGTGACTGGGAAAACTGCTGCGGAAGTTCCTGACCTGGCGAAGCTGTTCGATGCAACGACCGGCCTGCCGGCCATGATCCCGGCCGGGCACAACCTCACCTACATCGGAACCGAGAAGGTGGCAGAGGTCGACTCTCGCAAGATCGGGGCGATTTACAGCGCTGCTCAGATCGCGAAGCTGCTGCCCCAGCTCAGCTCAACGGGCGATGTCACCGCCACCATCTGGGTCGGCGGCGCTGACCACCTGATTCGCAAAGCCGTCCTGAGCGGGCCGTTCGGGGACAGAGGCGCCGCCAGCACCGTCGAGATCGACCTGAGCGGATTCAACGCGCCTGTCGCGATCGCCTCGCCCACGCCCTGATCCGGCGTGAAGGAGACCCGATCCGCGCGCGCCATCCTGCTGGGACTGGCCGGGGCCGGGCTGTTCGTGGCTGCGCTCGACGCTTACCTCGTCGTGACGTTGCTGCCGGCGATGCTCACCGACGTCGGCCTCACTATCGAACGCTTCGAGCAGGCAACCCCGATCGTCACCGGCTTTCTTTGCGGTTATGTGATCGCGCTGCCCTTGCTGGGCGCCTACTCCGATATTCGAGGCCGCGCTCCGGTCTATGCGCTCTGTGTCGTCGTTTTTGCGGCGGGGTCAGTGGTGACTGCCACCGCAGGTTCATTGCCCTGGCTCGTGGCGGGCCGTGTGCTGCAGGGCCTGGGCGGCGGGGGCCTGGTGCCGTTGACACTCGCGCTGGCAGCAGACCTCTATAGCCGTCGTGCGCGCACAGTAGCGCTCGGCGCGGTTTCCGGGCTGCAGGAGGCGGGCAGTGTCCTGGGGCCAATTTATGGCGCCACCCTCGCCTCGGCCGCCTCGGCAATCGGCGGGTGGCGTTTTGTGTTCTGGCTGAACGTGCCGCTGGCGGCCGCCTGCGCTGTGGGACTGCTGGTGGCCAGCCGCGACAAGGGAAATCGCACGTCGGCGCTCGACCCAAAAGTTGACGGGCCGGCCCGGACATTCGACTGGAAGAGCGCCGGCCTGCTCGGGCTTGGGCTTGGGCTGCTGGTGGTCGCCCTCTACCCCGACGATCCCGCCAATCGCGCCACGAGCGGCCTGTTCATCCCGCTCGGGATCCTCAGCTTGCTCGTCCTGGCGCTGTATGGGTGGCGCCAGCTCCGCACGCTCGAGCCGCTGGTCCCGCGCCACCTGCTACGCAGCCCGCGATTCGCCGGCGTCGCGGCTGCCAACCTGCTGATCGGGGCCGCGCTCATGGTGGCCTTGGTGGATGTGCCGATTCTTGCGAGGCTCGTCTTCAATCTCGACCAGCTGGCGGCCGGCTTGCTGCTCACCCAGTTTCTGGTCGGGGTGCCGGTGGGCGCGATCGTCGGCGGGGTCCTGGCCGGACGCCTGGGAACCCGTTGGACGGCTGTTCTCGGCACTCTACTGGCGGCTGCCGCTTTCATTCAGATGTCCACCTGGCAGGCCGGAGAGCTCGCCTCGCGCGTCGGTCCGTTCAGGACGGCCGACCTGGCGCTGGGAGCATGTGGCCTCGGGTTCGGAATCGTGATCGCACCACTGGCCGCGACAGTCCTGGAGCTGACGAGGGCGGAGCACCACGGCCTCGCCTCGAGTCTCGTGGTCCTGGCACGCGTGATGGGCATGCTCGTCGGGTTGTCTGCGCTGACCGCTTTCGGGCTTTTCCGCTTTCGTCAGATCCTGGGCACGCCGCAGCTTACAGACCCTGACGTGCGCGCGCGGATCGAGCATCTCGGCCGCCTCGTCGCGGCGGCGTTTCTTCAGGAATACCGCGAGATCTTCACCATCGCGGCGGCGCTGTGCATCCTGGCCGCGGTTGTCGTCGTCGCCACGATCAGGCGGGAGCCGCTGACACCTTCCTTGCAACCGCAATGACATACGAGTGGTGGTACCTAAACGCGTCGTCGGGGTCGCCCAGGCTGTCCATCGCCGACTCGACCTCCGCCTCGAGCTCGCTCCTGTAACGAGGTCCGAGCGATGTGATCAACGTGTAAGGCAGCGGACCGGCGCCGGCCATGAGCTCGGTCCATTCCCGCGCGTTTTGCGTGCGACCGCCCGTGACCATCTCAGTGATTCGCGTTACCTCGAAGCCTACCGCCCCGAGCAGCCGTGGCAGCACGTCCGGCTCGCCGAATCGAGCGCGCTCCGAGCTGTAGCGGGGCAGGCTCAGGTAATGACGCCGCGCCAAAGGCGCCAACCCCTGGAAGAAGAGGTCCTGCGCGCGTGTGCTCAGGCTGCGCCGCTGGCACGAAACCGCCAGCCTTCCTCCAGGGCGGAGGACCCGATTGGCCTCCGCGAGGGCGTCGCTTGGATCGGCCAGGTACGCGAGCGCCTCGCCCATCGTGACAAGGTCGAAGGTCTCCGGGCGGAACACCAACCGCTCTGCCGCCATGCCGACGAACTGTGTGTTCTTGCCTTGCTTCGCGCGCGCAATTGAGAGCATGCGATCCGAGAGGTCGATGCCGATCACGCTGCCAGGCGTGACCTTGCTCGCCACCAGATGAGCGACCAACCCTGTGCCCGTGGCGACGTCGAGAACGTGTTCGCCGCGCTTTGGCGCCGCCAGCTCAACCAGCCTGGCGGCCACCCGACCATGCTGGCCGCCCGCCCAGCTGTCATAAACAGAGGCGATCTGGTCGAAGAAATCGACCAGATGGTCGGTCATCTCGTCAGAGGCATCCGGGTCCATCAATGCGGTGTATGCGCCGCTGTGCGGCCGCTCGCAAACCAGCCTCGCCGCCTCCCGATCCCTTCCTCTACGTTCAATGACACCCTGTTACGATGCTAGCTCGTCCAAATTCAGAGCCTCCTGAATACCCTGGCTGCGAACGCAAGATCAGGGTGTCAGGCCGAGTTGAGTAGGACGACGGGGAAGCAGATCAAACCCACTAGAGGAGGCCCACATGGCCCAAGCTGAGAAGTCCGCGGCCCACTCGGCCGGGACCGCGCAAAACGGCGGTACCAACGTAGTCACGCTCGGCCCTCGCGACACCCTCAACGGACGCCTGGACATCCACGGCGATTTGAGGATCCACGGCAACGTGGAGGGCGAGCTCAAGGCCAGCGGCGATGTCGCTATCGAGCCGACCGCAACCGTCCAGGCCTCCATCGAGGGGGCCAACGTGAACGTGCGCGGACAGGTCAACGGCAACGTGACCGCGCGCAAGCGGCTCACCCTCGGCGGCTCAGGCCGCCTCAACGGCGAGGTCAAGGTCGCACGTCTCACCGTCGAAGACGGAGCAACTTTGAACGGCAACGTCACGATGACGCCGGAAAAGGGCTAGAGCGGCGAACCAGGCGCATAGGGCACATTGCGCCGAAAGCCCGCTTATGACCTTGTAATAATCGGCGGCGGCGCGGCGGGGTCGGAGGCGGCGTTCACAGTCGCTGACGGCGGCAAGTCAAAGATCATGCTGGCAGAGGCCACCCATTTCGGGGGCACCTGCACCAATCACGGCTGCGTGCCCACCAAAGCGCTGGTCCGCACTGCGCGACTCGTCCATCTCATCCGTGGCGCCGACCGCTACGGGATCAAGGTCGGCGCGCCCGAAGTTGAATGGCGTCGCGCGATGGGGCGTGCATACCAGGTGCGAGACCACATGCTCCGCTACGGCTCCAACCCATTCAAGAAGGCAGGCGTGGAAGTGCGTTTTCCGTGCGAGGCGAAGTTGATTGGGGAGCGCAAGCTGCTCATCGGCGGAGAAGAAGAGATCGAGGCCCGTGCCGTGCTGATCGCAGCCGGCCTCGAGCCGATCGTGCCCAATGTGCCGGGGCTTCGGGAGGCGGGCTATCTCGACAATGAAGGAATCCTCGAGCTGAAAGAGCTTCCAAACCGACTGGCTGTAGTCGGCTCCGGGCCCATCGGGTCGGAGTTTGCCCAGATTTTTTCCCGCTTCGGGGTGCAGGTGACCCTCATCGAGCACGGAGCCCGCATCCTCTCTTCTGAGGAGCCTGAGACCTCCGCCGCGATTCGTGCGGTGTTCGAATCCGAGGGCATCGAGGTGCGCACGCGCATGAAGATGACGCGGGTTGAGCTGGATGGCGTCAAGCGGATCTTCTTCGAGAGCGGCGCTTCGATCGAGGTGGACGAGATCCTCGTTGCCGTCGGCCGTTCGCTGGGCGGCAAAGCGCTCGGCCTCGACGCGGCGGGCATCGAATGGACTCCCCGCGGCATCAAGGTCAACGAGCAGCTCAGGACGTCAAAGCCCTGGGCGTGGGCGGCCGGCGATGTGGTCGGGGGCCCACTGTTCACGCACGTCGCGTCGGAGATGGGCCGGGTTGCCGCCCGCAACGCGATGAAGCAAACGACCGAACGGATGGATCTGCGCGTGGTGCCGCGGGTGACGTTCACGGACCCCGAGGTGGCGTCAGTCGGGCTCACCGAGGCCGCCGCCAAGAAAGGCGGGCGCAGGGTTCGCACCGGCTTCGCGCCGCTCGTCGAGGCAGAGAAAGCACAGATCGACGGCATCGAGCACGGCCACGTCAAGTGTGTGGCCGATGCCAAGACCGGCGAGCTGCTCGGTTGCCACATCGTGTCCGAGAACGCGGGTGAAATGATCCATGAGGCGGTCGCGATGATGGCGGCTCGTACCCCTGTCAAAGTCGTCGCGAAAGCAATGCATGCGTACCCGACTCTGTCCGAGCTGATGCGTTCGGCGCTGCGTCAGGCGGGCGGCTAACGGCTTCCCCGTTCGGCTCGCGTCAGCGCCGGCATCACCACTGACTTCACGTAGCGGCGCGCGGCATCCATGACTGCGTGCACGATCTTCCATTCGAGCTGCTCGAACGAGCTCTCACCC
>PLYD01000092.1 GCA_003151665.1 Candidatus Dormiibacterota bacterium
TCACTCGTTTTCCGTTCTGACGCAGTGATGGAACGGGGGTTCGATGTCGTCACCGGCGCGTTCAGCTATACGGGGCGCTTCATCGCGCGCAAGCTGCTGGACGACGGCCGGAGCGTCCGCACCCTCACCAACCACCCTCAGCGCCCAGGGGCGCAGGAGATCGATGTCGACGTAGCGCCGCTCAAATTCTCCGACCACGGCGCGCTGGTTGAGAGTCTTCGCGGCGCCGACGTTTTTTACAACACTTATTGGGTTCGCTTCCCGCACGGCGGCGTCGGTTTCGGCGACGCGGTCGCCAACACGCGGATCCTGATGTCGGCCGCCGCCGAAGCCGGGGTGCGCAAGGTGGTGCACATCAGCGTCAGCAATCCTTCTCTTGACTCGCACCTCGACTATTACGCCGGGAAGGCGCGCACCGAAGAGATAGTTCGCGAATCCGGCCTACCTTGGGCCATCGTCAGACCAACTCTCATCTTTGGTACTGGCGACATCCTGATCAACAACATCGCGTGGCTGCTTAGAAACATGCCGGTCTTCGTGATCCCCGAGATGGGTCGCTATCGAGTGCAGCCCGTGGCCGGCGAAGATGTCGCGGAGATCGCAACCTGGGCGGCTGCCCAGAACGAGAACGTGGTGGTGGACGCGGCGGGCCCGGAGATCATCACCTACGCCGAGATGGTCCAGGACGTCGCGATCGCGGTGCGCCGCAGGCCGCGGCTCGTGCACCTGCCATCCCGATTGACGTTGGCCTTAGGCGACATCGTCGGGTTGTTCGTGCGCGACGTTGTGCTCACTCGCCAGGAGCTGGAGGGCTTGATGCAGGAGCTGCTGGTCTCCCAGGCGCCGCCTCGTGGCGCCCGCCGACTTGACGATTGGCTACTTCGCGGCACCGATTCATTGGGCCGGAGTTACGCATCGGAGCTCAGCCGCCACTTCCGGTAACGTGCTGGCGATGACCTCGATCGCACCGGGTGCATCCCCCTCCGTCGAGGCCAGGCAGCTGGTCAAGAAATACGGGGTCGTGACGGCTGTCGACGGCGTCAGCTTTGCGGTACAGCGCGGCGAAATCTTCGGCTTTCTCGGCGCCAACGGCGCCGGCAAGACCACCACATTGCGCATGCTCTGCGGGCTGCTCACCCCAACCTCAGGCACTGCTGTGATCGACGGGATCGACATTCTGAAAGACCCTCTTAGCGCAAAGGCGCGCATGGGCTACCTCGACGAGGAGCCGTTCGTCCACCCGCATCTCACTGGGCGCGAGTTCCTCAACTTCGTCGCCGACCTATACCGGATGCCACGTGGTGCGCAACGCGAACAGAGGATGGAGCGACTGCTCGGCCTGTTCGAGCTCGCGAACCGCGACGGCGAGCTGATCGGCGCTTACAGCCACGGCATGAGGCAGAAGATTGGGTTGGCGTCGCTGCTGATTCGCGAGCCCTCGGTGCTATTGCTCGACGAGCCGACGAACGGACTGGACCCTCGGTCGGCGCGACTCGTCAAGGACCTGCTCGAAGAGCTGGCCAGCCGCGGCACGACAGTGCTGCTCTCCACCCACATCCTGGAAGTGGCTCAGGCGCTCTGCCGGCGAGTCGCCATCATCGACCGCGGCCGCATCACCGCGACAGGGACGATGGATGAGCTGCGCGCCCAGGCCGGCAGCGAGCAGGCCAGCCTGGAGGAGCTCTTCCTCAAGCTGACCGCTGGGCCGGAGTCAAGAGAGCTCATAGAACGACTCCTGGCATGAGCACGTTGATCGGGACGCGTACGATCCTCCGCGCCGAGATCCTGGCTCTGCGACACCGCCTGATGAAGCGGGGAACCGCGCGCTTGACGCTCCTGGCGATCTTCTTGATCGCAGCCGGCATCTTCATCGGCGGCGGCGCGTTCAGCCTCGGCGCCGGCGCGGCTCTCGTCCTTCCAACGGCGATCGACCCGCTGCTCGTCGGCGGCTTTACGGGGCTGTCGGTGCTGATGCTCGTCGTCGGGTTCCCGACTGTCATCGCCACGTTCTTCGTCGGCCGAGACCTGCTTCTGCTTACGCTCGCGCCTGTGCGGACGATCGAGATCTTCGCTGCACGTTTGACCCTGGCGATGGCGGCCAACCTGCTCATCAGTTCGATCCTTCTTGCGGTCATCCTGGGCGTTGGCGCCGGCGCCGGCGCGCCCGCCATCTACTTCGTGGTGGTGGTGCCGCTGATCTTCGTGCAGGTGCTCGCAATCACATGCGTTCAGACCGCCCTCATGTCCATGGTGCTGCAGTGGGTGCCGGCGCGCAGGGCGCGCGACGTGGCCGCGGCGGTGGCGGGCCTCACCGGCGCCGGGCTCTACCTGGCGTGGAACTTGAGCCTGCGGCAGTCCTTCGGCGGTCGTTCCCGCCAGGACCTCGCCAACCTCAGCACGTTGCTACAGCGCATCGACTGGCTGCCGCCCGCATGGCCGGGCCATGCTCTCACCGCCATCATCAACGGCAACCTGACCGCGGCCGCTGCCTGGTCGGTGCTCTCGCTCCTCCTGGGCGTCGTTCTGTTGGTTCTGGCCGCGGTTCTTTATCAACGAACGCTGCTGGCGGGCCTCGGCGTATTCGGCAGCCCGCAAGCCATATGGAGCCGCAAGGAGCGACGGCCTGCCAGGCCGGTGCGGGGAGCCTCGTCCCCGGCGTTCGCGATTGCACGCAAGGATTGGCTGGGCTTCAGGCGCGACATCAGGCGTTTGAGCCGGCTTCTTCCTGCGCTGCTGTTCCCCATCGGCTACGTGTTTGCGGTCTCGCGACCATCGCAGCGCATGGGTGGCTTTTGGGCCGAGGTGCTCCTGGTCGGCTTCATGTCGATGTTCATGGCGACCTCGCTCGCCACTCCTTCGATTCCGAGCGAACGGCGCGGCTTTCAGCTCCTTCGCATGGCGCCACTGCCCATGTGGCAGGTGCTGCGCGCGAAGATTCTGCTGACGCTGCCACCGGTGCTGGCGATGACCATCGTGTTCAGCGTCGTCGTCGCCATCGTCAGCCATGAGGGCGCGGACCACGCCATCGAGCTTGGAATGCTGGTCGTGTGGCTCGGCTGCGGATTTGTGGCCATCG
>PLYD01000025.1 GCA_003151665.1 Candidatus Dormiibacterota bacterium
GGGTCGCCTGGGATCGTGAAGGGCTGCCCGACTTTGACCGCAGCATGCTGCATCGCTTGGAGCTGCGCGTTGTCCGTGTTCACGAATACGGTGGCCGTTGCGGCGGCCGACAGAAGCATTAGCAGAGCGATAATCACTCGCTTCATCGCCAGGCGTTGTCCTTCGACTCTGCGCTGAGCGCGGCAGATGCATCAAGACGCAACTCGACACCCGCCGCCTCGGGGTGGACTGTGGCTCTCGCGAGCGTCCTTGCCATCCTCCATGCCTGCGCGCACGCCAGAAGGCTGGACGGTGGATGTCGACGGACTATGTGGGCTTTGTGTCGAAACTGAGGTATCTAGGTGTCGGCTGAGAACCGGTAGCCGACTCCCCACACCGTCGCAATCCGTTCTCCGACCGGACCCAGCTTGCGACGCAGCCGAGTGATGTGAGTGTCAATCGCTCGTTCATAACCTTCGAAGTCGGTACCCCAGATTTGCTCAACAAGGAACTCGCGACTGAAGGCGCGGCCTGGATTCGACACGAGCACCGTCAGCAGCTCGAATTCCTTTCGTGTCAGGTGCATCGGTGCGCCATCCAGCGTGGCAATCCGCGAATTGGTGTCGATCGTCAACGTGCCTGACTGCACTCTCCCGTTGGCGGCCGGAGCTCGCCGGACCCCTTCGAGGTCAACGCGTCGCAGCATGGCCCGAACGCGGGCGAGGAGCTCGCGAAGGCCGAAAGGCTTCACCAGGTAGTCATCGGCCCCGACCTCAAGGCCGAGAACACGGTCGACCTCCTCGGTCCGCGCGGTCACCATGATGATTGGCATCAGGTGGCCCTCCCGTAGACGCCGGCAAACGGTCAGGCCGTCCACATCGGGCAGCAACCAATCCAGCAGGACACAGTCCGGCACTCGCTTCGCCACCGCAGCCATCGCCGCCGCGCCGTCATGCACGACAACCACCTCATGCCCATCGGCGATCAGACGGTCACGCATGATGTGGCTCAGGTCGACTTCGTCTTCAACGACCAGGACGAGCGACATTACGCCCGTGCCAGGGTCACGACAAACCGGCTGCCTTGTCCGGATGAGCTGCCCACGCTGATGCTGCCGCCCATAGCAGTCACCATCTCGCGGGAGATGGCCAGGCCAAGACCGAAGCCGCCCGTGGCTCGCGAACGCGATTCGTCAGAGCGGTAGAAGCGCTCGAAAATCTTGTCCATCTCGTTGGGCTCGATCCCGGGACCAGTATCGGAGACCGCGACCTCGACGATCCCAGAATCCACCGTTGTGACCTCAATTGCTACGAGGCCGCCTTCCGGGGTGTGTGTGATCGCGTTGCGGACCAGGTTCATCAGGACCTGCACAAGCCGGCGGCGATCCGCCCTGACGCTCACCGCGCCCTCTTTTCTGCAAATGATTCGTATGCGTCGCTCGCGCAGGGCGAGCGGCGCCATGGCATCGTGCACCTCGGTTGCAACGGCGGAAGCATCGACCATTGCCATGTCGAGCTCGAGACGCCCTGTGTCGGCGCTGGCGAGAGTTAGCAGCTCGTCGACCAGGCCCGAGAGCCGGTCCGTCTCTCGGTTGAGCACCTCCAGGTACCGCTGTCGCTCAGCCTCGGATTGTTCGACGTTCTCGTTGTCGCGGAGCGTCTCGACGTGCGCGCGGATCGTGGCGAGCGGGTTGCGCAGCTCGTGCGAGACGTTGAGCACGAGGTCGCGGCGACTTCGGTCGGCCACCTCTGCCCGGGCGTGTTCAGCCGCGGCTTCTGCCTGCGCCGCCTTGAGTGCGAGTTCTGTCTGGCTGATTCCGAGCATCGTCCGAACGAACCGCAACTGAAGCGGCGTGGCCCAGCGCGCAACGTACAGAGTGAGGAGAAGAATGCCGAAGCAAAGGATCGCGCCCGCCAGCGTCCGTAGCGACAAGAACGGATCGACTGGTGGGGCGCCCAGCAACGCGAACAGAACGCCGAGCACGCTGGTTCCGGCCAAAGTCACAGTCCCCAGCACGCCAAGCGCCAGACCCACTAGAACAAGAAGTGCGAACGGAAACCCGACGAGCGCCTCGACGAACGTGTAGGCGAGGCTCTTCCACGTCACGGGATTGGTGATGAGATCGGTGCCTTGCCGCGCCAAGCTCCGATGCAGCGGCCGCCCCGGCGCAAGCGGAGCCAGCTGCAATCCATACCAACGGCTCGCTACCACGCGCTCTATGACCACGACACCCCAGGCGGCGACCGCAGTGGCAACGATCAATAGAGGAGTCCACACGGTCAGCGGGCCGGCGCGGAAAAGGAATTCCCCGATGGGGCGGAAAAGGAATCCCCCGACGGCCAGAAAGCCGAAGAATAGTGGCAGCCGCAGCAGAACGTAAGCGACGCATAAGTACGTCCTGCGCTCCGTTGTCACGGCTAGCACTCGGCGCACCACGCGCCGACTCTACTCCGCAAGTGTTGCGGATCTGCGCCGAAACCTTGGTCAAACCTCTTGACCGCAGATTGGTCTAACTTAGCTCGCCGGCGAGATGGCCGCCAATCTAGCCATCAATCCGACGACTTACGATGCGGTGACTCGTCGGGATGCGGTGCCGCTGCGGTGATCGCGGCGAGAAATGCGTCCGGGTCGTCAACTGCGATGCGTATCTGATTAATGCCGGCAGTCTCCCGGAGGAAGCCCTTCACTTTGCCCGGACTCCGCCGGCGGATCGTCACGGTGGTCCTCCCTCCCACGGCCAACGTCGCAATCTCACCTTTGGTTGACAGTCCGTCCATGCCTCCTGGTGATACCAGTGTCTCCTTAACTGCCTGATCGACCTCTCGCCACGGGATCCACGCTTCACCGAGCACGCCATATCTAAGAAGTAGACCCTGCTCAGTGACAAGGTGGGGAAATGCGCGCAAGGACGCATAAATCCCGATGATCCAGACGGCTGCGTAAACCGAAACGATGATGAGCACTGGACTCAGCCACGGCCATGGCGCGAGTCTGGCCAGAAGGCCCCCAATCGCTCCTTCCAGAACGATCAAGCCGAGAACCACCGCAGAGACAAGCCCTAGGTTTGACAATGCTGAGTAGTGAAAGCCCCGCGCATCTCTGCGGGAGCGGCCCGAGATCCAAAGGAAGATCGCGGCCCAGAGCTTCGGTTCACCGACGATTAGCCTCGCAGCGATCGGACCGACCTGCTGCCCGACCGCCCCTTCCAATGCCGACCATAGGTCACCTTGTTCCTTGCGGTCCCGCTTGAATTGGCGCCAGACTCGGACGATCAGCACCGCGGCCAGGCTTAGAAACACCAGCTCCGTCGCGATCAGGACGGCTGGCAGCATGTCGACGGAGAGACTAGACCCTGAACAAGGTTGACCGGCTGTTAAGGGGGGTTGCCACGCCGATGCTGCATCCCCTTCCCGGCCAGCCGGGACACCTCCTTAGGCGCCGGGAAAACCGCCGGCCACTTGAGCAGACGCTCTACGCGAGTTCCTCGATGATGGGTCGGAGCCATTTGCCATACGCCGCTCGATCCCTAAACAGAGCGCGCGTAACGAGTGCGCGCCCACAGGACAGCCGCCATGCCTGAACGGACGCGACGGGTAGTAGCCGTATGTCGAGCTCGAAGGGACGAGCCGTGCGTCCCAAGCCCCGCTCGCCGGTTCGCACAATCTCCGATTCCAATGACACGCGTTGGCGCGCGGTTGGTAGCGCGACGAACTCGTGCTTGCGGGCCTCGGTGCCTTTGGCGACCGTCAGGGACCGTGCGTTGGCAAACTGCATAACAGTCGCGGGGCTGAGTTCGGCAGCGGAGCCGTGTTGGTCGACAAGAAGGCGCTGCCGCTGATCCAACTCGTAACGTGCCACGGCTGCTCATCTCGTCCGCGCTACTCCGCATCCTGTGGAGTTCACAAAGTCCATCAGCGGCGCCCGACCTCATCCCAACCCCCGTTGCAGGGACGCCATCCGCGAGCAAATCGCCGCACCCTGATCGATCCGATCCCGACCGTGCTGAGCCAGGTCACTGCCGCATGTCCCGGATTCATCGCGTCGAGCAGTTTCACCACGTTGCCGATCTTTATGGCTCATACGACACCCAGTGCGTCCCTGGGCATCCTTGTCGAACTGGCTCGTCGCCCGTAGCATAGAGGCGCTCGCTGGAAGACGATCCGGCGGACTCCCAGACGGTTAATGGACCGTTGGGTTAAGGGCCCTTTCGGGCCGGATCCGTATTCAACACGACCACGAGGGTCTTCAAAACCGTTTGCGGGGCGCTGTGAGGCGTCCTGGGTGGGTTCGATTCCCATCCATCCCCGCCATCCATCCCCGCCAGATTTCCTGGTTCTGACAGGCCAGAATGACAGCCAATCAGCACCTCAGGGCACGTCGGAGCCGAACGTTAGAGTCGGCTCGACTTCGTGCGTAGGCCCGGGACTTACTTTTTACCCTCCCAGATAGGCGCGCCGCACGGCGGGGTTGTGGAGCAGGTCGTCGCCGCTGCCGCTGAGCAGGATCTGGCCGGTCTCGATCACGTAGGCGCGGTCTGCAATCGCGAGGGCGCGCAAGGCGTTTTGCTCGACCAGAAGGATCGTAGTCCCCTCGCGGTGGATCTCTTCGATCGCGGTGAAAACCTCGTCAACCATCTGCGGAGCCAGGCCGAGCGAGGGCTCATCCAGAAGCAGCAGCCGCGGCTTGGCCAGCAGACCGCGGGCGATCGCGAGTATCTGCTGCTCGCCGCCCGACAGGGTGCCTGCGCGCATGGCCCGGCGCTCACCGAGGATCGGGAAGCGTTTCATAACCGCCTCGATCTGCCCGCCGCTCGCCCTGTCAGCCCTGGCCCAGGTGGCTAGCTCGAGGTTCTCGAGCACCGTTTGCCGCGCCAAGATCTCGCGACCCTCAGGCACCTGGACCAAGCCGTGGCGAACGATAGTGGAGGACTTCGCGGTGGTCAGGTCTAGACCATCGAAGATCGCCGTGCCAGAGTCCGGTCGGATCAGGCCGGACAGCGCGTGGAGAATAGTTGACTTGCCGGCGCCGTTGGCGCCGATGAGCGCAACGACTTCGCCGCTGGCGACCCGCAGCGAGGCGCCACGCACCGCATTCACGGCGCCGTAGCTCACAGACAGTTCGTGGACGTCAAGGATCGCTATTTCCGGCCCTGCGGTGGCCTTGGCGGTGGCGACGGCCTCAACCACCTCCGTGGCCTCGTCGACCCCGCTTGCTCCCGGTGCGCTCGAGACCTCGCGCTCACCACCTGTGCCCAGGTAGGCCTTGATCACGCTCGCGTCGGTGGAGACCTCATCCGGAGTACCGTCGGCGATCTTACGACCGAAGTTGAGCACGGCGACACGCGTGCAGACGCCCATCACCAGCCGCATGTCGTGGTCGATGAGAAGGATCGTCAGGCCGTCTTTGTTGATGCGTTCGATCAGCTCGCGCATGCCGTGTTTCTCCGACGGGTTCATACCCGCGGCCGGCTCGTCGAGGATCAGAAGGCGGGGCTGCAGCGCGAGGGCGCGGGCGATCTCGAGACGCCGCTGGTCGCCATAGGGAAGCGTGCCCGCCGGTCGGCTGCCCACCCCTGCAGGGTCGAGTCCCGCTGTCTCCATGAGCTTGTGTGCTTCGTTGAGCCGCGCACGTTGGTCGCGGCGGAAGAGCGGCAGAGTCCCCAGCTGTGCGAGCGTGTCGTCGCGGCGCCGTGAGTGCATGCCCACGAGCACGTTGTCGAGGGCGCTCAGGTCCTTGAAGAGACGAATGTTCTGGAAGGTGCGCGCGATGCCTAGCTTGGCGATACGGTGGGCCGGGAGCCCCCTTAGCTGGTCCGACTCGATCCAGGCCCGGCCTGATTGGAAGGGAACATAGCCCGTGATGACGTTGACCAGCGTGGTCTTGCCCGCGCCGTTGGGGCCGATAAGACCCTGGATCGCACCCTTTTCCACGTCCAGCGACACTCCATCGACGGCTCGCACGCCGCCGAAGTGGCGCTGGACGTCATCCAGGCGAAGAAGCATGGGGTTGCGCTCGCGGCCACCAGCGGGGTCGGACGATGGCGAGGCCGCCCCGGGCTACGATGCCTTGCGGCCTGAAGACGATCACCGCGATTAGGATCACGCCGCTCACGATGTCGCGGTAGTCGAAGCCCTGGAATCGGAGGATCTCAGGCAGCGTGGTCAGGAACAGGGCTCCGACCACGGGCCCGAAAATGTTGCCGCTCCCACCCAGCACCGCGAAGGTGAGTATCTGCACGGCGCGTGTGACCCCGTACTGGGCGTCGCCCGGGTCAACGAAGAAATTGAGGTGTGCTTCGAGGCCGCCGGCGAACCCCGCCAGAACCGCGCTGAGGGCGAAGGCGAGCAGCTTGTAGCGGGCCACATCGATGCCCTGGCTCAGCGCTGCCAGCTCATCCTGGCGGATGGCTGCCCAGGCGTGTCCCAGCCGGCCTTTGGTCAGGCGCCAGAGCAGGAAAACGACCACGACGAGGGCGACCAGAACCATGTTGACGCCGCCCAGCGGGTCTGCGTTCGGGTTCTGGAGCCCTAACCCCTCGCCGGTGATCGGTAAGTTCAGGATCACGCCCAGACGCAGGGCCTCGATGAAGCCGATGGTGGCGATGGCGAGGAACACGCCACGCAGGCGCAGCACCGGCAATCCGACCACCACGCCGACGACGCCGGCAAGCACCGTCCCCACCGCGACGTTCAGCGCCAGCGGGGTGTGCCAGTGCAGATCCATCAATACCGACGTGTAGGCGCCGATGGCCATGAAACCGGGCGAGGCGAGCGACAGCTGGCCCGAGTACAGGACGACGAACATTGAGGCGGCAAGGATGCTGTTGATTCCGATATCCGCGATGAGCAGGGTGTGGGAGTTGTAGAAACCGACCGGGTCGGTGAAGAGCTGGATGATGAAATCCAAGCTGACTACACCTTTTCTCTCGGTTGAGCGCCGAAGAGGCCTTGCGGCCGCAGCACCAACATGAGGAAGAGGGCCGCGAACGCGACGCCCGCACGGGCGTTGCTGCCCAGCACCAGCAGTACGAGCATCTCGATCAATCCCAACAGGTAGCCACCCGCCACCGCGCCGGGGATGCTGCCCATGCCGCCGAGCACAATCACGGCGAGCCCTCTCACCTCGACGTAGTCGCGTCCGATGTAAGGGCTGATGTCTCCGAGCGCGACGCCAAAGAGGATGCCGGCCAACCCGCCAAGCGCGGAGGAGATGACTAGCGTGAGCGAGATCATTCGGTCGACGTCAAGGCCCAGCAGCCGCGCGGCTGTGGGGTTCTCCGCGATTGCGCGCAGGCCGCGCCCGACCTGCGTGTAACGCATCACGTAGCCGAGGACGAGCATCAGAAAGATCGAGATCGGGATGATCGCGACCTTGCTCGCCTCCAGGGTCAGGCCAACCACGTGCCAGGTCGGGTTGGGAACCACTCCCGCCGGAAAGCTGACCGAGTTCGCACCGTCCACCCAGAGCCACGCGAAGAAAGTACCGGGCCGTCCCTGCTCGATCGCGGCCACGATTATCAGCGCCAACCCGATCGTGGAGATGAGCGCAGCGATCGGCGGAGCGCGTCGTCGCCGCAGCGGGCGCAGGCATACATGTTCGATGACCAGCCCCATGAGGCCGGCCGCCGCGACGCCGAGCACGCATGCGACCCAGAACGACTGGCCGTGGTTGACCACCAGTGAGTAGGTGAGGGCCGCGCCGAACATGAAGACCGCGCTGTGCGCTAGGTTGAGGATGTCGAGGATCCCGAAGACGAGCGTATAGCCGACAGCGAAAAGAGCGTAGATGGACCCGATGAAGATTGCGTTTAGGAGTTGTTGCCCCAAAGCAAGAACGGGGGGATCAGGATCCCCCCGTGCTCCCCGTCACTTGACTTAACTGGTCGCGATTTGGTGGACGAGAGTGAAGCCGCCCTTGCCGTCCATGGCGATCACCCACACCGTCTGCTTCACGTCGTGGTTGGATGTGAATTGGAACGGTCCAAGCGGGGTCTGGATGTTCACCGTCTCCATCGCGATGCGCAGCCTGTCGCGGTCACCGGCGAGGTCGCTGAAGGTGAGGTTGGCGCGACTGGCCGCGTCGGCGATGATATTGATCCCGGTGTAACCCTGAGCCGCGAACTGGTCCGGGTCGTGGCCGTACGCGGCCTGGTATGCGGATACGAACGC
>PLYD01000188.1:0-9941 GCA_003151665.1 Candidatus Dormiibacterota bacterium
GCGCTCTGGGTCACCATCAGGAGCTTCCGCTTGTCGAGCCGGTCCGCGAGGAGGCCGCCCCAGGTGCCGAACAGGAGAATCGGCGTGAACTGAAGGGCAGCGGTGATGCCGAGGGCGATACCGCTTCCGGTAAGGTGCAGTACCAGCCACATCTGTGCAATTGACTGCATCCAGGTGCCGGTCACGGAGACGATCTGAGCCGTGAAGAAGATCCGGAAATTCCTGTTGCGCAGCGATGCGAACGTCCGGCTGAAGCCGGCTGTGACTGAGGTCACGAACCTTCCTCTACAAGGCGAAGCAGTATCGTCGCCGCTTGATCGAGCGTTTGCAGCTCCTCCACGCTGAGCGACCCGAGACGCTTCGTGAGGTAAGCATTGCGCCGGGTCCGGCTGCGCTCAAGCACTCGCTTGCCCAGCTGCGTGATACGAACCCGAACCAATCTGCCGTCGCTTGAGTCCAGCTCCCTGGCCACGAGGTTCCGCTCGAGAAGGCTGGCGGCGAGGACCGTCATGCTTGGTCTCGATACCCCTTCCGCCTCCGCCAGCTCACCCAGCGTAAGGGGCCCGCGAGAGTTGACCGATGCCAGAGCGGAAATGACCGACACCGAATGCTCCCCATCGGTTTCGCGCTTCAGGCGCCGCACCGTCCGCATCAGAGCGACCCGGAGGTTGCCTGCGACCTCGGCCGCACTGCTGATACCAGACGCCAACTGGTTAGTCATACTAATTAGTCTACATAATCAAGAGGGGGGCGCTCGTGCAGCGTTCGTTCCTAATGGAGTCGGTCGTCCAATTCAGATGCCGTAGATCAACCGTGCGTTGTCGGCGAGGATCAGGCGGGCGGCGGTTTGCGCTGCATCCTTCGACAGATTGCCCGCGTCGACTGCGGCGCCAAGGCACGAACTGAGTGCCATGCGGCCCTTCTTTCCCGCGATCCACTGGAGCTCGGGCGAACCGAAGGCGTCCGACGAATAGACGACCTTGGTGAAGGGTGCCTGCTCGAGGATGGTACTGATCACCCGGCTCACGCCGGGCCCGATCATTGGGTTGAATTCGGATAAGTCGAGGTACACGTTTGGAAAGATGGTGGCCAGATATGCCCCTTCCTCGTAGAAGGGGTAGGCGCCATGGAGAAGGATGATCTTCGCGTGTCGAAGCCTCTCGTCACGAAAGACCGCCGCCAGCAGCCCCGGCCGCGCGGTCTTGATGTCGAGGTCCTGGTCGCCCATCCCCGAGTGGATCTGAAAAGGCAGATTCAGCTCGATGCTCAGCTCGAGCGCCCTCCACAGGATGTAGTCCCGCACCCGCTTGACGTCGTCCCGAGTCGAGCGAGGCACATGGATCCTCGCGAACAACCCGACCGAATCAGGGCTGCGCTTGAGTCTGTCGACTGACTTCGAGACCTCCTGGGCCGTGAGCGGCTGAAGGTCCAAACCGGTCCGGTAGGCGATGACAGTTTTGAGCGAGATGATCTTCGGGTCGGACGCGACAGCCCTGATCCGCTCGTCGAAGCCTTTCTCGAGGTCCGCCAGGCTGTCGTGCTGGTCCCACAGCTCGCCGATCAGGGGTTCGATCCGGAAGAGCCCATAAGCGGGCACTCCGGTGAGTGCCTCGAACTCCTCGAGGTTGACGATCTTGGGGTTGCCGAGGTCGACAATGTTGGACTCGAGATTAATGTCGCGATACATGCCGCGGACATACGCTTGGTAGTCGGCAACCTTCGCGGCGCGGGTCGCGATGATCGCTTCCCGGTTCGCTTCGCAGCCGAGGTACCGCGCGAGGGCGTGCATCGCCTCGTGGTAGATCATCGTCTGCTGCTGGTTGATGGTTAGCTGCCGCCTCTCGTGGTCCGTTGGCGTATGGCCGCCCGAATCCAGGAAGTCGATCCAGTCCCCACCTAGCGAGAAGGTGGCCAGGGGATCGAAGGTGGGCTGATTCGACTCCGGCTTGAATATGTGAACGTGCTGATCGATCAACGGCAGGTCGTTCAGTTCAAGCATCGCCGGCTCAGGACCACTCCAGGTAGGTGGCGCGCTCCCAGTCGCCAACCTCGAGTGCGTACGCGGCGGCCTCTGATCGCCGGATTCGCAGGAAGCCGGGGCCGATGACCGGCCCCAGCGCATCCATGAGGACCGCATCTGCCTCGAGGGCATCGAGCGCCTCTGGGGCCGAGCGCGGCAGCAGCTCAAGTCCGCGAGCCGACGCGTCGGCCTCGCTGAGGTGGCCGATGTCGTCCGTGGTCGGTTCGCCGAGGGGAAGGCTTTGCTCGATGCCGTCCAGGCCGGCGGCGAGAAGACCGATGAGCGTGAGATAGGGGTTTCCGGTGCCGTCGCCAGCTCGGAATTCGACATGCTTGCTGCCCGAATCAGGTACACGAACGAGTACTGCACGGTTGCTCCCGCCATAACAGATGTGGCTTGGTGCCCACGACCCGGGAAGGAGCCGCTTGTAGGAGTTCACAGTTGGCGCCGCGAGACCGCTCAAACCACGAGCGTGCTTGAGAAGGCCGGCGACGAAGGAGGTGCCAAGAGGGCTGAGACCCACCGGCCCATCGCCCTGCATAGCGTTGAGCCCGCCCGATGACAACACTCCCAGGTGAACATGGAGGCCTGAGCCGGGCATGTCGGCGAAGGGCTTGGGCATGAAGGTCGCGATGAAACCGGCGGCGCGCGCGAGTGCCCGTAACTCTTCCTTCACTGTCATCAAGTCGTCGGCGGCTCGGAGCGGCGGCTGATGCGCGATGTTGATCTCGAACTGTCCTGGTCCAAATTCCGGAGCCACCTGCTCCAATTCGACTCCCATCTCCGCCAGGGAGGTCATCACCAGCGACATCAGCTGGCGCTGGCTCTCGAGCGCGTTGAGCGAGAACATCTTCGCTCGCGCGGCAGGCTTGTAGCTTTCATCGGTCGTGGCCAGCAGGTAACACTCGGGTTCGAAGGCCACCCGCAACGCCAGGCCGCGACTCGCGTAACGCGCGTCAACCGCAGAGAGGGCGGCCCGGGCACAGCCGGCCCAGGGCTGGCCGTCGGCGTCGTACAGGAACGAGTAGGTGCGCGCCGCACCTGGATGGTGGGGCACCCGCGCGTATGTAGCGGGGTCGGGGACCGCCAGGAAGTCGCCCGTCTCGGCACCGAAAGCAAAGTCAGGCACCTGGTGATCGAGAACGTTGAAATCGATGTTCGCCCGCGCGAACGACACCCCACCCGTGAGGACCCGATCCAGGCGCTGGTGGGGAACGCTCCTCACATGGGCGCGGCCGCTCAGGTCGTGGTAGATGACCCACACCTCGGAGATGCCATCCTCCTTGGCACGAGCGACAAGGGCCGCTCTAGCGTCGACGGGGCTCGGGATTGATGCCACTCGGATGGATCGTAGGCAACCGACAGGTGAGGGTCAAGCACGCCGAAGCAGGGCGCCCGGGTCGGGACATCACGCCGCGACTACAGCGACAGTACAACCGCGTACCTGGTTAACCTGCTCCGGGAACCGTCCGCTACGAAGTCAAGGAGTCGTGATGGGTGAATTTGCAGGCAGGCGAACTGGAGAAGACCTTGAGTCAAGGATCGCAAGGCTCGAGGATATCGAGGCGATCAAGAATCTCAAGGCACGCTATGCGTACTACTGCGACCACGGATACGACGCCGACGGAATGGCCAGCCTCTTCGTGAAGGACTCGACCTGGGAAAGCAACGCATTCGGCACCTATGTGGGCCGCGACGCCATCCATGCTTTCCAATCCAACATCAGCAAAGAAATCGTTTGGGCTCTCCATTTCATGATCTGTCCGGTGGTCAACGTGAGTGCCGACGGCCAGTCGGCCACCGGCAGCTGGTATCTGATCGAGTTGGCGACGATGGTGGGCCCCGATCAGGTCGAAACGCCGACCCCCCGAGATGCGGTTGTGATGAGCGCCATCTACAACGACACCTTCGTCAAGGAGAACGGCGAATGGAGATTCAAGAAGGTAGAGGTTGAGTTTCATCAAGTGTCCGATCTCGACAAGGGCTGGGTACTTCAGCAGTTTCGGGCCTCCTGAACCGACGGGAAGACCCTTGCTCATGACTGCAGCCGCTCCGCCGGCCACTGTCAAGTTCAGGCCCGTAGGTCGCGCGCCATCTCGGCAAAGTTGTCGACGTAGCGCTGGACGTCCGCCTCGCTGTGCTGAACCGATAGAGTCCAGTTCTCTTCGGCGCCAGGTGCCATCAGCACGCCGCGGTTGCACTGGTAAAGCCAGGCAAGGTAGGCGGCGGGTTTGTCCATCTCAAGGTAGTCGCGGTAGTTGCGAACCCGTTCCGTCCGGTATCCGATGCCCCCTCGAGCCGCCATGGTCGTCACATGGAAGGGCAGGCGGTGCTCTGCGATCACCGTCTCAAGGCCGCCCTGGAGAACCTCGGCCAGGGCGTCGAAATGGGCATACGCGCTCGGCGTCAGTATCTCCTCCAGTGTGACCCTGGCGGCCGCGATACTCAGCGGGTTGCCGTTGAAGGTTCCCATCTGGCTGACCCGCTTCTGATCGATCAGCGCCATCACATCCTCGCGGCCGCCGATGGCACCGCACGGCAAGCCTCCGCCGATCGCCTTGGCCAGGGCGACGATGTCCGGCGTAACGCCAAATCGCTCGCTGGCGCCGCCCGGAGCGATGGTGACCCCGGTTTTGACCTCATCGAAGATGAGTAGCGCACCGTGGCGATGGACGATTTCCTTCGCCGCCTCGAGGTACCCGGTATCGGGCAGAGCGATGCCGACGTTCATCATTGCCGGCTCAACGATTAGTGCCGCGACATTGTCCGGGTGGCGGCTGAACGCCCCCTCGAGCGCTCTCAGGTCGTTGAAGGGGACGATCGTTACCAGCTCGACGAGGGCGCGCGGGATGCCTTCGCTCTGTGGCACAGAAGCTGGGGCGTCGGCAGGCCCCATCAGTTCGGGGCTCGGCTTGACCGAGACCATCAGAGAGTCGTGGTGGCCGTGATAGGAAGCTTCGATCTTGAGCAGGCGCTCCCGGCCGGTAAAGGCGCGCGCGAGGCGGACGGCGTCGTTGGTTGACTCAGTCCCGCTGTTGCTGAACCGCCACTGAGGCTGCCCGAAGCGCCGCGCCAGGTTGCGCGCCACAACGGCCACATCGTGCCCTGGCTGCGCGAAATGGGAGCCTCTGGCGATCTGCTCGCTGACCGCTTTCACGATCAGCGGGTGGGCGTGGCCGACGACCATGACCCCGAACCCGTTGTGGAAGTCGACGTATTCGTTGCCATCGACGTCCCAGATTCGGCTGCCCTGGCCGCGCTCGACGAATATCGGCTGCGGCGCCGCGTCCTGGTGGGATGACGGCACGCCGCGCGGCTCAACCTGGCGCGCGTCGCGCCACTCTTCGTCGGAGCGCCGCCGGCCGGCGCGGAAGGCATCCTCCTCGCGCGTGATCAGGGCTTTGATGCGATCAGCGCTAAGCGCTACCGCTGCGGTGTTGCTCGCCAAATCAGCTCCTCGTCTTTGTGACTGCATCGTAGGCGTCAGTAGGGTGAGCAAGAATAGCGCCGTGCAGAAGCCCCACTCAGTGCTGACTCCGGAAGGGACCCGCGTGGCCGGTGTGCAGTCCCTCATGGACGACGAGTTCCTGATCGAGGCGCTGAGGTGGATGATGAAATCCCGCCAGTACGACAAGCGCGTGATCGCCCTCCAACGGCAGGGCCAGTTCGGGGTCTACTCCCCCGGAACTGGTCAGGAGGCCTCGATCGTCGGCTCCGCCATGGCGGTGGATCCTGCTCGGGATTGGATGGTTCCTCAGTACCGCGAGCTGATGGCGACCGTCCACCACGGTCTTCCTCTGGAGGTGATCTCGGCCCAATACCTCGGCAAGATCGCACCAGCCCGGATCCCGGACGGAGTCAAAGTGTTGCCGAGCCAAGTCTCCATCGCGGCTCAGCTGCCGCACGCGACGGGCCTTGCGTGGGGGCTGCGCCTCCGCGGTGAGGATGCTGTGGTGCTCACATATATCGGCGAAGGGGGCTCGTCCGAAGGCGACTTCCACGAAGCCCTCAACCTGGCCGGCGTGACGAAGGCTCCGGTGGTCTTCTTTCTGCAGAACAATCAGTGGGCGATTTCGACTTCGCGTCGGGTCCAGTCAGCGACACCGAGCTTTGCGCTTCGGGCGGCCGGATACGGCTTCGAGGGCATCGAAGTCGACGGCAACGATGTGATGGCCGTCTACGACGTTGTGGTCGCCGCGGTAGAGCGGGCTAGAGCGGGCGACGGCCCGACCCTCATCGAAGCAGTGACCTACCGGATGGGCTTCCATAACACCACTGACAACCCGTCGCGTTACCAGAATGCGGACGAGTACGAGGAAGCACGCCGGCGGGACCCGATCGAGCGGGTGCAGAAGTACCTGGCTGGGTTAGGCCTGTGGGATCAGAGCCGCGAGGCCAAAATGACCGAGGAGCTCGACGACGAGATCGAGGCGGCCCTCGAGGCGGCTATAGCCGCCCCGGTCCCCGGTCCCGAGGACCTCTTCGAGAACATTTATGAGCACTCGCCGCAGCGCGTTCTTCAGCAGCGCGCCGAGCTGCTTGCTCGGCGGCCGGACTGACATGCCGCAGCGCAACATCGTCGAGGCGATCAACAACGGCCTCGCGGAGGAGATGGAGCGCGACCCTCGGGTCATGGTGCTCGGGCTGGATGTGGGCAAGCTGGGCGGAGTCTTTCGGACGACAAGCGGGCTGGTGGAGCGCTTCGGCGGCGCGCGTGTCGTCGATACTCCACTCGCCGAGGCGAGCATCATCGGCGCGTCGCTGGGACTCGCCCTGGCGGGCATGGTCCCGGTGGCCGAAATCCAGTTTCTCGGCTTCAGCGCTCAGGGATTCCACCAGATCGGGCCTCAGCTCGCAAAGTACCGCCAGCGCTCGCGTGGCCGGTACCACTGCCAGGTCACGATCCGTGCCCCCTTCGGAGGAGGAATCCGCAGCCCCGAATTCCATTCGGATGCTGTTGAGGCCCATTTTGTCCAGACACCGGGAATCAAGATCGTCATGCCGTCCAACCCATATGACGCGAAGGGCCTGCTCCTGGAGGCGATTCGCGACCCCGATCCGGTCCTCTTCTGCGAGCCAGACCGGCTCTACCGGGTCGGGCGGTCCGAGGTGCCAGACGGCGCATATACCGTTCCGTTTGGAAAGGCGGCATTGGTCCGCGAGGGAGCGCACATCACGCTGGTCGCCTGGAGCGCCGCCGTCGAGCTTTGCCTCCGAGCGGCGGATCAGTTGGCGGAGGAAGGCGTTTCGGCTTCGGTGGTGGATCTGCGCACCCTTGTCCCGCTCGACGTGGACGGGCTCTGCAACGAAGTGGCAAGGACCGGCCGCTGTGTGGTCGTGCACGAGGCCCCTCTCTCCGCCGGCTTCGGGGCGGAGGTGGTCGCGACCCTGATGGAACAGGTCTTCTACGACCTGGACGCGCCCGTCGCACGGGTGGCGGCATTCGACGTACCCTACCCGGCCGCCTCCCTCGAGGACTATTACCTACCGTCGCTGGAGCGGGTGCTGACGGCGGCGAGAAAGACACTGCAGGGCTGACGGCCTGCGTCAGCGCAGCCGGCGGCTTACAGGTGGTCCTGGGGCCTCTTCCAGGCCGAAGTGTCGATCTGCCCAGCCGCTGCCGTCTCGACGGTATGGGGCACCTCGCCCGCGAACTGCGGCAGCACCTCGGCGGCCACCCACTCCAGCATGTTGAGCTGGTCGTCGCGAGGCTGGTCGAGAATGAACTGGTTGACGCCCGCCTCGATGTAAGGGTTGATCACCTCGTAGAAGGCCTGCTTCGAGGCCCAGGGGTCGGCGTCCGTCGTGGGCACCCAGTAATAAAGCGAGCGGTCCAGCGTGTCCGGGTCGCGCCCGATCTCGCGACAGTAGTCATCGAGCATCTGATTGCGCTCGCGCATCTCCTTTGGGGTTCCGAACGCATTCCAGGTGTCCGCGTACGTGGCGACGATCTTGAGCATCCTCGGCCCGAACGCCCCTAACACGAGCGGCGGGCGCGGCTTCTGGATGCTGGGCGGGCGCGATTGGGCGTTCTTCAGCTGGTAGTACGAGCCAGCAAAGGAGCTGGTGTCCTCCCGCATGAGAAGGTCAATCACCTGGACCGCCTCGCGGAAACGCGCGACCAGCTCCCTTGTCTCCGGAAAGGGGATTCCGAACATCTCGTGCTCCGATTCGTACCATCCGGCTCCGAGCCCAACCTCCAACCGGCCGTTGGAGATGTGGTCGACGGTGACTGCCATCTTGGCGAGGACAGATGGTTGACGGAAAGTGTTGGACGTTACCAGCACCCCGATCCGGATCTTCTCAGTCCGCGCTGCTAGGCCACCAAGCAACGACCACGCCTCGAAGTAAGGTCCGTGAGGGCGGCTGGGCTGAACCAGGTGATCGCAGAGCCAGGCGCTCTCGAAGCCAAGCCGCTCGAACAGCTGCCAGCGCTCGACTGTCTTCTCCCAGGTCATGTTCTGGTCGGTGCAGATACCGAAGCGGAATCGACGAGCCATTGGCCACCCCCAGTGCGTGCGGTCGACGTCACCGAATCCTAGTCGGCGATGATGTACTCAGTCGTATGGAGGTGATGTGCGAGCGCCGCTAGAGCTCCCTCCTCATCTCGCTGCTCGATCGCGTCGACGAGCCGCACATGCTCTTCGAGGACCTGGAATAGGTGACCCGGATCGCGCCGCGCCCTCATCTGCATCAGGCGGACGAACCCACGCAGCTCGTTCAGGAACTGCGGTACGAGCTGGAGCCCCGATCGCTCCGAGATCGCGATGTGCATTTCCTCGTCACAGTCAACGAAGTCGTCATGTTCGCCGGCCTCAGCAAACCGGCGCTGGCGTCGGAGGAGCGTCCGCAGGTGGTCGAAATCGTCATCGTTCATGTGCTTGCAGGCATGGCTCACCGCGACCCGCTCGAGGGCCTCGCGGACCGCGACCAGTTCAGCTCGCTGTACAGGCGAAAGGTTGCGCACGACCAGCTGGCGGCGAGGGCCGGCCTCGAGCAGCCCCTCCTGGCGGAGGGCGTAGAGCGCATGCCGGACTGGAGTCTTCGACATCCCCAGCGATTTGGCGATCGCCCCTTCGTTGAGAACCGTGCCCGCCTCCAGCCGCTGCCGGAGTATCTCCCTGCGCACTTGCTGGTACGCGGATTTCGCCAGTCGGCCGGATCCCGCTGGCTCGAACCGGGGATTCACGGCTCCACACTCGGGACGTCAGCAGCTCGGCGGGCGCCGCCCGGTGCCTCGTGCAGCCAGCAGGCGACCCGGCGGCCGCCATCCTTGGCGACCAGCTCGGGGACCTCGGAACGGCACCGGTCCATCACGCGTGGGCATCGAGGATGGAAGCGACAGCCCGATGGGGGCCGCGCGGGGTCGGGGATTTCGCCAGGGAGTGCCACCGGCAAATGGCCGGCGCCGTCCGCGTGCGGGATGGAGTCGATCAGGGCCTGCGTGTAGGGATGCATGGGCGCCGTCCAGAGATCCGCGGTCGGTGCGGTCTCGACAATTACGCCGAGGTACATCACTGCCGTGCGGTGGGCCACGTGGCGGACGATGGCGAGGTCGTGCGAGATCAGCAGCATACCGACGTGGAGGTTCCGCGCCAGCTCGACCAGAAGGTTCGCCACCTGTGCCTGGACCGATGCGTCGAGTGCGGATAGGGGTTCATCGAGAACGATCATCGCCGGATCGGCGGCGAGCGCTCGTGCGA
The DNA here is from genome assembly GCA_003151665.1 of Candidatus Dormiibacterota bacterium. The sequence goes on from PLYD01000188.1 coordinate 9,724, forward strand.
TCGCGATCCTTTGCCGCTGTCCGCCGCTCAGCTGGTGGGGAAAACGTCGAGCCATGGTCGCCGGGAGACCCACCTGGCGGAGCAGATCCTCCACCCGCGGACGCCAGCTCGACCGCGCCTGCGTGCGGCCGATCGCGAACGCGTCCGCGACCTGGGCACCGACAGTCCGGCGCGGATTGATCGACTCATAAGGGTTCTGGAAGACGAGCTGCAGCCGG
>PLYD01000188.1:9954-10401 GCA_003151665.1 Candidatus Dormiibacterota bacterium
GCCGACGATCTCGCCGGCGTTGACGTCCAGGCTGGCGCCGGCAACGGCGGGCACGAGGGTGCCGTCCCGGCGCTGGTACACCACCTCTACGTCACGCAGCTCGAGCAGGCTCATCGCGCCAGGCTCGCGACCAGCGGGTCCACGGGGCACGCCATCTCGCGCCCATCGTCGATTCGGATGAGTGGCGGGACGGCGGTTGCGCAGGGCGGTTTCATGTAGCGGCAGCGGGGGTGGAACGCGCACCCCGACGGCGGATCGAACAGGCTCGGCGGCTCACCGCGAAGCTCGGCGCGGCCACCGCCCGGGCGCGGGATCGACGCGATCAGGCTCTTCGTGTAGGGGTGGCACGGCGAGGTGAGGATCGTGTCCGCCGGCCCGATCTCGACGATCCGCCCGAGGTACATGACCGCGATCCGGTCGGCGATGAGCCGAGCGATGCCGAGGTCG
>PLYD01000256.1 GCA_003151665.1 Candidatus Dormiibacterota bacterium
TGCTTGCGCCAGTAGGCGATGTACTGGGCGTTCGGGATGTCTTTGCGATATGGCAGCGGCAGGTCGGTCATGTCCTTGGTGCGCGCGCGCGCCTGCGACCTGACGATCTCACCATTGCGCCGGAAGACAAGCCCCGGTATCTCGTCGAATTGGCGGTCCTCGAGGTGCTGCATGATCTGGACGATCGTCTCCTCGCCTTCGCCAACGGCGACGAGGTCGAACTGGTCGACGAAGGTATCGGGCTCGCCTGACGGATAGGGGCCCCCGACCACCGTCAACGCCTTACCGCGGACCTGCGCCGCCAGCGACAGTGCCTCGTCCTGCATCGTGATCATGCAGTAAATCCCGATCACCGCCGGCCTCAGGCTCTCGATCTGGTCGAGAACCTCGCGGCGTTCCAGGAATGTGTGATCGATATGTCGCACGCTGTAGCCCGCGCGTCGAAGCGCAGCGCTGAGATACATGAGGCCGAGGGACGGCATGATCCAGTGCCGCCCGTGGGCGGGTGCCCGCTGCGGGTAGACCAGAACCACGTCAACGGCGTCTGGCGTTGTCACTTTGCCTCCTGGATATTTATGCGGTAGCTGGTGCCAGTGAACGGGCCTGGGAAGATGTAGTCGAGACCGGCCCAGTTGAAATCGTTGTCGACTAGCTCGCGTCCGGCGTCAAGCTGTGCGCCCAGAAGCGGTGGCACCGACCACTCGAGGCCGAGGCTGCCCGAGCGCAGCCGCGCATAGTCGCCGGTTGCCGGTGTCCATATGCCGAACGCCGGGCCGGTGAACGTGTGGCCGGGTTCGGCGAAGTCATTGAACGCTGCGGACTGCTCGTTGAGGATCCCGATCTCCGTATAGCCCGGAGCAACGTTGAGCGCGCGCACCGCGACCGTCACGCCTGTCGCGTCCACCGTGTAGGTGACCTCGATGCTGCCCCTGGACGCGATCGGCACGAACTCATAGCGATGGGCCGCGTCACCCCCGATCTCGTCAAGCGCGAAGGTTCGCTGCCAGATTGTTGTCGTCGTGGTGGAGAGATCAACGGTGAGGGCTGTGCGCGAGTACACCCACCCGTCCGGGTAATGCGCGATGGGGGCGCCGAATCCCATGCCCTCGCCGGTGATGTCATTGCCGCCAACCCGCAGTGACAGCCCCTTGGCGAGCGACGTCGTCTTACCCTCGGCCGGCATCGGTGAGATGGCCGCGGTCAGCCCGGGGAAGATGGACTGCATCAGTAGCCCGGCGCCCAAGCGGTACGCGAAGACCGGCTTGCCACTTGGCACCTGATAGCTCTTCTGATCGCCCAGCGACTCGAACGGCGCGTTTGCGGTACCAGATGCGAGCTGGGGAAACACGGCGGTCGCTTTGTAATAGCCGATGTCTTCGAGGACCAGCTCCGTGACTCCTTTCGCGCGCATCCATTCGATCGCCTGCGAGGGGTCGGGTGGAAGGTTCTGCGACCCGACGAGCTCAGACGGCGGCTTGCCGCTGTAAAAAGCGGCCACGGGCGAGTCGGTGACGAGCACGCCCGGAATGCCGCCGGCCGCCTTGCCGGCGGCCATGAGCCCCGTGTTGTCGACGGCGAAGCTCGCGAACACCGGGATGAATGCAATCGCCAGCAGCCCACCGGCCGAAACGGCGGCCAGGCGAAGCGCCACGGCGTGCCTTTCGAGAGCCGCCGCAGCCAGCAGGGCGAGCGAGGGCAAGGCGGGATAGAGGTAGCGATGGCTGCCGGTGTACGCACCGAACATGACGAGCCCAACGACTGCGGCCAGGTAGACGAGCGCAGGGATGTGAAGAAAGGCGAGGGAGGCGCGGTCTTGCGGCCCGCGCCTTCGAATCACCGTGACAAGTCCGACTGCGCCCAGCACAAACAGGGGAAGGGCCGCCAGACCAAAGGTACCCGCCAATTCCGTCAGCCGCCCCATCGCGTCGCCCGCGATGCTGCCGCGGGCCGTCGCGGAGAGCACCTCCACCGATCCTCGAGCCAGGGAGTGGCTGGCAGGTGAGAAGCCGAGCTGCATCACGACCAGCAGCGCGATCGCAGGCAGCGCCCAGACGAAGGCGGCTTGGCGCCGAGGCAATTGCCGGCCGGCTTCCTTGACCTTCGAGCGGACAGGGAATCTCTTGACACCCTGCTCCACGACTGCGTAGACGATTGCCGCTCCGACCCAGATCCAGGCTTTGGTGGCCGTCACGCATGCCAGCGCTGCCAGCGCGGCCGCCAGCTTCATCCGGCCACGCACTGCTGCCAGCCCGCCGGCGGTGAGCAGGGCAGTCATCAGCGGCTCAACCACCGCCGAGCCTGATGTGAACAGGAAAACGGGGTTGAGCGCAAGCAGCGCCACCGCCAGCCGTCCTTGACGGCCGTTGGGCGCCAGGGCGTAAACGGCGGCGAGGGTGGCGAGGCCCATCGCCGCGCCGAGCATCTTCAACGCGCCCAGCGACCAGAGGCCGAAGAGCTTGAGCACCGCAGCCGCGAGGACGTGATAGCCGGGGAGCCACGTATCCTGCATCCCGAAGATCGGGTCGTGGAGCTGGCCGGTCGAGGCCAGGTTTGCGGCAATGAGCCAGTGGCCGTATCCGTCTTCGAATGGTTCCGGCATCTGCGCGGCGAGCAGCAGGAGCAGCCCGCTGAGCGCCATCAATCCGAGGCAAGGAGCGGCTACGCGCAGCCGGGCCAGAGCGCGGCGTCCAAGACTGCGCAGCGTCAGGACCTCGAGGAAATCGACGGCTGTCCATGCCGCCACGGTCAGGAATCCAAGGGCGAAAAGGCTCGAGTAGACCGCGACCAGCCACTGTCCCTGCGCGGCCGCGAACGGCACCATCGTCAGCGACGCGGCGCCGAGCGCCGCCTCTCCAATCGCCCGCGGGTCGCCCACGCGAACGTATGCCTGGTCGCGCCACTCCTGCCCCCGTTCCACGATCTGGTACTTCGGGGTGCGCACGAACTCGCCGCCCTTGCGGGTCGCGCGAATCAACGCGAGTATCACCGTGAACGACATGCCGGCACCCACGAGCTGGCACAGCAACGACGGCAGCGCCAACCACCACGGCCGCCCTCGTCTGGTCTGAGCGACGCTGAAACCGATCCAGGGAGAGATTCCCATCACCACGAAAAGGAGGCCGGCATCGGCGAGCTGCCACGGCAGCGCCTCAAAGCGCGGCCCGACCAGCAGCAGCGGGTAGCACGCGAGCTGAAGGGCCATCACAGGCCCAACGCCGTACGCCAGGAGGTGCATCGTGGCCTGCAGCTTCACTGCCGGCCGTGCGCCGCTCCGCAAGACCGGAACCAAGAGCTTGAACGCCGATTGAAAGCTCCCGGTGGCCCAGCGGGATTGCTGGCGCCGGTAGGAGTCAAACGAGACAGGCAACTCCTCCGGCACCACCACGTCCTCGAGGTACGCAGACCGCCAGCCCCGCAGCTGTGCGCGATAGCTGAGGTCCAGGTCTTCTGTCAGCGTATCGGCGCTCCACCCACCCGAATCGTCGATGGCGGCCCGGCGCCACACCCCGGCGGTCCCGGTGAAGTTGGTGAAATACCCGTCGGAGGACCTGACAGCCTGCTCGATCAGGAAGTGGAAGTCCAGGGCGAACGCTTGCAGTCGTGTGAACCACGAATAGCCCTCGTTCAGGTGTCCCCAGCGTGCCTGGGCGAAGCCCACCGTCGGATCGTCGAAGACCCCCATCGTGCGGCATAGGAAGTCAGGGGAAGGTGTGAAGTCAGCGTCGAAGATTGCAATGAACGGCGAGGTGGTCAGCGTCATGCCATGCGCTAGCGCGCCGGCTTTGAATCCCCCGCGCGATGCGCGCCTGACATGCGCCACGGTGACTCCCTGGCGCCGCCAGTGCGCCGCACGGCGGTCGACGATCGAGACGGTCTCGTCGTCTGAGTCGTCGAGCACCTGCACCTCGAATCGGTCGCGCGGCCAGTCCAGCTCGCACACGGCATCGAGGACACGCTCGGCGACGTAGCGTTCGTTGTAGATCGGTACCTGGACGCACACGCGCGGCTCGTTTCCGCGCACGAGCGATCGATCGATACGCTTAGGAAGACGGGTCGCTCGCCAGGTGAGATACAGGAGGTTCGCGCCAAAGGCGAAAAGCGCAATGCTGGTCAGGCCGATCGTCGCAACCGCGATCAGGGTGATCACGATCGGGCGTGCTCGTCAAACAACGTGTACGGGCGCATGGTCGAGCGCACGAACGCCACCCGTGCCAGAGCCTCGGGATGCCGCCGCCGCGTCCATTGCATGTACCGCCACGCCGCGACGCCGACCCGGCGCGCGGCTCCATCGAGAAACGCGGGAAAGACAGATTTTGGCAAGCGCCACGATGGCGGATCGATACACAGCGGCCTGCGCTTGTCTGCCAGCTGGGGATAGTGGTCGAGCAGCGCAGGGTTGGAATCGAGAACGTCGTCGATGGATTCCGCACCGAAGACCGGCTCGGCGACCAGCAGCTCGTAAGCCATGTCAACGTCCTGTCGCTCGAGCGGGTGGCACTGCGACACCTCAAGGATCAGATTCGCCGTCATCAAGCGCGGTGCGATGGGCCGGCGGGTGAGGTCGTCCACGGGTTTGGCGCGATGCGCGAGCGCGTGCAGGAGGCCGAGCACGTTCACCGCCACGTACGCGAGGTGGCGATGCCCGTCGTCGACTATGAGGTTGAGGTCGACATCGTCAGATGCCCGAAAGCCGCCGCTCGCCAGCGAGCCGGCCACCGAGACGCTCCGAATGAAGGGGGCGACAGCGACGAGCGCTCTGACAAAGCGCGAGGTCATCGGAAGATAGGCGACGGAATCCGACTCATGGGCGATAGCTCGGGCGCTGATATCGCGAGCGCGGGACATCACCGCGCGCTCGATGACGAGGCCTTCGGCGATGGTCAGCTCAGGCGAGGCTGCAACCGCCCACCGGACCTCGTCTTCTGGCAGTGGGCCGCCCAGGCACAGGCCACCCAGGCGTGAGGGCGTGACAGCGTAGCCGCGCCGCTGCAGCAGCCGCACAGTTTGCCGGACCCGATCTGACACGCTCGTATATCGGGCAGGGGAATAGCCGACAGCCACCGCTGTGCCTCCGAGAGAGTACTGACGCGGTCAACGGGGATACGGGCCGGGGTTACGCGGGATTGCGCTCCGTTACGCCAGACCGTTGATTTCCGGCATCATCGTGGTGGCGCCGGCAGGGTCTTCTATTTCCAGGGGTGTGATATGACCGCGGACGGACACTACAAGGTCCCAACTCCCGTCAACGAGCCGATTCGCGCCTATGCCCCTGGCGA
>PLYD01000268.1 GCA_003151665.1 Candidatus Dormiibacterota bacterium
CGCGGCGACCAGCATCAATCAGAGCACAAGAGTCACCTATCGAACCCTCGCAGACGTTCGGGAGCAGCTGCGCCGCCGTTTCGAGCCGACCGGAACACCGGTCTGGATCGCCGCGAACCAGAACGCCAACCCGCTGGCGGCGGATCTTGCCAGCGCCGACCTGCAGCTGCGGCCGTACGAGTTTCGCCTGCTCCAGGCGGCGGTGGCTGTCGTCTTTGTGCTCGTCGCTTTCCTTCGATTCGGCGTCAGCATCGCGGTGCCGGTTCTCGGCGTGGTCGGCTACGTGCTGCCTGCCCTTTATCTGCGCAACCGGCGTGGCCGCCGCCTCCAAACGTTTGAAGCGGGGCTGCCACGCGCGATGGAGCTGATCGCGAACTCAATCAAGGCAGGCCAATCGATCGCTCAGTCCCTGAGCGCTGTTACAGAGAATGCCGGGCCCCCTCTCAGCGAGGAATTCGGGCTCGCTCGCCGCGAGGTCGAGCTGGGGGCTTCTGTCGACAGCGCGCTCACCAACATGGTGAAGAGGATGGGCAGCTCCGACCTGCGCCTCGTCGTCATGGTGATCACCATCCAGCACTCGGTCGGTGGCGACCTGCCCGCAATCCTTACCACCCTGGCCGACACCATGAGGCAACGCGCCGAGATGCGCGAGGAGATCCTCGCCGCGACTGCCCAGTCGCGTGCCTCGAGCTTGATCATCACGCTGCTGCCGTTGGCTGCAGCGACGGGCCTTTACTTCCTGGTGCCTGACTACTTCCGTCCCATGTTCGCCAGCCCATTGGGGTGGGTGATGATCGGTATCTCAGCCGGACTGCTGGTGATCGGGAACGTCATCATTCGCCGGATCACGAAGATCACGTGAACCTGTTTCCAGTGATCGTGGGAGTGCTGGCGGCGGCCGGGGTGTGGCTGATCGTCGTCGGCATCCGCGGCTCGCGTACGGGCGATGCGGCGAGCCTCGCGCGCCAGCGCCTCGCGCGCCAGGAGATTGGTCTCGGCCAGAGCGCTATCGCCCTGGAGCTCGAAAAACCGCTGGGCGAGCGACTGCTCGAGCCCCTTCGGCGCTGGTTCACCTCGCAGGTGATTCGCCTCACCCCGACGGCGCAGGCGGCCACCTTCCGGCGCCACCTCGATTTCGTCGGCGCGCCGCTGGGCCTCGACGCCGCTGGCCTGCAGATACTGCGGATCGCCGGCGCCGCGACCTTCGGCACCATTGGGGTTGCACTGGGCGTGTTCATCGGATCGCCTGTCGCGTTTGGCCTCGCCTTGCTCGCGGGAGCGGTGTTCGGCTTCTATTTGCCGGTTCTGTGGCTGGACCAGCTGGTCAGGCAGCGGCGTGCAGAGCTCGAAGCGGCGCTGCCCAATGCGCTTGACGTGGTCGCCATCAGCATGGAAGCGGGTCTCGGCCTAGATCGCGCGCTGGAGCAGTTGGTGCGACACCAGGAAGGCCCGCTGACCTTGCTCGTGGCTCGGGCGCTGCGTGAGATCGAGCTCGGAAGGCCGCGGGCGCAAGCGCTCGAGGAGATGGCGCAGGCGACGGGCATCGAGGACTTCGTCGCTCTGGTGCGATCGATCCTCCACGCGGAGCGGACCGGCGTGCCCATTGCCCGCACCATCGCGGCGCATTCCGCGCAGATGCGGGTCAAGCGCCGGCTTCGCATTCGGGCCGAGGCCGCGCGAGCCTCGTTGAAGATCCTCCTCCCCACCGTCGGCTGCGTGTTTCCGACCTTGTGGCTGATCCTTCTAGGTCCGGCCCTGCTCGTCGTCCTCGCCATCAAACACTAGGAAGGGATTCGCGCGCTTCTCGCGCCCAATCGTCGTGGCCGGCCCGTGGCCGCTGTGAACGACGCTGTCATCGGGTTGGGTCAGCAGCTTGCTCTTGATGCCGGCGAGCAGGTCTCGGCCGTTGGAGTTCTTGAAGTCCGACCTGCCGATCGATCCGGCGAACAGCGCGTCACCTGTGAATAGCAAGTTTCCGATCTTGAGCGTGACCCCGCCAGGACTGTGGCCGGGCGTGTGTAGCACCTCGAACTCGAGCTCGCCTGCGCGGAAGCGCTCGCCCTCGCTGAGGCTGGTGAGGTTGGCGACCGGAGAAGCCTCGACCGCGAACTCCGACCTCAGTGGCTTGCCCTCTGCCAGACCTGCACGTTCTGAGTCGTGGACCGCGACGGGGATCGCGCCAAATTCGTCGATGAGCGCCGGCAGCCCGGCGATATGGTCGACGTCGGTATGCGTGAGAAGAATCGCCCGAACCTTGGCCTCGTTCTTTCGCGCCGCCTCGATGACGAGGTCCGGCTCGAAGTTCGCGTCGATGATCACCGCGTCTTTGGTGTCGTCGTCGATGACGAGGTACGAGTTGGTGCCAAACCGCTTGTCGGCAGTGGCTTCGACGCGGACTTTCACGGCAGGCTCTTGCGAAGTATCAGGTGGCTCCCAGCCTCGCGGTAAGGCTCGAAGCCGGCCCTGAGAAACATGGCGAGAGGGCCTCGGTAGTTGGTGTGCTGCGAATCGTCGGAACGCTTCGGGTACGCCTCAACAGTGCTCACACCGCGAGCCCGCAGCCGCTCGACGGCTGCACCGAGCAGCGCGGTAGCCACGCCATGCCCACGATATGGCGCCGCGATCACAAAGCAAGCCACCGACCCGACACCTTCATGGTCAGCGGCCGCCAGCCCAAATCTGTGCATCAGCCCGCTGAGCCTTGTCGTTTCGCCGTAGTTGCACCAGCCGATGGGGTTGCCGCCTTCAAACGCAAGGAGCGCCGTCACCTCGCCGTGCTTGATCGATTCGCTCATGTCGTGGCGGTTTTCCTCCGCGACGCGCTTGGCCGCCTCGTCATCACTAAGGTTCGCGGGTAGGTGGGTCTCAATGCAGTAGCACGACTGCCACTCGGGGAAGTCTTGGAACGCGCGGTGGTCAAAGAAATCCAGGTAGGCCGGCAGGAGCGCAGGGCTCACGTCACGGATCTCGACCTCGCCGATCTGGTCCAGGCGCGCCAGCTCGGCGCGCGCGGCCGGATCGGCGGCCAGCCGCAACCCTTCGAGCTGTGCTTGCGCCTCCGAGGCCAGCATCTGGGAAGCTGGACCCTCGGCCTCCCAAGACATCCGGGCTGTGGACCGATTGCCGTCGCCGCTCACCTCCCACGTGACGATGTGAGGAGCGGCTGCCGCAAGTCCCGGTGCGAACACGAATCGCGTGCGAAGCACCAGCCGGCGGCCGGGCTCGACTGTGACCACGTCCGATTCCTCCACCGCCTTGCCTTCGACGTCAACCCAGCTGATGTGCGCACCCTCCACGAACTCGCCGGTCGGATTCAGTCGGTAATACCAGTCTCGACGACCCCCACCGACCAAGAGGTCCCAGACGATGTTTCGCGGAACGCCGAGCTCGATCGACTGCGAGCCTGCGGTCACGATGCCTCTCGTGCCACCGTGTGGACGTCCTTGACGCCCTCGAGCTTCTCCATCACGCGGGACAGCTGAGCCAGCGAATCGATCTCCACAGTGGCCGACACGACCGCTGTCTTGTCGTCATAGACGTGAACTTCGAGGGCCGACATGTTGACGCGGTTCTCCGCCACCACCGTCGCGATGTCGCGGAGAAGTCCCTGCCTGTCCCATGCTTCGATCTTGATGTCGACCGGATAGAGGTGCGTCGCCTCCGCGTCCCAGTCCACCGGCACCACGCGCGCCCGGTCCTGCGCGTTGACAGCGTTGATGCAATCGGCCCTGTGCACCGTCACGCCCCGTCCGCGCGTGGTGTAGCCGGCTATCGCATCGCCCGGGACGGGCTGACAGCAGGGCGCGATCTTCGTCAGGATGCCCTTCTCGCCGCGCACCAGCACGCGCGGCGTGGGCTGCACGTTGGGTATGAGCGGAATCGCGCGAAGATCGCCATCGGCGGCGCCCGTGCTGAGCGCCATGCGCATCACCACCGCATGCGGCGACAGGTCGCCATAGCCGACTGCGGCGAGGAAATCGTCGATCGCGTTGT
>PLYD01000078.1:0-17025 GCA_003151665.1 Candidatus Dormiibacterota bacterium
CTGTCGTCGACATCGATGACCACGAGCTTGGCGCCCTCCGCAAAGACCGGCGGCTGCCCGAAGTTCAGTCGAAAATCGAGCGGCACGCCGATGACGAGGATCAGGTCCGCCTCACCAAGGGCCGGGCCGCGAGCGCGTGGAAAGAACAGTGGATGGCCAGGCGGGAGCATGCCGCGGGCCATTCCGTTGACGCAAAGCGGAAGGCTTGATCCCTCGACCAGCTGCGTCAGCTCCGCCTCCGCGTGCGACCACCAAACGCCGCCGCCGGCAATGACCGCCGGCTTCTCGGCGGCCTTGATCAGGCGCGCTGCGTGCGCTATCGCGTCCGGGTCGGGGGACGGACCGAGGTCTGGGGTCAGGTGCTCGGTTGCCTCCGGGACGTCGGCGGCACCGAAGAACGTGTCGATGGGAACGTCCATAAAGACCGGACCGGTGCGCCGGCTCAACGCGGTGCGCATCGATTCGGAGGCCATCCGGTACGCCTGGTCCGGGGATTCGAGCGTCATAGCTTGCTTGCTGATCGTCTTGACGACGGCGACGTGGTCCAGCTCCTGGAGCGAGCCCATGCCCCACCGCGCCTGTGGCGCGCGGCCACCGACCAGGAACATCGGGCTGTCGCCAGAGCTGGCCTGCGCGAGAGCCGACGTCGAGTTGGTCACGCCTGGACCAGCGGTGACTGCTGCGACTCCACACTCGCGCGTCACCTTCGCCCATCCCTCCGCGGCGAATGCAGCGGACTGTTCATGCCGCACGTCGATGATGCGGATGCCGTGCTCGGCCGCCCCGGTGAGGATCGGCCAGATGTGGCCGCCGTTCAGGGTGAAGAGATGGCTTGTCCCGGCACGTTTGAGCGCCAGTGCAATCAGCTCACCGGTATTGACTGTGTCCGTCACTCGGCAACAGCGAACGGCATCGCCGGTGTGTTGAAAGCCGCCTGAGGCGAGCCCTCCCGTCCGATGACGATCACGCCTCCGACCGCGTGCATCGCAGACTCGAGCAGCGCGATGGCCCCGTTGGCGACAGCCGCCGGATCCATCCCATGCTCCAGCTCTATCACCATGAGGCGCGCGAGCCCCAGGCGCATGAACGCCTCACCCTGCCCGGTACCGCAAACCGCGCCGAAGCGGTCATCCGCGAACATGCCGGCGCCGGGGATCGGAGAGTCGCCGATCCGTCCAGGCCACTTGTTGTGGACCCCTCCGGTCGAGACGGCCACCGCGAGGTGGCCTTCGGAATCGCGGGCAACGGCCCCGACCGTGTCACCTTCTGCGCCGTGCTGCTGGCGCTCGCGGTCGATGATGAAGGTGGACGGATCGCACAGCTCGACGCCATGTGATCGGGCGAATCGCGACGCCCCGTCCCCGACCAGCAGCACATGCCTGCCATCCTTCATGACCTCCATCGCCAGGTCGATCGGATGCCTCACATCGCGGACGGCGCCCACGCCACCGGCCCGCAGCTGGGAACCCTCCATCACGCCGGCGTCGAGCTCGACGTCACCCTCGAGGTTCAGGCAGGCTCCGATTCCGGCGTTGAGCAGTGGCTCATCTTCGAGCTGGCGGACGGCGGCCACGACTGCGGCGAGGGCGCCACTGCCGATGAGCGCCCAACCCGCCGCGAGGGCTCGCTCGACCGCCGCCTGCCGCTGCGGGCGCTCGGCCACAGGCACCGGCCCAGCACCGCCGTGGACGATCAGAGCTGGGCGTGCCACTTAGACCTGGCGTAAAGCTTGACCATCGGTTCGCCGAGATGGTGGAACCGAGGCGCGGCGGCCGCATGGCACGGCCGGCGCCCGGGACGCCTGCAGCGGCCTAGAGTCGTGGCTCAGGCCAGGATTCTCGGCGCTCCAGCGTGCGGCGTTCCGCAATCCGCCGGTCGAATGGAAACAGCACCCGGCGCCCTGCGGCGGCTCGAACCGGATCCCGCCTCTCACCAAATCTGCGCTCGCCGGTGGACCGCCGCCCGTCTTCAACTCGCCGCTCGCTACCGCGAGGCACCAAAAGATCGCGTGCCGATAGGTCGCCCTCACCCTCGTTTCTCATAGCGGTCAATGCTAAGGGACCCGATCGCGCTGGGGACGATCAGCGACGCGCTGGTTGCTGTCGAGCGCGCTCAGCTTCTCGTCGAGCCGCCGCTCCGACCGCCGGCGCTCCAGCTCGTCACCGGGGCCCATGTCGACGAACTTGGCGTAGCGCGCGAGGCGAGGATGGACCTCAGCCACGAGCCGGAACATCTCCTGCGCGACCCAGCGATAGTCGGGGTGGCCCTGCGGCGTCGTCCTCAGCTCGCAGAGGTGGTAGATCTCGCGCAGGTTGACCCGGAAGTACCAGCGCAGCCGGAAGGCAAGCGGCACCACGTACTGCGCCAGGGCCGGGCCGGCGTCGCGCTCGATCCGCCCATGGGCGGCAGCAGCAGCGTCGGCGGCGGATCGAAACTCTGCTTCCATGCCGAGCTCAGCCAGGCCGGCCGGTACGTCGTAGCCGAGCGAAGTGCCGAGAAGCTGCCTGTCCTGGGTGAGCATTCGGTGCCTGTGCAGGTCGCGATAGGCGGCGAAGTTGGCGACGATCTCGAAGTTGTACAGCGCGTGCTCGAGCGCGCGGGGGGGCCGCTGCCGGCGGTTGGTGCGGTCGCCAAGGATGGTTTCGAGAACAGTCGCGTCGTCTCCCTCCTGCTCTTTCCAGCCGGCATCCGAGTGAGGGAAAAGGGCAGCGGCCACCACCCTGCGCTCGGCGTCGGGGTCGTGCTCCAGGAGCGTGACGCTGGGGCCCGTGCTCGGGCGACCCAGACGCTGCGCGAGGCGCGCCGTCTGCGATCGAGCCCTGGCGATGCGCTCGGCCGCAGGCGCCCCATAGCGCTCGTCGACTGCCCGCTTGACGAAGGAGGGGATGACAAGGTTCAGCTCGCCATGCAGGTCGCCGGCCAGGCCGCGACATTCCGCAAGCTCGCTTGCCGCCAGCTTGGTGATGAGGTATTCGAACGCGCGGCCGTTGCCGTACAGGCCGAGGTTCGTCAGCGTTCCCGCCGGGAGAAGCCCACGCAGCATATCGAGGGCCTTGGCGCGGGTGGCTGACTTCCAGGCCCTATCCGTTTCACCCGCCTCGAGGGAAAATCGCTCGCGTATCGACTGTGTCAGCGGCTCGATCAGACGGCTGTAAGCCTGGAACAGCGCGTCGCACGCCGGCTCATAGGCCGGATGCGCCAGCTCGGGGCCGCGATAGTAGAGGTGCTTGCCGTCGGGTCCCGGCCTGTCAAACCGCACGTAGCGAGTCGATTTCTCGAGCGGAGAGATGCCGATGCGGCTGTCCTCGAGGGCTTTGGCGGCCAGGGTCGAGACACGCTCCAGCGCAACGTGGGCGCCGGCCAGCTCTGCGACCGAATCGTCCCCGTAGCCGACCAACACTCGCTCGTAGAACTCCTCAGCACGGCGGACAGCGACAGTATCGTCCGCTCCGGCCTCCGCCCCGGCGAGCTGCGCGAACCCGGAGTCGGGCTCGTTGATGAACTCCTCCAGGAGCACGCGCCGCAGGCTCTTTTCGGTTCGCGAATAGCGCGAGAAAAGGGCTCCCTTGACCACCTCGGGCAGGTTGCGCAAGGCGAAAACCGGCCGGTCCATGTTGGTGAAGAATCGGGCGAGCAAAGCGGTTTCGGCCGCGGTGAACTCGGCTGGGCTCTCGGTCACTCCGCCCGTATCCTAGACCCCGCCTGCCGGCCGGAACTTTGTCCCCGAGTTATCCACAGCCATGTTAAAAACTGCCTGCAAAACCCCGACAGAGCAGCAACGTCCGCTCTGGTCGCCGCCGTTCCGGTAGCCTCGGTTGCCAATGCAGAACACAATCAGTCCACCTTTGTCCATCGACTGGGAACAGCAATGGCGGTCGCTCGTCGCCGAGCGCGCCGCGGCCGCCGGCGGCCACAGCGACCCGGGTTACTGGGACCGCCGGGCTCCGACTTTCGCCAGGTCAACCCAAGCGCGCTCTGACGCCTTCCTGGACGTTCTTGCGCCTTACATCTCACCACGCAAAACGCTGATCGACGTCGGCGCCGGCTCAGGACGGCACGCTGTCCCACTCGCCGAGCGCCTCGAATGGGTCACCGCGGTCGAGCCCTCTGAGGGGATGCGCGCGCTGATCCCACATCGCGACAACATGACAGTCGTCGCCAGCACCTGGCAGGACGCTGCCGTGGCGCCCGCCGATCTGCTGATCTGCTCGCATGTCCTATACGGAGTCGAAGATCCGGTCTCCTTCATCACCAAGATGGAGACGTCCGCCCGCGAACGGATTTTCATAATGCTCCGCGAATCGCCGATGGCCCACCTCGGGGCTCTGGTCCGCGATCGGATGCTGGGTGAAGGGCCTCGTCTGCCGCGTTTCAGCGACCTCTTCATGCTCCTGATTCAGATGGGCATCGCGCCGGATGTGAAATTCACGAGCTACCCGAACCCCCAGCGATACGCCGACATGGACGAGGCGCTTGCCGACTGCCAGGCGATGATCGGCGACCGGTGGGACGAGGAGGGAGGCCGGCCCATCGTCCAAGGCTTGCTCGAGCGAGATGGAGACGAGCTCGTGTTCAACGGCGGCGTCACGCTGACCGGGATTGCGCATTGGCAACCACAGAGTCGCTGAAGTTCAGCGGCGGCGATCTCGTCATCCGGCCGGTAAGGACGGCCGATCGCGAGCGCGTCATCGAGCTCTGTCGCGATATCTGGGACGGGCACGACTACGTGCCGCGCGTGTTCGACGACTGGGTGTCCGACTCCGGCTCCGCGTTCCAGGCAATCGAGCTCGACGGAACCGTGGTCGGGCTGCAGCGCCTGCGCCCCTATGCCCCCGGCCTGCTCTGGTACGAGGGCCTGCGCGTCGCGAGCAGCCACCGCCGCCAGGGCCTGGCGCGCCACATGCTGCAGTCGGCCATCGCCGAGGCGCGCGAGCAAAACTTTCGCGAGGTGCGCCTGGCGACAGGCAACCCGGCCGCCGCCAAGCTCTTCGAAGAGGTCGGGTTCGTCCGGCTGCAGGACAACAGGTGGTGGAAGGGGATGCGGGTCGAGGGCGGTGAGTCAGCGCGCATACCTGGACCAAGCGAAGCCGACAAGCTCTGGGCCGCCATCTCCTCGAGCCCAGGCATTGAGCTTTGGGGCGGTGTCACCGCCGATTTCCGCGGTGCCCAGGACGTCGGCGCCAAAGAGCTTTCAAGGCTGGCCGGAATCGGGATGTTGAGGTCCGGGCCGGGCGGGCGCGCGATCGTTGGGCTCCGGGAGCCGTGGGGCAACAACCTCGCGGTTGCGTTTGTCGCCGGCAAGGGAGGTGCGCTGCGGGACCTTTTGCTCGCACTGCGTTTTGAAGCTGACGCGGATGGCCTCGATGACGTGACGGTTGCCCTGCCGCGCAACCACCCGGCGGGCGATGACCTGCGAGCCAGCGGATACGATTTCGCAAATGACGACGACACCAGCTACATCTACGGATTGAAGCTCTAGCCAGTGTCGCGTCGCTACGTGATCCTCGGCAACGGCATCTCCGGGCAGACGGCTGCGGAGGAGCTGCGCAAGCTCGAGCCGGATTCCTCGATCGTGATGATCGCCGCGGAGCGCCATCCCCTTTACAACCGGGTCGCGCTGCCGAGATATCTCCGAGGCCAGGTGCGCCGCGAGAAAGTGTTCATGCGCACCGAAGAGGACTACAGCAAACAGAACCTCGACATTCACCTCGAGACGTGGGCGACCGAGATCGACACCGGCGCCAAGGTCGTGCGCACGAACCGCAACCAGGAGTTCCAATACGACGCCCTGCTGATCGCCACCGGCGGCCGCCCGAAGCCGCCGCCGTGGCCAGGCTCGGACGAGGTTTCGCCGACCATCGGCTTTCAGACGCTGGATGACACGGACGCGATCATCGAGAAGGCTGACGCTGCCGAGAGGGTGCTGGTGATGGGCGGGAGCTTTATCGGCTACGAGCTCGCGGAGGGCGTGAGCTTCCGCAAGAAGGCAACGCTCACGTGGATCATGCGTGGGCCGTGGTTCCTCCGTTACGTGCTGGACGCAGAGGGTGGGCAGCTGTGCCGGCAGCTGGGTGAGTCCCAGGGCGTCGAGTTCATCACGTCGGACGAGGTTCAGAAGTTCAGTCGTAAGAACGGCCGGTTCACCGCCGAGACCGTCAACGGACACCACGTCGACTTCGACGTCCTCACATATGGAGTCGGCCTCGACTACTACACGGAACCGGTCAGCGGCACCGGCATCGAGCTGAACAAAGGGATCGTCACCAACTCCAGGCTGCAGACTTCGGTCCCCGGCATTTATGCGGCAGGCGACATCGCCGTCTTCTACGACCTGATGGTCGAGCGCCACAACCAGATGGGCACGTGGGACAACGCCGAGGCACATGGCAAAGTCGCGGCGCACAACATGACCGGACAGTCGGAGGAGTTCTTTGACGTTCCGACGTACACGACGACGATGTTCGGGTCGACCCTGGCGGTTATGGGCGTGACGCCGGACGTGCAGCCCGACCTGGAGTCGGTGCGGACCTACAGCCTCGAGGAGAAGTTCTACCGCAAGCTGTTCTTCAAGGACGACAAGCTGGTCGGCGCGATCATGATCGGACCGCCCAAGGGCCGCAAGAAGCTGATCGAGATCATGCGGTCGCGCCGGCGAATCGAGCGCCCGAAACAAGAGCTGCTGGACCCTAACAACCTCAAGGATTAAGCGATGGCCTGGGCGACCCGCTCGGGCTGTCGCATCAGTAGCGAGAGCGCAGTGAACCCGCGGGGACGGGAGTCGCTAACCTGATCCCAACCACATGAGCCGCCGCTACAGACCCTTTGATCCATTCGAACGGGGTGGAGCGTTCGAGGGGGCGAGGGAGATTCGGATCCCACGACCTCCTCGCCGCTTCTGGGTCGGCGCCTCCCTGTTTGGGCTGGCGTTCCTCATCTTTATCTTTGCGAGCCCGATCGTCTGGTTCATAACCGAACGCCAGTGGTTCGACGCCCTCGGGTACCAGAGCGTGTTCCCGACGCAGGTGGTTCTGCAGGTCTTCCTGTTCGCCAGCAGCTTCATCCTCGCCCTCATCTACCTGGCGGTCAACGTCTACGTGGCCCTTCGCGTCCGGTCCGGTCCGGGACTGCGAGCCGTCGGCATCAGAAAGGCGGTTCTGCGGAGCCCTACTGGTGGTATCGCCCTCGCGGCCGCTTTCGTTATTGCGCTGATCCTCTCTGGCGGAGCGGGCGGTCAATGGCAGTACCTCGCGCTGTTTCTGCACGCGTCACCGACCGGAACCGTCGACCCCGTCCTTCATCAGGACGTTTCGTTCTACCTGCTGACGCTGCCGTTCCTTCATGGGGTGGCGAACTGGGCGCTCGGCTTGGGCTTCATGACCATCCTGGTGACCGCCGGCCTCTACGCATGGCGCGGCGACACCATAGACATCAACCTGAGTCCTCAGGCGATCGGCCATCTCTCCGCCCTGCTGGCGGTTTTCGCGCTCGTTCTAGCCGGCTGGATGTGGCTCGGCCGCTACGACCTCCTCTACGGACACAACAGTGGCATCGTGTGGGGTGCGGCATACACCGATGTCAATGCACGCTTGCCGCTGTTCACTTTCCAGGCCGGCGCCGGCATCGTTCTGGCCGGGGCGCTAATTGCAAACCTGTGGCTGAGGCGTCTATGGCTGCCCGCGGCGGCGGCAGGGCTCTGGGTGCTGATGTTGCTAATCGGCCAGATCTATCCGGGGATCATCCAGAGCTTCTTCGTGACCCCAAGCGCGCAGACGTACGAGCTGCCTTACATTGCAAGAGAGATCGCCGGCACGCGCGCCGCCTACGGGCTTTCCAACGTCACAGTCAGCAACTTCACCGGAGACCAACCGGTGACCGCGCAGGATGTCCAGAACGACCAGGCCACTGTCAACAACCTCAGGCTGTGGGATTACGCGCCACTCAACGCCACCTACGAACAGCTGCAGACGATCCGGAGCTACTACAGCTTCGACAACATCGGCATCGACCGCTACACGATCAACAACGTGTACACCTCGCTCGAGATCAGCGCCCGGGAATTCAACTTCAACAACCTGGCACAGGCGGCTCGGAACTGGGTCAACCAGCATCTCGTCTACACGCACGGCTACGGCCTCGCGGCCAGCCCGGTCAACGCCGTCGTCGGCCAGGGCCTGCCGGACTACGTGGTCGGCAACCTGCCGCCCACCGGGTCCCTCCCCATCACCCAACCCGCCATCTACTTTGGACAGCAGACCAGCAACTATGCGCTGGCACCGTCCAACACGAAAGAGTTCGATTTCCCGCAGGGAACGCAGGACGTCTATACAAATTACACCGGCACCCACGGAGTCCCGATGACCGCGGTGAACCGTGCGTTGTGGTCGCTCCGTCTTGGCGATTTCAACCTGCTCGTATCGCCGCAGGTGACCAGCCAGACCGAGTTGCTCTACCGCCGCACGATCATCGATCGGGCCCAGGCGCTGGCACCCTTCTTGACCTTCGATCAAGACCCGTACGTGGTCGTGGTCGGCGGCCGCGTGTACTGGATCCTCGATGCATACACCACCGGCGCGACCTACCCGTACTCGGAAACGAGCACCTTCCAAAGCAACTCGTCGAGTGGTGGATTCGACGTCAACTACGTGCGCAACTCTGTGAAGGTGATCATCGACGCCTATGAAGGCACCGCCGACTTCTACATCGTCGACCCGACGGACCCGATCATCAAGGCCTATCAGGCCACCTTCCCGTCCCTCTTCAAGCCGTTCGACGCCATGCCGGCCGGGCTGCGCGCGCACATCCGAGTGCCCGAGGACCTCTTCACCACCCAGGTCCAGATGTACGCC
The DNA here is from genome assembly GCA_003151665.1 of Candidatus Dormiibacterota bacterium. The sequence goes on from PLYD01000078.1 coordinate 8,847, forward strand.
ACTTACCACGTCACCGACCCCAAGGTCTTCTTCGCCCGTGAGGACGTGTGGGCTATTCCGACGGCGCAGAACTCGCCGTCATCGGCTGCCGCACCCGTGCAGCCCTACTACGTGCTTTTCCGCCTGCCGGGTGAGACGACTCCCGAGTACTTGCTGATCATGCCTTTCACCCCGCTCAACAAGCAGAACATGGTCTCGTGGATGGCCGCCCGAAACGACGGTCCGAACTATGGCCAGTACGTCTCGTACGTGCTGCCCAAGGACAAGGTCATCTACGGTCCGCAACAGGTTGCGAACCTCATCAACGAGGACACCGCAATCTCCACTGACTTCACCCTGTTTCACCAGGCTGGGTCACAGGTCGTGCAGGGCAACCTTCTGGTGGTGCCGATCGGAAACGCGTTCCTCTATTTCGAGCCGATCTACCTCAGTGCCACCCAGGCCTCGAGCCTGCCTGAGCTGAAAAAGGTGATCCTTGCCGACCAGCAACAGGTCGTCTACACCGACACGCTGCAGGAGGCGATAAACCAGCTGGTCGGCACGAGCACCGGCCCGCCGTCCACCGGTCCGCCAACCACTGGTCCGCCGACCACGATCACTCCGGCAGTCGTTGCCCAGATCGCCAGCCTGGTGACCCAGGCCAACACGGAATACGCGGCGGCATACGCCGCGCTCAAGGCCGGAGACCTGTCGACTTACGCTGCCGACATGATCAAGGTAGGGAACCTGCTGAACCAGCTGAAGACCCTGACCGAGGGTACGAAAGCCACGCCAAGCCCAACGCCGACGACAACGCCGTCCCCGTCGCCGTCAGCCAGTCCGTAGAGGGACAAACCGCACCGGAAAGAGGGACTGGGACGACAGCTGACCCTCGTGGCGTTGGTAGATGCGAAGGTCCTGGTAATCGTCCTCTCCACGACCGAGAGGGATGACCAGCCTGCCCCCTGGGGCAAGCTCCTCGACGAGCGCTCCGGGGAGATCAGGAGCGGCGCAGGCGACGAGGATGATGTCGTAAGGGGCAGATGCGGCCCAGCCCTGGCTGCCGTCCGCCACGGCGACCTCGACGTTGTCGAAACCGAGGCGCATCAGAGTCTCCGAAGCGTGCTCGGCGAGGGCCGGCTCCCTTTCCAGCGTCACCACCTTCCTGCACAGCCGGCTCAGCACTGCGGCCTGATAACCGGACCCCGTTCCGACCTCGAGAGCGATGTCGTCGGGCTGCGGTCTGAGGGCCTGCGTCATCAGCGCGACCACCAGCGGTTGCGAGATCGTCTGGCCACACTCGATCGCAAGAGCGCGATTCTCATACGCATACCGGCGCAGCCTGCCTGAGAGAAATTCCTCGCGAGGGATCGTGGACATCGCCTCGAGCACCCGCTCGTCGGTAACCCCGTTTGGCATCAGCTGCTCGGCGACCATCCGCTGCGCTGGCGTGCTCATCGAATCACTCTGAATTCGAGAGTACAATCTCAAGGCTTATTTGGCGTCGTCCGCTCCACTCCACGTTCCACAGAAGTGGCGCCGCCCCGTCCGGCAGCGCTCGCGCCTGGTCAGACGCACAGGTCCGGCCCACGCGCGCGTCGAGTTCGCCCATCCATCGGAGCAGCAATTCGCGCGCTTTCTCGATTACTACCGGATCCGATGGGTCTACGAACCCGTGTCGTTCCCGATCGGGTGGGACGAGGATCGCATCGCGGAGATGTTCACGCCTGACTTCTATCTGCCTGAACACGACATGTACGTCGAGCTCACCACCATGAAGCAGTCGCTGGTCACACCGAAGAATCGCAAGGTGCGGTTGTTGCGCGAGCTCTATCCCGACGTCACCGTCACGTTGCTGTATCGGAAGGACCACCAGCAACTGCTCGCAAAGGCAGGCTACGGCGCCATCGAGGTGCAGAACCTTCGCAAGCAGGATATCGGCGACATCGTCATCTCCCCGGTCGAGCTCGAGACGCGTGTGCGGTCTCTTGCGACCAAGATCTCGCGGGATTACCGGGGCCGTTCGATTGTCCTGGTCGGAGTGCTCAAGGGCATCACCTTCTTCATGGCCGACCTCGCGCGCCAGATCAAGGTCCCTTTCGTCATCGACTACCTCGACCTCAAGCGCTACGCCGGCGCGCAGCCGCGCGAGCGCGTGAGCATCGCTCGCGACATCGACTATCCGACCGAAGGCCGGCACGTGCTCCTGGTGGAGGACATCGTCAACACCGGCCTCACGCTCGACTACCTGCTGTCAGAGTTGCGGCTGCGCAATCCTGCATCGGTCGAGGTCGTGACGTTGCTTGATCGTCCGACCCGCCGCCTCGTCGATCTGACCGTGCGCTACGTGGGCTTCCAGATTCCGAACGACTATGTCGTCGGATACGGACTCGACTATCGGGAGCTGTACCGCAACCTTCCTTTCATATGCACCTTGCGGTCGAGCCTGTACGAGCTCGGCGCCGCGGCCGCGACACCGCCGCCAGTGAACTAGACGCGGGCGCGAAAACCGGACGAGCACGATGCGCTCGATGCGGGCTCCCGTTTGGATCGGCTGCTCGAGTGGATGGCGCGCCAGGACTTTGCCTTGTTAAGCGCAGGGGAACCCAGCGTGCTTCGCCAGGCCGAGGAGATTGTGATCGAAGGACACCGCCGGCTCTACCAAATCGATGGCCGCGCGTGGTCCAAGCCGACGGCATACAGGTGGCTGCGCTTTGAGGATCCGATGCCGGTGGCGCGGCTTCGGGACGGCCTGAAAGAGCTCAGGGAGACGGCTGCGGAGATCGATCTCCAAGCTGTGGACAAAGTCTGCAAGGATGCCGTAAAACTCGGCTTTTCGTATTGAGGCAGGGTGTGCATGGGTTGTGGACAAATGCTCCAAGCGACCTTCCTGTTTACCCTGAAGTCCCCTATGCGTTTTTCGGTTTCCATCCCGGCTTGCGCCGATCCTTCCACCTACTCGACGTTCGGTATCCTCAGGTTTACCGTACTCAGCCGCTTGGGGCGTCGCGAAAGTTATCAGCGGATTGAGGCCACGTCAACAGAGAAAAAATTCCTCATGCCAGGCAAATGTTTGTGGCTTGACACAGAACATCAGGACCGACTATTGCGCGCGCCTAGAATGAGCTCATGAACATGCGTGAAGTCGTCATCGTCGAGGCGGTAAGGACACCGATCGGTCGTCGCAACGGAAAGCTCAAGGACATCCACCCTGTCGTCCTCGGCTCGCTCGTATTGAAGGAAATCGTCAAGCGTGCAGGCATCACGCCGGATCAGATTGAAGACGTCGTTTTCGGATGTGTATCTCAAGCGGGCGAGCAAAGCCTGAACATCGCGCGCAGCGCGTGGCTCACTGCCGGCTTCCCGGTCACAACTCCTGCGACGACTGTCGACCGGCAGTGCGGTTCGAGCCAGCAAGCGATCCACTTCGCCGCCAACCTCATCTCGTCGGGCGTTTGCGACATCACGATCGCGGGCGGCGTCGAGTCGATGACGAGAGTCCCCATGGGCTCCAACGCGATGGCGCCAGGATCGCCATTTCCGCCTGAGCTGATGGAGCTTTACGACCTGGTCCCGCAGGGGATCTCGGCCGAGCTCATCGCCAGAAAGTACGGGATCTCGCGCAAGCAGATGGACGAGTTCGGCGTCCGCAGCCATCGGTTCGCGCACGAAGCCACCGACCACGGATATTTCAAGTCGCAGATCATGCCGGTCGAGGTGTCGCTCAATGGCAACGGCCACACAGAGCTCTTCGACAAGGACGAGGGCATCCGCGCGAACGCAAGCTACGAAGCCACAGCCGCGCTCCAGCCCGCGTTCAACCCGGAGCATTCGATCACGGCCGGCAACTCGAGCCAGATCTCGGACGGTGCGGCGGCGGTCCTGCTCATGTCGCTCGAGAAGGCCAGGGAGCTCGGCATCAAGCCCCGCGCGCGCATTCGTGCCCAGGCAGTCGTCGGCACCGATCCTGTGCTCATGCTCGAAGGGCCGATCCCCGGCACCGCCGCAGTCCTGCGGAAGGCGGGACTTGATCTGAAGAGCATCGACCTCTTCGAGGTAAATGAGGCATTCGCATCGGTGGTGCTGGCATGGGCAAAGGAGACCGGCGCCGACCTCGACAAGACCAACGTCAACGGGGGCGCCATCGCCGTCGGCCATCCGCTCGGCGCTTCGGGTGCCATCCTCATGAACCGGCTTCTTTTCGAGCTGGAGCGCCGTGACCTGCGCTACGGCCTCGAGACCATGTGCTGCGGCGGTGGCATCGGCACCGCAACGATCATTGACCGCGTCGTCGAATGACACGCCTCGACAAAACGTTCGAGTCTCTGCACAACATCCGGCCTTACGCGCTGGGTCAAGGCATCACCGCTCGCGCGATAGAAGCCGACCGGATGACGATCGCCGTCGTCGAGCTTGATCCAGGCGCCGTGCTACCCGAGCACCATCACGAGAACGAGCAGCTCGGTTTCGTCATCGCGGGAACCCTCACGATGAGAATCGGAACCGAAGAGCAGGCGCTAAAGGCGGGAGACATGTACGCCATCCCGAGCGAGGTGCCGCACGATGCAGTCGCCGGCCCGGAAGGCTGCGTGGTGGCCGATGTCTTTTCGCCGCCACGGGCGGACTGGAACAACCTGAAAAGGCTGGACCCGGCGCCCGGCAGGTGGCCCTAGCCAACGCGCAGCGCCTTGGGCACCGGCCGCGAAAGATGGGGCGAGTCCCAACAGAAACGTAGAGCACGGTCGGTCCAGTCGCCCTGCTGCCCGATACCGATTCGCGGGGTTGCGTACATCCGGCGGCGGGGCGCGTTGTCGTCGATGACGTAAATCGAAGGCGGCGCGAGGGCCGCCCCATTCAGATCTCGGTCGATGTCGAGTGCGCGGCAGACCAGCCCCGGCCCGCCACACCGACCGACGCCGGGACCCGGCTCCAGCCCGCGCACGAGCACGGCTTGCGGCACCCCACGCTCGCGAGTCACGAAATTGAGGCAGTGGTGCATGCCGTACGTGAAATAGACGTACGCGTGGCCTGGCGGCCCGTACATCACCTCGTTGCGGGGGCTGCGCCGCCCACCCGACGAGTGCGCCGCCAGGTCGTCTGGCCCGAGGTAGGCCTCGACCTCGACCAGTCTTCCCCACAAGCGCTCGCCACCGACCTCGCGGAACAGGAGCTTGCCCAACAGGTCCCGGGCCACAGTCACTGTGTCCCGATCGAAGAACTCGGGACCCAGGACTCGACCGGCCGGCGCGACCTCCGCCGGATCAGGCTCGGGCTTGGCCAACCGCACTGCGGCCCGCGTGGCGACGCCGTTTGTCGACGTACAACGCCTTGTCCGCGACCAGGTACATCGCCTGCCAGTCCATGCCGGAGCGCCACGACGTGATCCCGATGCTGAACTGGACCGGCACCGGCGATTTGCCGGCGCGGTTGAGCTCTTCGAGTGACTGGCGCACGCGAGATGCAACGTCGTTCGCGTGTCGCTCGTCTGCCTCGGGCATGGCGACCCCGAACTCGTCCCCGCCCAGCCGACCACATGTGTCGGTCGCTCGCACTGCCCGCTGGAGCTCTTTCGCGAGGACGCGGATCGCCTCGTCGCCAACGTGGTGGCCGTGCGTGTCGTTGATGTCCTTGAGGTTGTCGAGGTCGATCATCATCAGCGTCAGGCGGCGTTTGTGGCGTTGGGCGGCCGCGACTGCGCGGTCGATGGCGCGCTCAAACTCGGGGCGGTTCGCAAGCCCTGTCAGATAGTCGGTGCGAGCCTCTCGGGTGTGCTGGCGCGCCCGATCGAGCGCGACCGCGATCTGGTCGGCCACCGCGGCGACAAACTGCAGGTCGCTGGATTCGAAGGTTCGGGGAAGGCGGGTGGCGACAGTCATTGCTCCCAGCAGCACCCCCTTGGTCCTGAGCTCGGCGCGGATCGCGCTCCACTCGCCTGTGATCCGGTCGACTCGGGACTCGGCAGGGCCGGAGGCGATCTCGACCACCTTCACGAGGCGAGAGCGACCCGACTCGGTGAACTCCTCCTCCTCGCCAGGCTGCATGCCAAGCGTCTTGGCCAGCTTGAGCCGCGCGCCCTCCCGAACCCAGACCGCGCCCGCCTGCAAACGCAGGACCTGGAGGGTTTCGCGAAGCCCCACCTCCGCTATCTCGGCCACGTCGAGGGACCGGCCGAGAGCGCTGGCGATGTGATACAGACCGTGCAGCTCCGTCTGCCGGGCGATGTGGCGCGCTTCGGTGAAGTCGAGGTAGCCGCGTATGAAGCTCGAGTTTATGTGCTCGATCACCTCGCCCAGGCGCCCCTGCGCCAGGCGGATGACCGCCTCGGAGTCCTCGCTGCCCGTCACCTCCTCGGTGACCCGGGCGATCACCGATCGGCGGAACACGGAGAGCCCCTCCATCAGGGCTTCGAGTGGGATCCCCCTCTCGGCGTAGCGGCGGGAGGCTTCACGGGCGACGGCGTAGTACTCGACCCACGGGATGTGGGAGTCGGCGTTCAGGGACCGGAAGAGCAGCTCCAGGAACTTCCCCGACGTCTTGACGAGCTCGTCCACCGACTCGCTTTTCTGGGACTTCAGGATCTCGGGAGCGAGCGAGCGCACCGATTCCGCGGCCACCAGACCGCTCTCGCCAGGGTCGGCAGAGAGCCGGTCGGCGAGCTTGCTGAGCAGATCGCTAGCTCGCTCCGTCATGAGGTGCCACTATAGAGTGACGCCTGCGCCCCCGCGAACCTGCGGAGGGCCTATTTAAATAAGGTGTAAGAGCATGGCTACAGCCACACGGGGATCTTTCGGCAAGCTGGAGGAGATTCTGGGCGAGGACGCCCGCGGGCTCCTGGAGCACAAGTGTGAAACCGTGCCCAAGGCACAGCTTCACCTGCCCGGCCACGACTTCGTCGACCGCATATGGAAGGACAGCGACCGGCCGACGCGGGTGCTTCGGAGCCTCCAGTCGCTCTTCGAGCACGGCCGCCTCTCGGGCACGGGTTACCTGTCGATCCTGCCCGTCGACCAGGGGATCGAGCACACCGCGGGAGCCTCCTTCGCCCCCAACCCGATCTACTTCGATTCCGAGAAGATCGTCGAGCTCGCGGTCGAGGGCGGCTGTAACGCCGTGGCCTCGACGTTCGGCGTCCTCGGCTCGGTGGCGCGCCGCTACGCCCATCGCATCCCCTTCATCTGCAAGATCAACCACAACGAGCTCCTCACCTATCCGAACAAGTACGACCAGATCCTCTTCGGAACCGTGAAGGAGGCGTACGAGATGGGTGCCGTGGCGCTGGGCGCCACCATCTACTTCGGCTCCGCAGAGTCGGATCGCCAGCTCCAGGAGGTCGCGGTCGCCTTCGCCAGGGCGCACGAGCTGGGGATGGCGACGATCCTGTGGTGCTACGTGCGCAACAACGCCTTCAAGAAGGATGGCGTCAACTACGAGACGGCGGCTGATCTCACCGGCCAGGCCAACCACCTCGGAGTCACCATCCAGGCGGACATCATCAAGCAGAAGCTGCCCGACACCAACCGCGGCTTCGAGGTGCTCAACTTCGGCAAGACCTCTCCGATCGTCTACGAAAAACTCACCACCGACCATCCCATCGACCTCTGCCGTTATCAGGTGGTGAACTGTTACATGGGCCGCGCGGGCCTCATCAACTCGGGTGGCGAGTCCCACGGGGCTTCCGACCTCAAGGAGGCCGTCCGCACGGCTGTCATCAACAAGCGTGCCGGCGGCATGGGATTGATCAGCGGACGTAAGTCGTTTCAGAGGCCGATGAAGGAGGGCGTCGATCTGCTGCACGCGATCCAGGACGTTTATCTGAACCAATCGGTCACCGTCGCCTGAAGGCGGCGAACGACCCACATGCGGCTAGCTTTTCTGGGTACCGGCGCGGCATTCTCCCCGGAGCGCTACAACGGGGCGGTGGTCGTCGACGGACGCCTGCTCCTGGACGGCGGAGCGCCCCTCCTCCCTCACATGAACCGCTGCGAGGTGGATCCCGGCGCCATCGAGGCGGTTTTCCTGACCCACTTCCACGGCGATCACACGCTGGGATTGCCGCCCTTTGTTCTGTACCGCATCTTCGTCGACCCACGACCCATCACCTTTGTCGGCCCGGCGGGCCTGGCTTCGAGGTTGGAGGCTCTGTGGGAGGTGAGCTGGGGACAGGACTGGGGGCTCGCCATGAAGGATCGTTTCAACGTCA
>PLYD01000078.1:17108-20776 GCA_003151665.1 Candidatus Dormiibacterota bacterium
CTCAAGGCGCGCCACCCGAAAACGCGTTTCATGTTCAACCACCTCTATTCGGGCACCGTCGAGGGGGCGGTGAGCGACCTCGAGGTGGTCGAGGTCTGAGCCCTCGGACCGTCGCCGGGACGGTGGTGGGGGTGATCGCAGGCAGCATCGTTTTCGCCTTGTTCATCGGCCTCGGCCTCACGCTGCTGAATCGCGTNNATCGCCTTTGGCTCGGTGCGCGGAGGCCCTGACCAGCAAGCGCCAGAGCAGGAAAAACACGAATGAGCCCAGATGTCGCAAGCACTCGGCCCCTGCTCGACAAGCTTGGAGTGAAGCCCGGCGCCAAGGTGGCGATCGTCAATCTCGATGACGACAGCTTCGTCGTCCTTCTTCGCACGCGGTGCCAGGACATAGTCAAGAGCAAACCGTCGAGCCCATGCGACCTGGTGTTCTTCGGCGCCGAGACGCCGGAGGACTTGCGCAGGATCGAAGCGTTGAAGGGCTGGATCGAGCCCCACGGCGCGATCTGGGTGGTCAGAACGAAGGGAGGCCGCGGCTCGCTGCGCGACACTGACGTGATTGCCGCGGGGCTCGCCGCGGGCTTGGTCGACAACAAGATCGCAAGCTTCTCGGAGACCCAGGGGGCGATGCGGATGGTGTTCCGCGTCAGGGATCGGCCGCGCGCGGCGAGACAGCAACGAGCCGGCGTGGCGCGCAAACGCGCGACGGCGACCACGGGCAAGCGAGATTCAAATTGACGTTGCGCATCCGCGCTGCGCAACCCGCCGACGTGCCGGTTATCGCCGACTTGATCCGTCAGCTTGCGAAATTCGAGAAGCTCGAGAACGAGGTCGTCCTGACCGAGGGGCTTTTGAGGATTGGGCTCTTCGGTCCGCATCCATACGCGGAGACCGTGATCGCAGTGGAGGACGCTCAGCCGATTGGCTTTGCGCTCTTCTTCCACACGTTTTCGACCTTTCTCGCACGTCCGGGCATTTACCTCGAGGACCTGTTCGTGCTGGCGGAGCATCGCGGACGTGGGGTGGGCCGAGCGCTGCTGGCGCATCTCGCTCACCTCGCGGTGGAGCGCGGTTGCGGCCGGCTGGAGTGGGCGGTCCTCAACTGGAACCAGGAAGCGATTCGTTTTTACGAGCGCCTGGGCGCGAGGCCAAACGCGGAATGGACGGTCTACCGCCTGGCTGGCGAGGCCCTCGGCTCGCTTGGACGAGAATAGTCAACAGATGGAGGTGCTGCGTCCGAAGAAGCTCGACACCCATCCAGGAGAGGAGATCGTGTCGTGGGCACAAGGCCAGCTCGAGATCGCCAGCTCGATCCTCGACAACCCCGGCGGCGGCCTTCTCTTCGCCACGCAGACGATCGGCCAGGTCAAGGCCGCGCTGCACGAGCGCGATTCTGAGCGCTGGGAGAATGTCGTCGCGTTACTGGATCGCGCCGAGGACGCAGCCGTCCGCCGCGAGTTTGCCTCTTCACGCCGTCTTGTTAGTGAGGCCCTCACCATGCTGGGTGCCCGCTAGCTGCTGTCCCTTGTTCCGGCCACCAGATGACGCTAGCCCAAGCGCTGTTCATGGGGCTTCTGCAGGGGGCGACCGAGCTTTTCCCGGTCTCCTCGCTCGGCCACTCGGTTTTGATACCGAGCCTCCTGCATTGGAGCTTCAAACAATCCGACCCGTCATTCGTTCCGTTCCTCGTGCTGCTCCACCTCGGCACCGCGGGGGCGTTGCTGGTGGTCTACCGCACACAGTGGGTGGAGATCATCAAGGGCTTCTTCACCGCGGCAGTGCGAGGCCGGATCGAAAAACCGTCTGAGCGTCTCGCGATGCTGCTCCTGGTGGGGACCATACCGGCGGGCATCCTTGGAGTGTTCCTCGAGCATCAGCTCAAGAGTCTTTTCGCGAGCCCCAAGGCAGCGGCGATCTTTCTGATTGTCAACGGCCTTCTCATGCTCGGCTTCGAGGCGCTGAGGCGTCGCGCTGAAGCGCGGGTTGCCCCCGCTGCCAAGACACGGGTCGAGCAGGAGGAAAGCTTTGCCTCCGCCGAGCAGATCAGCTTCAAAGCCGCGGCCTTGGTTGGCGCGTGCCAGGCGCTCGCACTGCTGCCCGGCATCTCCCGATCGGGGGTCACCATCGGCGGCGGCCTGGCGGCGGGGCTCCGGCACCAGGAGGCTGCACGCTTCTCGTTCCTGCTGGCGACCCCGATCATCGCTGCCGCCGGCGTGCTCGAGATCCCGCAACTGCTGTCGACCCCGGTGCCTCTTGCCGAATATGTGGCGGCCGCCGTCCTGGCGGGAGTGGCGGCCTACCTGAGCGCTCGCTTCCTGCTGCGGTATTTCCGGTCAGGACGGCTCGATCCCTACGGTTGGTACTGCGCCGCGGCAGGGGCGATCAGTCTCGCTTTGCTAACCTTCCGCCCATGAGAGGAAATTCTTTGGCCGTCGGCTTCGTCGTCCTCGCTGTCGTCTTTGTGCTTCTTGCAGGTCTCTACTACGAAAGCGTGCTGCAGATTTTTGTCACCGACCCGCATGCGAAGCATCACACCACCCACGCAATCCTGTTCAGCGTGCTGGCAATCGCCAGCCTGATCGCAGCGAACTTCGCTCGATCGAAGAGGACCGCCTAAAACAAGAACTGCTCAGCCGGCCAAGCGCTGGGGGACCTGCCTGCCCGTCGCGTCTTTCTCCCCTAGATGCACGTCCTCGTGATAGACGGCCTCGGCATTGACCTTCCACGGGTCGTAGCTGGAGCCGGTCGCGATGTTCCTGGCGACCAGCAGCGCCGTCATCATCGAGTGGTCCTGGTTGTTGTACTTGTGCATTCCGTTTCGGCCGATCAGGTGAAGGTTGCTCAGCTGGGTACGCAAATAGTCGCGAACGACATCCACGTGCGCCTGGTACGAGTCGTCGTAAACCGGATACGCCTTTGGCTGGCGGACAACGACTCCGTCGAACACCTGATCAGGCGTGCATATGCCGAGCTGAGCCAGCTCACTGGTCGCGAGCTTGATGAGCGTCGCATCGTCCGAGGTCCACATGCCATCGCCCTCGAAGCAGAAATACTCGAGGCCCAGGCATGTCTTGGCCGGGTCGGGCACCATGGCGGGACTCCAGTTCTTGAAGTTCTGGATGCGTCCCACGCGCACACTCGGGTCGTGAATATATATCCAGTTGTCGGGAAAGACGTCAGCTCGATCGATCATGAGAGCGACGCTGATGAAGTCCCGGTAAGACAGGCTGTTCGCCGCCTCCTGCACGGCATCGGGAGGCGGCGGCTCGAGGCGCGCGATCAGCTGGCGTATCGGAATGCTCGAAAGGAAATCGGTGGCCGCGTGCTCCGTGACCTCTCCTGATGTCGAACGCGTGGTCACCGATCGCACGCGTCCGCGATCGTGCTTGATCTTCTCGACCGCCTGCCCGAACATCACCGGCTGGCCTTTCTCTTTGCAGATCTCGGCCACGCGTTCCCACATCTGTCCCGGCCCGAGACGTGGGTACCGGAAGCTGTCGATCAGCGTGGTGACGATATCGTCGCGATGGGTCGGCTTGCCGTGCGGGAGCAGCATGCTCTTCACGAGCAGCCACATGTCAAGGCTCTTGATTCGTTGGGCTGCCCAGTCGGCTGAGAGCTGTGTCGTCGGGATTCCCCACACCTTCTCCGTATAGGTCTTGAAGAAGA
>PLYD01000063.1 GCA_003151665.1 Candidatus Dormiibacterota bacterium
CGTGCACCAGCCCCAGCTGCAGGTCGGGGAAGACGTCTGCCTTGAGCCGATCGAACTCGGCGGTCGCTGACCGCGCCACCAACACCTCGGATTCCTCGATGAGCGGGCAGATGACAAAGCCCTGGCGGCCGAGGCGCACCTGCTCGCGCAGCAGCTCGTAAGCGCGCCGCCGGCCGTCCGGCGCGACAACCTCCGTCTGGACAGGCGAGCGGCCCGGGGGCAGCTCGTCGATCACCGAGACCGACATCTCGCCATACAACGCGAGCGCGAGCGTGCGCGGGATCGGCGTGGCGGTCATGGCCATGAAGTGCGGGCGGCCGCGGCCCTTCTGGCGCAACAGCTCCCGCTGTCGGGTGCCGAATCGGTGCTGCTCATCCACGATCGCAAGGCCGAGGTTGGGGAGCTCAACGTCCTCCTCAATCAGAGCGTGGGTGCCGACCACGAGGGCGCAGTGGCCCGACGCCGCGGCGGACTTGACACGCCGGCGCTCCGCCGCGCTCTGGCCGCTGACCAGCAGCTCGACGGTCAGGCCGGGAAAGCTGTCCTCGAGATAGGCGCGAAATTTGTGCAGGTGCTGGCGCGCGAGGATCTCGGTCGGCGCCATCACCACCGTTTGAAAGCCGGCCGAGTGCGCCATCGCGGCGCACGCCGCTGCGACCGCCGTCTTGCCAGAGCCGACATCGCCGTTGAGTAGCCGGTTCATCGGCTCGTGGCGATCCATGTCCTTGAACGCCTCCCAGGTGGAGCGCCGCTGCGCCTTCGTGAGCTCAAAGCCCAGCCCGGTCTTGAACGCCTCGATGACCTCCTGGCGGTAGGGGATCGGCTCGGCGGGTTCGGCAGCGAGGCCGGCTCGCATCAAGGCGAAGGTGGCCTGGAGCTCGAACAGCTCCGCGAAAGCCATGCGGTGACGCGCCATCTTCCACTCGAGCTGGTTCTCCGGTTGATGGCCCATCCTGACCGCCTCGGCGACCGGCAGGAGGTGGTGCCTCTCGCGCACGTCGTCGGACAGCACGTCCTCCAGCTCGTCCGCCAGCCCGATCACCGAATCGATCCAGGCCGCGACCTTCTTCGATGACAGGCCCTGCACCAGGTGGTACCGCGGCATGAGTTCACGAATTCGCCTGGGTCCGGCGCCGTCGATCTTCTCCTGGAGCGGATTGCGCATCTCGTAGACGCCGTACCTTCCCTTCACCATCCCGGCGACAGCGATCCGATCGCCCTGGTGCAGCTGGTTGACCAGGTACGCCTGATGGAACCACACCAACCTGAGGACGCCGCCAGCGTCGTCCTTCAACGTCGCTTCGGTGAGCTGCAGCTTTTTCCTCATTGAGCGCTTCGCGGCGATCGATGCGATGGTTCCGACCACGGTCGCCTGCTTGCCGTCGATCAGCTGCGAGACTGCGGTCGGCTCTCCGTATTGATCCCAGCCGAAGGGCAGGTGCATCAGGAGATCGCGAACCGTCAACACGCCGAGCTTGGCGAGCCTCGCCGCGTCAACCGGCCCGAGCTTGGGTAGCTCGGTGACCGGAGAACCCAGTCCGGCCGGCACCCTAAGTCGCTGTGCTGGGGTCAGCTTCGTCCGGCACGCTGGCGCGCCTCGACGGTCGTCGCGTAAACGATCTGAACCGCGAGCGCGATTGCGATCAAGAACGCAATGCCGGCAACGTGCACGCGGCTGAGCACGAACCAGCCGATCCCGAGGATCCCGACGCTTACCGCGGTCTGCGCCCAATCGCCGACGAAGAGGCCGATCACCTCAGCAACAGCGGCGCGGAGGAACCTCACGCCATCACCGGCTTGCGCCTGCGAATCATCATCACCGCCACCCGCGACGCTCCGAAGTAGATGGCGGCGAGGCCCAGGACGGAGGCGATGTCCAGGGGCCAGGTGGCTCCCATGCCCTCCGCGGCCCAGAAGGTCCCGATGCTGGCGAGGACGACGCCAACCACGTACTTCAGCGTGTTCTCAGGCACCTGTGCGAGAGGCTTGCGAACAATCACACCGGTGACGGCGATCACGATCATCGCCAGCAAACCTCCGGCGACGGCGATCGGCAGCCCGCCGCTGCCACTGGTCCCGCCGACGGCCACGACGATGAAGACGACCTCCATGCCCTCGAGGAAGACGCCTTTCAGCGCGATGATGAAGGCGACCCAATCCTGGCGGAGCGGGCTTCCGTGAAGCTCCTTGACCGTCTCCTCGTAGGACTTGTTCTCGTCGTGCATGGCGATGACGCCGGCGGATCGAAGGATGGCCTTGTGAAGCCAGCGCAGGCCGAAGAGCACGATCAGGGTGCCGATGATGAGCTTCAACGTCAGCTCGGGGACACGGGTCACGATGAGCTGGCCGAAGACCAGGACGAGGATGGCGAGCGCGACCAGGGCCACGACCGCGCCGTAAAGCGGAGATCGCCAGCCTCGTGTGAGGCCGACGGCGAGCACGATCGTGAGCGCCTCGACCGACTCGACGGCCGAGCCCAGGAACGCCGCGCCGAAGGTGAGCAGCTGCGCGTACATCTCTCTTTAGAGCTTATAGCGGTTTAATGGGGCGATGAAGCCCGGCCTTTACAGCGAGGATTCGATCACACGCCGGGTCAACCGTGAGAACGTGCTTTTCCTCGGTGGCGGCAGGGCGCTGCTCATGCAGCTCGCCCATCCCAAGGTGGCAGCGGGGGTGGATGAGCATTCGGACTTCCGCGCGCACCCGCTCCGTCGATTGCGCAGGACGATCCTCATGACCATGGCGATCGTGTTCGGCGATCGCGAGACCGCGCTGGCGGCGGCACGGGGGGTCAACCAGGTCCACGCGCGCGTGAAGGGTCGCGATTATCGGGCGCTCGATCCAGACCTGCTGCTGTGGGTGCACGCGACGTTGATGGACACGTCTCTAGTCACCTACGAGACTTTCGTCAAGCCGCTCCTTCCGCGCGAGCGCGAGGACTTCTACCAGGAGTTCAAGCTGCTGGGCGAGCTGCTGGGCATTCCCCAAGATCGGTTTCCCACGACGCTGCGGGATTTCGAGTCCTACCTGCACGACATGCTGGAGAGCGGGCTGCGCATCGACGACAGGGCACTCGGGCTGGCGAAGTTGGTTCTGAGGCCGCCGACGCGATTACTGCCAGGGCCAGCGATGATTCCGATGGAGGTGATCACCGCCGGTTTGCTGCCTCCCGTCCTACGCGAGTCGTACGGCCTCGCCTGGGGCGCCGGCCAGCAGCGTGCCTATCGGTTTGCGGTGCGTACGCTGCCGCGCGTGGTCGCGATGACGCCCCCGGTTTTCCGTGTATGGCCATTGCCGGGCCGCAACGTAAAGCTCGCTACTTCTTGATGTAGACGAGGCCCAACGCCTTCGGTCCTGTGTGCGTACCCAGCACCGAGCCGATCTGGCCGATGGTGATCTCGAAATCAGGGAACTCTTTGCGCAGCCCTGCGGCGATCTCCTCCGCCTCGTCGGTGGCTTGTGCGTGGACCACAGCCACGTGCTCGACAGGCAGGTCGTTACGGAAGAACTCCACCATCCGCGGTATCGCACGCGACCTCGTGCGAACCCGCTCCACAGGCTTGATCTCGCGATCCGCGACGAGCAGTAGCGGTTTGACATTGAGCATCGTGCCGACCACGGCCGCTGCGCGGCTCATCCTCCCACCCATCTCGAGGTACTTGAGCGTGTCCAACAGCGCCAGCACCCGGCATTTCGGCACGCGATGCGTCACAGCCTCGGTCGCCTGATCCAGGTTCTCGCATTGCGCTGCGATCCGGCACAGGAAAGCCAGGGGAAACGTCACGGTCTCGCTGTCGATGACGTTCACCTTGAATCCCTTGACCGATTGAGCGCCGACCCGCGCCGCCTCCGCTGTGGCGGAAAGCTGAGCGCCGATGTGGATCGAGATGCAGCCATCGTGATCCTTCGCCAATCGCTCGTAGACCTCGGCGAACTCGCCGGGGGAAGGGGCTGACGTGGTGGGCAGTTTCGTCGCCGTCGAGAGCCTGCGGAAGAACTCCTCGTTGTCGATGTCGACGCCGTCGCGGAAGGTCTCGGTGCCGAACAGAACCTTCAGCGGCACGACCTCGATGTCGTAGCGCTCGCGCCACTCTTTCGGTAGGTCGGCGGTGGAGTCGGTGACCACCGCAAAGCTTCGCTTCAGCGTCGTTTACTCGACCGACAGGATGAACGGGTAATGCTGCTGGCCGCCCTGCTGCACCTCAACCTCGAGACCGGGGAAGCTCGACTGGATCGAGGACTGCAGGCTCGCGAGCTCATCGTCGCTGGCGCCCTCGCCCCTGTACACGGTCACGAGCTCGTAGGACTCGGGGCCGAGCTTGCCCAGCGCCTTGTTGACGACGTCCGCGTAGTCGCCGCCGGCAAACTCGAGCTTCTCGTTGATAAGCCCGATCACGTCGCCCTTCTTGACCTTCAAGCCGTTGGAGCGGGTATCGCGAACAGCGTGCGTCACCTCGATCGTCTGCACCCGTTCGGCCTCGCCCTTCATCGTCGCCGCGTTCTCGGCGCCGGTTCGATCGGGGCGAAACGCGACGACTGCGGCCACGCCCTGGGGCACGCTGTGGGTCTCGACGATGTGGACCTTTTTTTGAGTGAGCCCGGTCACCTGCTTGGCGGCAAGAACGACGTTGCGATTGTTGGGCAGAAGAATGACCTCCTGGTATGGGAGCGACTCGATGGCGATGAGCATGTCTTGCGTGCTCGGGTTCATGGACTGCCCGCCTTCAACAATCGCGTCGACACCGAGGCCGCGAAAAATCTCCACCAGGCCGTTGCCCGCAACGACCGCGACAACGCCTGCGCCATTCGGCCGTGGAGGCTTGGCGGCACCACCGCCGCCTTCGATGATTCGCTTGTGCTGCGTCGACATGTCGCCCACGTTCAGCTTCAGCAGCTTGCCGTAGCCTCCGGCCAGCGTGATCACGCGGGTGGGGTCGTCGGTGTGGACGTGCACCTTGACGAGCTCTGGCTCTCCGACGACCAGCACGGAGTTGCCAAGCGACTCGATCTGGTTTCGAATGACGTCGAGGTCCAGGCCGGTGCCTTCGATCAAGAACTCCGTGCAGTAGCCCCACCCGCCCTCCGGAAGCTCGAACGCTACCTGCGAGGGCTGTGGCTGGGTGCTCGTCTGGGTGGTCGAGGCGAGGAACGCCGACTCCTCGACCGTCTTGAGCATCCCCTCGAGGATCACCTGCAGGCCGAAGCCGCCCGCGTCCACCACGCCGGCCTCGCGGAGGATCTGCAGCTGGCTGGGCGTCTTCAAGACTGCATCGCGGGCGCCAGTCGCGGCTGCAGCGATGACGCTCGGTACCGTGGCGTCAGGGCTGGCGGCGGCCGCAGTGGCGGCACGACCCGCCTCGCGCGCCACCGTCAAGATTGTGCCCTCGGTCGGCTTGTTGACGGCCCGATAGGCGGCGTTCGCAGCCTCCTCGAAGGCGGCAGCGAGCTCCCGGGGCGTCAACGAGCTCTTGCCCTCGACGGCGCGAGCAAAGCCTCTGAAGATCTGCGACAGGATGACGCCCGAGTTGCCGCGGGCGCCCATCAGGCTGCCGTGCGATGCGAGCTTCGCGATCTTGCTCACCTCGGCCGCGTTCGAGTCCTTGATGTCCTCGACCGCCGACTGAAGCGTCAAGAGCATGTTGGTGCCGGTGTCGCCATCGGGGACCGGAAACACGTTGAGCCGGTTGGCCTCCTCGTGGTTGGCCGCGAGCCAGTTCAGGCTGCCCAGCAGGGCCTGCTTGAAAAGGGGTCCGTCCACCCCGACGGGCCGATTAGAAGCCATGGCTCAGCGCCGCTCTTCCCTGACGCCTTGCACGTTGACATTGACCTCCACGACCGGCACGTTGACCGAGCGTTCCACAGCGAACTTGACGGCCTCTTGCAGGTTGTGGGCGACCTCCGAGATGCGAATGCCGTATTGGACGATCACGTACACGTCGATGGCCAGACCGCCTTCGGCTTCGACGACCTCCACGCCGCGGTCCTCGCTGCCGCGATGGAGCAGCTCGGCCACCCCGTCGCGCAGGCCGCGCGCCGCCATGCCNNGAGCTCATGGAGTGCCCATGGTACAATTCGGTGTCCGGAACCGTCAGTTCCGGCGCTGGTACTGCTGATCTGTAATCCCAATTCGGAAGGTGCCTCATGGCCAAGCGTTGCGCGATATGCGGCAAAGAGCCGCAGTACGGACACCACGTCAGTCACGCGAAGAACCGCGTCAACCGCCGGTTCATGCCCAACCTGCAGATGGGGCGGGTGACGGTGGGCGGGCGCCAGGTTCGAGCGCGCGTTTGCACGCGCTGCCTCCGCTCCTACTCCGCTTAGGAGAGCGCTGAGCGACAGCACCTACCTGGCGGCTGGCGCTGCAGCTTTCCTGGTAGCAGCCGCCATTCAGTACGGGCTCTACCACCGCTTTCTCCGCGAGCCGCTGCGGACGCATGACGTAAAAAAGGCGCGGCCGGCCTTCATCCGATGGATCAGCATCGCGATTGTCTGGCAAGGCCTGGTTCTGGGGGGGTCCGCCGCCTATATGCTCGCGCTGTCCTCCCGCCACGGCCCGGGCGTCGCGTGGGTCATACCCGCAGTCGGAGCGACTTTCGGGACCGCGCTACCGCTGCAGTTTGTCGCGATGGCAGCGCTTCGCTTTGCGCGGGGCGCCTAGGCCCTTCAGCCGAAGTCGATTCCGTGGACCTCGCCCAGGAGATGTAGGTCCTTGCGCAGCTTGGTCCAGACGCGGTCCTGGGCCGCTTCCTGTGGAATCACGCTGGACGGGTCGTTGATAGCAGCTGCGAGGTCCGGGCGTTCGACCATCTCGGCGAAGAACAGCGTCCATGCGCGCGGCACCACCTCGTAGATCGCGTAACCTCCACCCCCCAGCGCCAGCCAGCGCCCATCGCAAAGCTCGTGGGCGAGCTCGTGGAACACGCTGCCGACGCGCGGCCAGATCCGAGTCGTGGCGGCGAGGTGAGCGAGCGGATCGAGGTAGTGCGTATCGCAACCGTCCTGCGTGACGAGAACCGTCGGCTTGAACTTGCGAAGGAGCGGTGGCACCACCTTCTCGAAGGCTTCCAGCCACGGCTCATCCCAAGTGAAGGGTTCGAAGGGCAGGTTGGCTGCGAATCCGCGGCCGGGCCCGACGCCGCTGTCCTCGGGGAAGCCGGTGCCTGGAAACAGGTGACGACCGCTCTCGTGCAGGCTGATCGTGAGCACATCGGGATCGTCATAGAAGATGCCCTCGACGCCGTCGCCGTGGTGCACGTCGACGTCGACGTAAGCGACGCGGTGACCCCGATCCTTTAGCCACCGGCAGGCGATCGCAGGGTCGTCGTAGGTGCAGAAACCCGAGGCGCGTGACCTGTGCGCGTGGTGCAGCCCGCCCGCCGGGCTGAAGGTGTGCAGCGCCGCTCCGCTCTCGATCGCCTCAGCCGCGACCAGGCTCGCGCCCGCCACCAGCGCGGCGCCTTCGTGAAGCTCATCCGAGATCGGGTTGTCGGCGGAGCCGAAGCCCGCCGCCTCGATCCTGTCCGGATCGACTCGCGTTCGCTCGGCGGGGTCGCTGAGCTTGCGCACGAGATCCACGTACTCGGGCGAGTGGACGAGCTCGAGCTCTTTGATCGTGGCGCGCCTCGGCGGCAAGAGGTAGCAGTGGTCGATGAGCCCTGTCGACTTGATCAGGTCCATCGTGAGCTTCACGCGAATCGGCTGGAGCGGGTGCTGATCCGAAAGGTGATGCTTCATGAGCTCGTCGCCGTACACGAGCGCAACGGGACCTGACACTGACTACTTACGCTAGCAGGCGGTGAATACGGCCGGTGAAAGCCTTTTCGAGTCAGTCCCAAACTTCTCAGAGGGCCGCGATCGCTCTGCGATCGACTCCATCGTGGATGCCGCTCGCGCCGCGCACCTGCTTGACGTCGACGCGGATGAGGACCACAACCGCACGGTCGTTTCGATTGCCGGCTTCGGTCCTCAGCTGGTTGAGGCGCTGATGGCGTCAGTTCGGGCGGCTGTCGAGCTGATCGATGTCCGGTCGTATCGCGGCGTGCACCCGAGGGTTGGCGCGGCCGATGTCGTGCCCATCGTGCCGCTCGACTCGACGCCCTTGAGCCGCTGCCAGGAGTTGGCCGCCGCGCTGGGGGCGCGCATCTGGAGCGAGCTCAAGGTGCCGGTGTACTTCTACGGCCGTGGTCAGAGCCTCGCCGACATCCGTGGGGGGCGCGGGCGATTCGACCTCGGCGGGCCCGATCTCCACCCAACCGCGGGTGCCGTTTGCTTGGGCGCCCGTCCCAAGCTTGTCGCGTTCAATGTGATCCTGCACGGCATCGACGTCACCGCCGCCCGTGCTCTGGCTCGGTCCATTCGCGAGTCGGGCGGAGGGATGCGAGGCGTGCAAGCTCTGGTGTTCGAGCTGAGCGGATCGCGCGTGCAACTTTCAATGAACCTGTTCCGGCTCGGCGAGACGACGCCGGCGATGGTGATTGCCGAGCTGGAGCACCGGGGCGTCTCGATCGCTTCCCAGCACGTGGTCGGCCTGTGCCCTGCAGTGGTGGCGAATGCTGCCGCGGGCGGGCGGTTGCTGGAGCCACGACTGGCCGCCGCCGCTGCGCGTGCCGGCGCCGCGCGGTGCTTCGAGCGTGGGGACAACGAGCATGTGGCCCTCGCCAGGCGACTTCGCCGTGAGGCCGAAGGGCTGGCGGCGTTGGGCACCGACCAGGTCGCTCTGCTGGCCGGCGCAGAGAGGGCGGCTGCGCTGATCCCGGTGCTCAGGGTGGCCGGCGTGCTCGATGGCGAGCTCGAGGCGATGTTGGGCGTTGCGGCCAGCGGCTTGCGCGAGGCGGTGACTTCGGAGACGCGATCGACCTACGCTGCGCGGGCCGCCGCTCTCGACAGGAGGCTTGGCCTGCCGGCCGGTTGACCTTTAGCCGGCGGCTGGGACGTTGGTGTCGACGCCTACGTTGCAGGCGCCACCGTTGATCTCGATCGAATAGGCGTCGGTGGCGTTGGCGTAGCCGTCCGATTGCCAGCTGGTGCTGCCGATCGCCGCGGTATGGTGCCCGTCCGCCGTCAGGTTGACGGCTCCGCCTGAGACCTGGACCGACACGTCGATGCCGCTCGGCCGGTGCACGCGTACGGTCGGGGCGCCTGCGTTGATCTTGATCGGCACGATGCCTTTGGGCTGCCCGAGAGTTACATCGAGTCGAATGGCGCCGGTGTTCGCCTCGATGGTGGCGACCTTGACGCCGGTCAGCTTGAGCGTGGCGTTGGTGGCTCCGCTGTTGAGGCTGAAGCTCCAGGTCACCGAAGGGTTGATGTGCAGGTCGATGGAGAGATGATTGCTGCCGAAAATGCCGAACTCGCCCTGTTGGGTGATCCGGAGCCCGCCGGTCGACTTGTCCAGCATCAGGTCCGGTTTCGGCCCTGAGTAGTTGATCACCGCTCTATAGAGGTCGGCGCCCATAGATGCGTCCCCGACCACGGTCAAGTCCGCCGCGCCGACTTCGACGTCGAGGTTCGCCGCGCTCAGCGTTCCAACGGAGTCAGAAGAGGTGAGCGTGTGGGTGCCGCCGGGGATCGCGGGTCCCGCCGCGACGTATGCGATCGCGCCGACGCCGGCGACCACCAGTATCAACACGGCGGCGATGTCGACCGCCGCGCCTTGCAGCGTGCGGCGGGCGATGAGCTCGAGGCCGATAACGATGAGGATGAGCGGCCATAGATCTGCGAGGCGGTAGAGCCGGTCCGCCGAGATCACGTTGAGGTCGAGCAGCAGGGCCATGACGCCGATGAAGATCAGGACGACCGGCCAGAAGAAGCTGCGGTAGTGGCGGCGCATCAGTCTCGGCCTCAGACGCGCGTCCGGCGGGCTATCAGCCAGACGCCGAGGATGATGAGGACGGCCGGCCAGACGTATTTCCCGTCAAGCCAATTGAGCAGGTTGAGGTTACGAAGCAGGAAGAAGGCCCCGATCACTACGAGGGCCAGCGGCAAGAAATAATCCCTGCGCCAGAATCTCATTGGGGGGATTCTAGCTTTGACGTCGAATTAGACCGGGGCCACCACCTCGAAGAGGTCTGGGCGCTCTTTGCGGGCCGCTTCAATGAGGTCGTCGCCCGCCACAGTCGCCTGGATGGGCCTCGGCTGGTCGAGATAGGCCTTCGCCACTCGCCGGAGGTCGGCCGCTGTTGCTTTGAGGAGGCGCTGCTTGAACTTTTCCCGTTCGGCACGCGTATAGCCGGTCATACGGTTGATGGCTTCGCGCCGGCCCTTGATGTCCGGCGATTCGAGGGGATCGACGTCCCCGCAAGCGCCCAGGATCGCTTCCTTCAACGCTTCGGGATCGATTTCGCTGTCGGTCACCCACCTCACCGCGCGGTCGTACGTGTCGTACGTCCTGGTGATGTTCGGGTCGCGGTAGGAGCCGAGGTAGAAGTTGCCGCCACCCGTGTTGGCCTGAGCGTATGCGCCGTAGGCGCCACCTTTCTCGCGGAGCTCCTTGTGCAGAAAGGTGTCGCGGATGTAGTTGGCCAGCACGAGGAGGACTGGAGCGTCGGGATGCTGATAGCGGACCGTCTTGAAGGTGCGGACGTTGAACGCGACGGGCAATGGCGCCGTCCTTGCTTCGCGGACCGGGTCCAGTGGGGGTGGTTTGACGGGGACTCCATCGTTGCTGAAACCCGCAGGCAGCGCGGCGACGAAGTCTGCGAGATGGTCCTTGAGGGTCTCGATCATCGAGTTCTCGCACGTCACCACCACTGTGATCGAATCGCTCCGGAACAGCTTGGTTCTGATTGCGTCGAGCTTTTCAACGAGCGCGTGCAGCCCGCTGTCGTCGAGCTTGGCCAGGTCGCGCATGACGTGCAGCATGCCGATGCCCTGGAGGCGGTCGTTCAAGGCGCCTTCGGAGTTCAGCTTCGATTGGGCGAGGAGGATCGCGAACTGGAACCCGAGGCCGGCGATCGAGCTCTCGAGCCTGGTTGCGGTTTCGGCGATTATCTCGTGCAGCCTTCCTGTCTCGATCTCCAGGCGTGCGGTCAAGTCGGTGAGCAGGTCGATGAAGTGCTTGGCGTTGCGGTCGAGGGCTTTGCCCGAAACCATGAAGGACTGCAGGTAGTCCTCCTGCCCTGCCAGGGGCTGGACCTGGGCGGCCGCGCCGATGCCGCCCGTGTACGAGGCGATCCGCTTTGCGATCTCGACGTAATCCTGGCCGGCGGCACCGACCTGGGTGAGGACGCGACCGAAGAGCGGAAGCAGGTCTTTCTCCTCGGGGGTGAGCGCTGAGAAGTCGGATCGGATGTCGATATAGGTGACGCCGTTGGTCGGCAGCGGGAAGAACTCCACCTGCGCGGCGCCCAGTGTTGCGTCACGGCTGGGAACGTCTTCGAACTTCATCGGGATGTCCGTCAGCTCCAGCGTTGGCAGGGTCGAGAGGTCTTGCTTCGCGTCCTGCTCTTGCTTAAGCCGAAGGGCCTCGCCGACGATTCTCGCCTTGTCGGCTTCGGTGAGGCTTGCTTCGAGTTTTGCCAGGTGCTCGAGCTCCGTCTTCCGCTTCTTCTCTTCGAGCTCGGCGTCCGGGACGACGGTAAGCAAGCCGCGGTGCGCGTTGTCGAGCAGCTCGGCCTTGATGAGGTTTTCGAAGAAGCGGCCCTCCTTGCGATCTCGCTCGAGGCGTGCGAGGTCCGCATCGAAATTCAAGGCGTCGTAGGGATCGCCGCCGTAGTAGTAAGGAGCGAGGGCCGCAAAGAGGACCTTCAGCGAGTATGGAAAGCCGGCGTTGGATCGCTCGCGCTTTTCGAACTCTAGGTGGTGGATGGCGGCGTCGACCTGGGTTTGGTCTACACCGTCTTTGACGAGCCCACCGAGTGCTTCCAGCACGACACGCTCGACTTTTTCTGCGTCCTCTTGCGCGATGTCTTTCAGCCCCGCGCCAAACACCGTTTCTCGGTAGTCGTCCTGCAAGCCGCTGCCGTCGGCCATCGCCGTGCCCAGCTTCGAGTCGATGAGTGCTTTTCTGAGAGGTGATGCTGCGTTGCCGAGTAGGACCTCCGCCAGTACTCTCATAGCGAGCAACTGGAAGGAGTCGCCGGTGCGGACCGTCACCCATGCAACCAGGGCCTGGGCCTTGCGTGAGATGTCCTCGCCTTTGGTGGCGGGATACGGCTCGGATGCCTTGACGGGTTTCTTGAAACGCTTGACGTCGGGGATGGAGGTGTCGACCTCGATTCTCTCGAAGTGCTTGAGCGCGTTTTCCTCGATTGCCGCGAGNNGGGTCGCCGCCCGAGATGTAGGAATAGGTGAGGCCGGGAAATAGGGCCTGGCCCACGATCTTCTGGACGGCAGCCTGCGGGCCGGCGAGGGCGCCCTTCATCTCGTTGTAGACGACGCCCTTGTAGCGCAGGCCGCTCTTGGCGTCTGCGGGATCCTCGAACTCGAAGCGGATGCCCTCCTGCTTGAAGGAGTCCTCGTCGAGGCGTGGAAAGAACGTGGCATCGAGGTAGACCTCCAGGAGGTTCTTGAAGTCCTTTTCGTTGCGGGAGCTGAAGGGGTACATGGTCCAGTCGGCGCTGGTGAAGGCGTTCATGAAGGTGGCGAGGGAGCGGCGGGTCATGCTGAAGAAGGGGTCGCGGACCGGGAACTTTTGGGAGCCCGCGAGGACCACGTGCTCGAGGATGTGGGCGACTCCCGTGGAGTCCATGGGGACCGTGGGAAAGAAGACGGCGAATGAGTTGTTGTCGTCGGGGCACTCGACGTGGAGGTGGCGGGCGCCGGTGCGTTCGTGCTCGAGCTCCAGGTAGGAGCCCTCCAGCCGGTCAAGGCGCTCTTTGCGCAGGATCGTGTAGCCGCCGATGGTGCCTATGCCGCGCGTGCTGGTCTTCGCCATGTCCTTTTTAGCAGTCTAGTTGGGTCGGAGTTTGTAGCGTCTCGGGCTAGGATGGGGTGGGATGCAGTTCACGGCTGGCGAGCTCGAGTTCCTGCGGTTGCAACGCATCGCGCGGTTGGCCACGGTGGGGCCGTCGGGGTGGCCGCACGTGGTGCCTGTGATGTATACGCTTGGGGAGGATGGCGCGTTCGAGTTCGATGTCGATGGAGTGAAGGTGAGAAACCTGAGCCATGAACCGCGTGCCGCGCTCGTGGTCGATGCGATGGGCCCGAAGCGTGGGGTGACGATCCAGGGCAGGGCGGAGCTCATCGGTCCGGAGCGTGCCCGACTGACGCCGGTCAAGAAGTTCAGCTGGGGGCTGTGAAGGCAGGCGTAAGGGCCTAGCCCTGGATCTCACGCATCAGGTTTGCCATTTCGATGGCGGCCTCGGCCGCTTCCGCTCCCTTGTTGTTCTTTGGACCTGAGCGTGCCATCGCCTGCTCCTTGTCCTCGGTCGTCAGCACTCCGAAAGCCACGGGCACGCCCGTGTCGAGCTGCACCTGCATGATCCCGGCCGCTGCTTGATTCGCAACCACTTCGAAGTGATACGTCTCGCCGCGCACTACGCAGCCGAGGCACACGATCGCGTCGTGATTGCCGCGTTCAGCCAACGCCAGAGCTGTAACCGGCAGCTCCAGCGACCCCGGGACCCAGAGCACGTCGGGATCGTCAATACCGCGCTCCTTGAGAGCTCCTAACGCGCCTCGAAGAAGACGCCTCGTAACGTCCTCGTTGAAACGCGCGACGACAAGCGCGATTCGAAGGTCGCTTCCGCTCAGGTCAGGCGTGGCGCCCTTCTCCCCCATTTATTTCTAGAGGAGATGCCCGAGCTTGTCTTTTTTGGTCTTGAGGTAGCGTTCATTGTGTGCGTTGGCCGCAATGCGAATAGGCACCCGCTCCGTCACCTCGAGGCCGAAACCCTCCAGCCCGTAAATCTTCTTGGGGTTGTTGGTCAGCAGCCTGATCTTGCGTACGCCAAGGTCGTAAAGGATCTGGCTACCGATCCCGTAGTCGCGCTTGTCGGCAGGATGTCCAAGCGCCTCGTTCGCCTCGACGGTGTCCAGGCCGCGGTCCTGGAGGTTATAGGCATGCAGCTTGTCCAACAGGCCAATCCCACGACCTTCCTGGTGCCGGATATAAAGGATGACCCCTGCGCCCTCGGCCGCGATCATCTCCATCGCGGCATGCAGCTGAGCGCCGCAGTCGCAGCGAAGGCTGCCGAAGATGTCGCCGGTCAGGCACTCGGAATGTGCCCTGAGCAACACTGGCTTTTCGGGATCGATCTCACCAAGCACCAGCGCGAGGTGATTCTCGTGGCGGAGCACGTCCTCGTAGGCAAAGAGCCTCCACTCGCGGGGCTCAGTGCCTCCAATCGGTATCACTGCCTCGACGCGGCGCGCGACCAGCTTTTCGTTCCTCCGCCTGTACGCGATCATCTGCTCCACCGTGATGACCTTGATGTCGTGCTCGCGCGCAAAGCTGTCGAGGTCGGGCATTCGAGACATCGTCCCGTCCGCCTTCATGAGCTCCGTGATCACGCCCGCCGGATAAAGACCGGCGAGGGTCGCGAGGTCGACTGCAGCCTCTGTCTGCCCTGCCCTTGTGAGCACGCCGCCCTCGGCGGCGCGCAACGGAAACGTGTGCCCAGGCATCGAAAAGTCGCTGGTTCTGGCGGAGGGGTCAAGCACTTTGCGAATGGTTGCGGCGCGGTCGTGGGCGGATGCGCCAGTCGTGACACTTTCCTTGGCGTCGATGCTGACGCTGAAAGCGGTTCCCAGCCGGCTCGTGTTGTGCTCCACCATCGGGGCGATTCCAAGCTCGTCCAGTCGCCGTGCCACTATCGGCATGCATACGAGGCCCGATCCGTGGCGCGTCATGAAGCTGATGTGCTCGGGCGTCACCAGTTGGGCGGCGACCACGAGATCTCCCTCGTTCTCGCGCTCTTCATCGTCCACGACAATGACGAACTTGCCGGCTTTGAATTCGGCAAGAGCTTCTGGAACGGTCGCCAACGCCATCGCTGGTAGATATTACCGGCGGAGGTTTCGGGCGACGTAGCGGGCGACGATGTCAGCCTCGAGGTTGACGACCGTGCCCTTCTTGTACCCCCCCGCGGTGGTCACAGCGAGGGTGTGAGGAATCAAGGCCACCCCGAAGGTGCCGGGCCGTTTTTCCACCGTCGCAACCGTCAGGCTCACCCCGTCCACCGCGATGGAGCCTTTGGCGGCCACGAATCGGGCCAGCCCGGGCGGCAGTTGGATGGTGACCTCACGCCCGGAGGCCACCTGCTTCACGGACCTCACCGTGGCTGTGGCGTCGACATGACCCTGCACCAGGTGACCGTCAAGTGTTGAGCTCGCTCCGAGGGGCAACTCCAGGTTGACCTCCGTGCCAGCCTGGAGAGCGCCCAAATTGGTGCGGCGCAGGGTCTCTGGAACGACGTCCATGTAAAAGACAGGACCCTTTTTCTTGACGACGGTCAGGCAGCACCCATTGACCGCGATACTGCCGCCGATCTTCAAATGTCGTGCGATCGATGCGTCGTCGATGCCGATGCGTTTGCCATCGGCCTGGACCACCTTGGAGACGGCGCTAACTATCCCTGTGAACATCCACGTATCCAGTTATCAGGAGGTCGACGCCGAGCCTGGTCGCGTCGAGCTCGCTCAATCGGACAGCCTGGGCAAGGTGCTCGACTCCGGTTCCCCCAAGAGGACTCGGCGCTTCGCGACCCCCAATGAGACTTGGCGCGACGTACGCGTAGACCTTGTCCACCAGGCCTTCCGAGACAAACGATGCGTGAACGGTGCTGCCCCCCTCTACCAATAGGCTCAGGATGCCTCGCCGGCCGAGCTCATCAAGCAACGGTTGTAACGCAACTCGGCCGTCTGTCGTGGCAGGAAATTTAACGACCTCCGCTGCTCCCATACGGCCGG
Organism: Candidatus Dormiibacterota bacterium; assembly: GCA_003151665.1. The sequence continues at coordinate 15,850 of PLYD01000063.1, forward strand.
CCCGGGTGGTCGCGATGAGCGTGTTGGGTCCGACGACCCGGGCGGACATGCGGAGGCGTAGCTGGGAGTCGACGACAACGCGTAGCGGTTGACGGGCTACCGCGACGCCCTCCAGGCGAGTCGTGAGCTCCGGGTCGTCGACCATCACCGTGTTGACGCCGACCAGGATCGCATCGTGGATGTGCCGGAGCCGGTGCCCATGCAGCCGGGACTCTTCGCTCGTGATCCAGCGAGATTCGCCGCTTCGCGTCGCGATTTTGCCGTCCAGGCTCATCGCGAACTTGGCGCTGACAAAGGGCCGGCCTGTCAAGCGGTGCTTGACGTAGAACTCATTCAACCGTAGCGCCCGCTCCTCATGGATGCCGACGACGGTGTCGATACCAGCGGCCCGAAGCTTGGCAATCCCGGCGCCTCGGACCCGCTGATCAGGGTCGAGCATCGAGATCACCACTCGCCTCAGGCCTGCTTCGATGATCGCGTCGGCGCACGACGGACTGCGGTGAGAAGCACAGGGTTCGAGATTCACGTACAGGGTGCCGCCAAGCGCCTGGTCGCCAGTGGCAGTCAGCGCCTGCTGCTCAGCGTGCGGATCGCCGGCCCGCTGGTGGAAGCCCTCGCCCACGAGCGTTCCGGAGCTGTCGAGCACGACAGCGCCAACCATCGGGTTTGGGCTCGTGGCGTAGTCCGCCTGCAGCGCCAACTCGAGGGCGCGCGCCGACCAATGGAGGTCAAGGCTCGGGTCCGTGTCTGTGTGTGGCAGTGCTGGCAATATATCGGCCACGCCGCGCGGACGCGCGGAACCAGTGAGCAACCGAATTAGGTCTATGAGAATCTCCAGCTGCTTTCACTGCGCTGGATCCGTATGACGTGATCTCACATCCTCAACAACTGAAGAGTGAGTTATAGGTGAACAAGCCCTCGGGCTATTAGTACCGGTCAGCTCAAAGCATTGCTGCTCTTACACCTCCGGCCTATCAACCTAGTGGTCTACTAGGGCCCTTACCTGGTTAACCCAGTGGGAGACCTTATCTTGGAGTCTGCTTCGCACTTAGATGCTTTCAGCGCTTATCAGAACCGGCCATGGCTACCCGGCGCTGCCACTGGCGTGACAACCGGTACACTAGCGGGCCGTTCAACCCGGTCCTCTCGTACTAGGGTCAACTCTCCTCAAGTCTCCTGCGCCCACGGCGGATAGGGACC
>PLYD01000205.1 GCA_003151665.1 Candidatus Dormiibacterota bacterium
GGGATGTCGCGAGTGATCTCTTCCGGTCCGAGCTTGGTCTCCCGCGCCTCGGACTCGTGCTCCTCGATGTGGATCGAGGTGTACATGTCTTCCTTGACGACGCGCTCCGAAAGCAGGATCGCGTCCTCGAAGTTGTAACCCTCCCAGGGCATGAACGCCACGAGGACGTTCCTACCCAGCGCCATCTCGCCGTTCTCGATGGCCGGTCCGTCGGCCAGGATGTCGCCCTTGTCCACGTGCTGGCCGGGCTTCACCCTCACCTTGTGGTTCAGGCAGGTGCCCTGGTTGGAGCGCGCGAACTTCTGAAGGGGGTAATGCCGGTCCGGCCCGCCGCCATCCGGCTTGACCACGATCTCGAAGACCGGGGTGGCATGGACCGCCTTGATGTCCTTGGGGTGTGCGATGTCCGCGACCACGCCCGCGACGTCGGCGACGATCATCTCGCCTGAGTCCTTGGCCGCGTAGTACTCGACTCCGGTGCCGACGAGCGGCGCGTCAGTGACCAACAAAGGCACCGCCTGGCGCTGCATGTTGGCGCCCATCAGGGCTCGACCGGCGTCGTCGTGCTCGAGGAACGGGATCATCGCAGTGGCAACTGAGACGATCTGCTTCGGCGAGATGTCCATGTACTGGATGTTGCCGACGTCCTCGATCTTGAAGTCACCGCGGGCCCGAGAAGGCACGCGAGCCTCGACGAAATGGTTCTCGGGAGTCAGGGCGGCGTTGGCCTGCGCGATGCCGAACATGTCCTCTTCGTCTGCCGAGAGGTACTCGACCTCGGTGGAGACCCAGGGAACGATGTCCACGCCGGCGACGTGGGCCTTGACCAGCTGCTGGACCGCCTTAGCGTCGAGAAGCTGCCCCGCCGGCAGTATCTCCTTGCCCTTGGTGTCTAGAGCGGGCCGGCGCAGGGTGCGGCCGTCCAGCTTCGGAGCTGTGTCGTCATTGACCGACATTCGGTTGTAGACCCTCCGGAACGGCGTCTCGACGAAGCCGAACTCGTTGACCTTGGCGTAGGTCGCCAGGTTGCCGATGAGGCCGATGTTCGGACCCTCGGGGGTCTCGATCGGGCAGATGCGGCCGTAGTGGCTGTGGTGCACGTCTCGAACGTCGAACCCTGCCCGCTCACGGGAGAGCCCGCCTGGCCCAAGGGCCGAAAGCCGCCGCTTATGGGTCAGCTCCGACAGCGGGTTGTGCTGGTCCATGAACTGGGACAGCTGGCTCGAGCCGAAGAATTCCTTGATCGCGGCGACCACGGGTCGGGCGTTGATCAGCGATGCCGAGGTGACCGTGTGCGGGTCACTGATCGTCATGCGCTCTTTGATGATTCGCTCCATGCGGATCAGTCCCATACGGAACTGGTTCTGCAGCAGCTCGCCGACCGCGCGCACCCGGCGGTTGCCCAGGTGGTCGATGTCGTCAGGGATTTGCTTCTCGCGTGGCGCGTTGTTCAGCTCAATCAGCTTGCGAAGGAACGCGATGAAGTCGCCTTTCTCCAGGATCCGCAGCTCACGCTGGCGGACGCGCGCGAGGATGTCGGCCTCGTCACGGCCCAGCCTCTTGTCGACCTTGTAGCGGCCGACGCGGCCGAGGTCGAACCGGCGCGGGTTGAAGAACAGGCTTTGCAGAAGGTTGCGGGCGTTGTCCACCGACGGGGGATCGCCCGGGCGGACGCGGCGGTAGAGCTCGAGGAGCGCGTCCTCGGTCTTCATGGTCGTGTCCTTGTCGAGCGTTGACTCCATGTAGCGGTGCTCGGGGTTGTTGTCGACATCCCCGAACATCTCCATCAGCGCGCGCTTCTGAGCGTCGCGGTCGTTCTCGGTGCCCTTGAGCTGCGGCAGCTCGAGAGCCTTCAGCAGGACCGTCACCGGGACCTTGCGCTTGCGGTCGATCTTGACCGTGAGGAGGTCCTTCGCCGAAGTCTCGATCTCGAGCCATGCGCCCCGGTTCGGGATGAGCTTGGCGCCGAAAAGCTTGCGGCCAGTGTTGGGGTCCTCAGCAGCGGTGAAGTAGACGCCTGGCGAGCGGACCAGCTGAGACACGACGACGCGCTCGGTGCCGTTGACGATGAAGGTGCCTTCGTCGGTCATCATGGCGAAGTCGCCCATGTAGACCTCGGACTCCTTGATCTCGCCGGTCTCCTTGATGGTCAGGCGCGTCTTGATACGCAGCGGCGCGGCATAGGTCATGTCGCGGTTGCGGCACTCTTCGACCGAGAACTTCGGCTGGCCGAACTCGTAGTCCAGGAACTTCAGCTCGAAGTTCTTGCCGGTGTAGTCGGTGATCGGGTTGATCTCGTCGAAGAGCTCCCGAAGGCCCTCTGACTTGAACCAGTGGAACGACTCGACCTGTGTCGCGATGAGGTCCTTCAGCTCGACCAGGTTCGGGATACGGCCATAGCTAAGGCGCGCGGGTGCTCTCATCTCTGAGATCATTCGGTTCTCCTTAAACGGAAAAGGGCGCGCTCAGGAAATAGGCAGGATGAGCGGCCGGGCGTGCACGAACCGCCAGTATACGACGAATCGCCCTCTCGTGGGGACGAGTCATCGAAGCCAGGCGAAACGGCCGCCTGAACTGAGGTTTCGGGCACTATAACACCGCCCGGCCAAGGGTGCCACCCCTTAACTCGAAGGGCCGAGTTAGCCTGTTCTCGTGCCCGACTGGAAAGCGCTGCGGAGCGAGTTTCCCCTCCTGGACCGGTACATCTACCTCAACGCCTGCTCCCTGGGCCCCCTCCCCCGCCGCGGCCAGGCCGCCCTGGCCCGCTACGCCCAAGATTGGGATGAAAAAGGCACCCCGGTCTGGTTCTCCGACTGGATTCCGCTGCTGGAGAGGTTCCGGGAGCGGATCGGCGAGCTGCTCAGCGCGCCGGCCGGGAGCACCGCCATCGCCCCTTCGGTGTCCGTTGCCTTAACCACGCTGGCGACTGGCCTTCCGCTCCCGGTGGGCCGGGACAAGATCCTGATCGGCGAGCTCGACTTTCCAACCATCGGCCACCAGTGGCTGAGCCGGCCGGGGTACGAGGTCGAGTTTGTGCCCAGCCGTGACGGCATGACGATCCCACCCGAGGCGTTCGCAGAGCGGATCGACAAGCGCACTGCCCTGGTCGCGACGACTCACCTCTTCTACACGACCGGCTACCTCCAAGACGTGCGGGCCATCGCCGACGCCGCCCATGCCGCCGGCGCCCTCTGCCTCATCGACGGCTATCAGACTTGTGGCTGCGTTCCGCTCGACGTCGAGGCGATGGGCTGCGACGCCTTCGTCGGGGGGTGCCTCAAATGGCTCAGCGGGGGACCAGGCAACGCCTTCATATATGTCCGCCCGGACCTGATCCCTGGGATTCGTCCGCAGGGAACTGGCTGGTTCGCGACGCGCGACCCTTTCTCGTTCACGCTGCAGGAGCTCACCTTCGCCGATGACGCGAGGCGCCTGGAAACAGGCACGTGGGCGATGCCCTCGCACTACGCGGGTTTGGCAGCGTTGGAGCTGATCCTCGAGGTCGGGGTCGAGAACATCCAGGAGCGTCTGCGCGACCTGACCGACCGGATCCTGGAGCGCTGCGATGAGGCCGGGGTCAAGACCTTCACCCCGCGCGAGCGATCACGCCGCTGCGGGATCGTCACCCTCGAGTGCGACCAGCCGGAAGCAGTCGAGGCGAAGCTCCACGCGGAAGGCGTCGTCGTCGACTCGCGCCCAGGTCGCGTGCGCCTGTCGCCGCACTGGTGCGTGACCGAGGCCGAGCTGGAACGCGGAATGGACCTCGTGCTGGATAAGGTCAGCGCCGGGGCCACCTAGACATCCCGTGTCGCGCTGCTGGCGACCACCCCCGATGATGGCTGCGGGTAGCGGGATCGACACTCTGGCTCTGTAAGTGACGCCCATCTTGGATCTCCTCGAGTATCTGGCTGACTCCGACAAACCAGAACCTAGGTCGCGACCCTGGGCGCCAACTGAGGATTGCCTTAGAAGACCCTGGACAAGAGGGAGCCGGGCCCATTGACCCGGCTCCCAACCTGGACCTTTCTTACTTGAGGTCGGCTGAACTATTTGAGGTCGGCTGTCGCGCCCGCTTCCTTGAGCCTGGCCACTGCCTTCTCGGCATCGGCCTTGCTGACGTTCTCGAGGACCGGCTTCGGCGCCGCGTCGACGAGATCCTTGGCTTCTTTGAGGCCGAGCTGTGTGAGCTCGCGGACCGCCTTGATCACGTTGATCTTGCTGTCGCCGACCGCCGACAGTGTCACGGTGAACTCCGTCTGCTCCTCTTCGGGCTCGGCCGCCGCGCCTGCCGGTGCTGCCGCCACTGCTACAGAAGCCGTCGCTGCCTTGATGCCGAACTCGTCTTCGATCGCCTTGACGGCTTCGACGACGTCGAGGATGCTCCAGTCTTTCAGGGCCTCCACGAAATCCTTCGGGGTGAGCTTGGTTGCCATGTTTACGCTGCCTCCAATTTGGTTTTGTACGCATTCAGCGTGCCCATGAGCTGCTGAAGCGGTGTCTGCATGATTCCGAGGAGCTGCGCGACGGGTGACTGAAGAGTGCCCATCAGCTGGGCGATCAATGTTTCACGAGAGGGAAGGTCGGCCAGCTGCTTGATCTGGCTCGACGAGAACACTCGGCCTTCGACGAGCCCGCCGACGACTTCGAGCTTCAGGCGCGTGGCGCGGATCCACTCGTTGATCAGCCTGGAAGGGACGCCGAGGTCGTCGTAACCGAAAGCAATCGCCACCGGCCCCTTGATCTCGTCCTGCAGCTGCGGGAAGCCGGCCGCCTCCGCGGCGCGTCGAGCGATCGTGTTCTTGACGACGCGATACTCGACCTCTCCGGTCCGAAGCTTGCTGCGAAGGTCCTGGATCTGGTTGACCTTGAGCCCGCGGTAATCCGTGAGGACCGCCACCTTGGCGCCCTTCAATTTTTCGGTCAGAAGCTCGACCTGCTCGACCTTCTGCTCTCTCCTGGCTTTCGGCAAATGAAAAATCCTCCCTGCCCACAATCAAAAGGCAGGAAGGATCCAGCGTCCTTCACTTCTTTCGCCTCGGTAGGAAATTAAGCCGGCGCATCGCCGGCACCTACGGTCTAGGGCAGAAAAGTGATTATACAAACGTTGGTGCAAAGCTCCGCGGCCCCACCCGGCTGCGCCCGCTCGCGGGCGGAGCCGCCCTCCTCGGCGAGCGGAGAGCGGCGCGTCCGGCTTCTGGCCGGACCTAGGAGTTCGCCTTCAGCCAGTCCTCGCGCAGCACCTCGGTGAGCACTTGGTCAACCCAGCGTCCGTCGACGAACGATTCGCCACGGTACCGGCCGGCCTCGCGGAAGCCCGCCGCCGCCTGGGCTTTGGCGCTCGCCTCATTGCCATCGAAGTAGGCCGACTTCAGCTTGCGCAACGGCAGCTCTGTGAATGCGTACCGAGTACGGAGTTGCATCACCTCGCGCCCGAGGCCCTTGCCCCATGCCGTCCTGTCACCGATCATCGTGCCGGTCGTACCGGACCCATATTTCCAGTTGATCGCGTGGATTCCCGTAATCCCAACCAAGGCACCCTTGCTCTCCACCGACCAAACCACGTGGTCGGGGTCCCTCGCCATCTTTTCGAGCCACTCTTTCTCTTCGTCGACTGAAGGCGGGTGACGCCGCAGGAGGAAGCGGGTGACCTCCATGTCCTCGAGCCAGGTGATCATCACCACGGCATCGTCTGATGTTGGCGGCCGGAGGTGGACGAGCTTGCCCTCGATGACCGGTCCGTACATGCCCGAAGTATGAATCGGCCGTTTTAAAGTCAGGAAGAGCCCGACCCGGTCGTTAGTTAGACGACGACCCGAGCTTTGCTGCCTCTTTGACGTCTACGGGGACTGACGGGCCCTGCGTTGCCGCCACAAAGAAGCTGCGCAGGTATTGGCCTTTGGACGTGGTCGGCTTATTGCGGATCAGGGCGTCCACGAGCGCCGTGAGGTTCTGGTGCAGCTGCTGCCCATCGAACGACACCTTGCCGATCGGGGCGTGCACGATGCCGAACTTGTCGGTCCTGAACTCGACCTTGCCGCCCTTGACCTCGCGAACCGCTCGCGCGACGTCGAAGGTGACAGTGCCCGACTTCGGGTTTGGCATAAGGCCACGCGGCCCCAGGATCTTTCCGAGCGGTCCAACCTTGGACATGATGTCGGGCGTCGCAATTGCCGCATCGAAATCCGTCCAGCCCTCGGAGACCTTCTTGACGAGGTCGTCGCCGCCCACGAAGTCGGCGCCTGCCTCCTGGGCCTCCTTGGC
>PLYD01000136.1 GCA_003151665.1 Candidatus Dormiibacterota bacterium
GGTCGAGGCGATGACGATGGGCGACAGGATTGCGGTCATGAAAGATGGCGTTCTCCAGCAGGTGGCGCGGCCGCGAGAGATCTACGACAACCCGGCGAACATGTACGTCGCCGGCTTCATCGGCATCCCGACCATGAATTTCATCCCGGTGACGATCCAGGGCACGACGGCTAAAGCTTCAGGGTTCGACCTCGAGCTCCCAAGCGCACCAGGGGTCGCCAACGGCGTCCTCGGAATCCGCCCGGAAGCCATGACGGAGATTCCTCGCCCCGATCATCCAGGCCTCGAGCTCAAGGTCGACGTGGCCGAGGTCCTCGGCCCCGATCAGTTCATCTATGGACAGGTGGGCGGCGATGCGATCACTGCGCGCGTCGATCCTCAGCTGAAGGTCGATCCAGGCGACCGGGTGCGCCTGGGCATCGACCGCCGCCGGCTGCACCTGTTCGATCCTGCGAACGGAGCAGCAATCCTCTAGCTGAGGGTTACGGGCCGGCCGACCTCAAGGGTCCTGATTCGAACTCGCGCGCTCAGCTTTCGCAGCGTCGATTCAAACAGCGACGGGTCTGGGGTCGCGTCCGGCGCCTTGCCTCCGTACCGATAGTCCTGGGCGGACCACAGGCCGTAATGCATCGGGACGACGGTGCGCGGCTTCAGCTCCCAGGCCAGGAGCGCAGCCTCATGCGCGTTCATGTTTCCCCCGCCTCCGTTGATACAGATGAACGCGACGTCGAGGTTGGCGCCTGCAAGCGCACGCAGGTGTTGGTCGTACTCGGTGTCTCCCGAGTGCCAGATGCGGAGCCCATCGATTGTGATGAGGAACCCGATTGCGTCAGGCCACGTGTGTCGGGCAAACGTGGCGGTCACCTTGACGGCACTTTTGGTGGCCGACTCGCCAGGTTGTAGCGAGCGCATCCTGGAGGCCGGCCATCCCAACTTTGCGGCGCGCGCTGTGCACGAGGGAGGGGCGATGAGCATGGTGCGCCTACCGTCTGCAAGGGCACGAATCACAGGCTCGTCGAGATGGTCGAGGTGGCCGTGCGACACGAGCAGGATGTCCGGCTGCATCTCATTGGTCGTGATCGGCGGCGGGAAGAGGCGCTTTAGCCCCTCTTGCTTTTCGACCTCGTCAGAAAAGTAAGGGTCGATCATCACCGTCACGCCACTGCTGGTCTTCATCAGGTAGCCCGCCTGCCCCAACCACGCACAGGCGACGGTACCCGGGCGGACCGTCAGCTTCACCATGCGCTCGGCGAGCCTCATGCGGCCCAATCGTAGGTCTTGCAAACGAGGGACCTAGACTCTCGCTGATGAAAGTCGCGATGGGCCGAGAGATCCGCTCCCGATGAATGACGATTCATACATATGGCTTTCGGCGGCCGAGACAGTTCGCAAGGTCACCGCTGGGGGCCTCGACCCTCAGGCGATTGTGCGCTCTCATCTGGCGGCGATAGACCAGCGCGATCCGCGAATTCACGCTTACGTATACGTGGACCGCGCCGCCAGCGCCTCGGCGGGCCTTCTGTCGGGAGTCACCCTGGCGGTCAAGGACAACCTGCCGGTCGCAGGCATGCCCTGGACCGACGGCAGCGCTGTCTGGCGCGACCGCATCCCCGCCGAGGACACGGTTCCGGTGGCCCGGGCTCGCGCCGCCGGCAGCGCCATCCTCGGCAAGACCAACCTCCCAGAGCTCGCGGCCGCGGTCGGCACCACCAACGCCATCTTTCCACCCACCAACAACCCGTGGCGCGCAGGCATCACTCCGGGTGGCTCCACCGGTGGCAGCGCCGCGGCAGTCTGTGCCGGAATGGCATCTGTCGGGATGGGTACCGACATGGGCGGTTCGATCCGGATACCGGCCTCATGTTGTGGCGTCGTCGGCCTGCGCCCCTCGCCGAATCGAGTGCCGAGCGAAAGCATCGACCCTGCAGGGCTGTCGGTCATCGGTCCGATTGGAAGAACAGTGGCCGACGTGACGCTGCTGTTCTCGGTCATGGCGCAGTCTTCTGCGCCGCAGCCGACGCCGGCCTCCAAGAGTTTCCGAATTGGACTCGCCGACGCGACCGCACTGGGGATGGACGATGCATGCGCCGAAGCCTGCCGCCGTGCAGGCGATGCGCTGGAATCGGCGGGCCATCACGTCGAGCGCATCGCCTGGGAGTCAGAGTCGGTGGCTGCGGGCTACGGCGTGGTGCGGCGGGCCAGCATGGCGTCCTTCCCAGCCGACCCCCAGTTGTTTGCCCCGGGCATCCGAAAGCTGGTGGAGCAGGGGCGCGCGCTGTCAGCGCTCGACTATTTCTCGGCATTCGAAAAAGCCAGCGCCGCCGCCTACCAGGTCGTGGTGAAACCGTTGCTGGCCGATTTCGACTTCCTGCTCACGCCCACCCTGGGCCTGGTTCCAATGGCGATTGAGGCCGTGCCGGCATTTCTCAGCGAGCCGTACGGTCGCTACATCCAGTTCGTCCTTCCGGTCAGCTTCGCCCGCACGCCGGCGGTGTCGGTGCCGGCCGGCCTGCACGACGGGCTGCCGGTCGGCGTGCAGCTGGTCGCAAAGTCGGGACAGGAATGGCCGCTGCTGGGCCTCGCCGAGCAGCTGGAGGCGATGCCCGACTTCGGTTTTCAACGCCCGCCAGGTCTCGAACGAGAGTTGTGAGGAGGTAGTCGCGTGAGAGCTCAACGAGTCGAACTATTCGTGTGCCCAACGGCAACACCGGCGGACACTGCCGGGTTGCAAAAGCTGGTCGACTCGGGAAAGATCAAACCCGACACGCTCGTCGCTTTGGTGGGAAAGACGGAAGGGACCGGCTTCCACGATGACTGGGGGCGCGTGTGGGCGGATGTGGCTTTGCGCGACTGGACGAGCAAGCTTCTCGGGGTTCCTGTAGACGAGGTCGCCAAGCACGTCATCTTCGTGCTGTCGGGCGGGTGCCCCGGAGTCATCACGCCGCACATCGTGGCGATCACCCGTGAATGGATCGAAGTTCCAGATAAAGATCTCGAGGCCGGTAAAGACAAGCGGCTGGTCGTCGGCAGAGCCGGCTCCGATCCGATCGCTCCCGAGGAGGTCGGTCGCATGGGACAGATCCGCAAGGTGGCCGAAGCCACGCGCCATGCGATGACCGATGCCGGCCTCACGGATCCGAAAGACGTCCACCTGGTGATGGTCAAGGTGCCGGGTCTGACGACATCGAGCATCAGCGATGCGGAATCCCGACGCCAGACCGTGATCTCGCATGACCTCACTTTCGGCCCCGAGGGCGCCGGCGCATACGCGAACGACGCCGCAGCGCTTGGAGTGGCGATGGCCCTCGGCGAGGTTCCGGAATCGAAATTGTCTGACGACGTGGTGCGTCGTGACTGGGACCTGTACTCGGAGGTGGCGATGACCTCCTCCGGTGGTGAGAAGCGCCATGGTGAGGTGGTCGTTTTTGGCAACGCGACCTCGTCGCTAAGCGCGGTGCGGATCGGCCACGCCGTGACCCGTGACTTCATTGATGCCGAGGGCATTCGCGATGCCCTGCGCTCGGCGGGCCTCAGCTTCAGCAACGGCACGCCGTCGCCAGAGGAGCTGGCACCCCTGGTTCATGTCTTCGCCAAGTCGGTGATACCAGGCAGCGATCGGATCCGCGGCCAGAGGATCACCCTGCTGGACGACGCCGACGCCTATCAGATCGGCAAGGCGGTGGGAGGCATGCTCGTCGCGTCGGTCACCGGCCGCACCACCAACTACGTGAGCGGCGGCGAGCGCAACTCTCACCAGGGACCCCCAGGCGGAAACATCGTGGCCGCGGTTGTGAGGGCGGAGGGTTGAACCCTTAGAGTCGCCCGGACTGAGGCCGGCTCAGCTCGAACAGCTTTAGCGGCGACAGNNAGCGGGTTGAGCGGCGAGGGCGTCTCAATGTGTCCGATCTCGATCTCAGGCACCTCGGTCGAATATGGAATGAGGTACTCCATGAACGAAGCGTTTCGGAGCTGGCCCTCGGCGTCGTACGCAAGTCGCTCGTAGAAAGCCCCGCCGATGCCCTGCGCAACGCCACCTTCGATCTGCCCTTCCACAACAAAGGGGTTGATCAGGCGGCCGCAATCGTGGACCACCACGTACTTGAGCACCTCGAGCCGGAACGTCATCGGGTCGACCCGAATGTAAGCGGCATGGCATCCCGAGGCCCAGGTTGACCCCGGCGGGCTGTAATAACCGATGGCCTCGAGACCTGGCTGCTCGCCATCCGCCAGCGGCGGTCCGGGACGGCGTTTGCTTGCGAACTGGGTTGCTGCCTCGGTGCCGCCTCCGAAGGCGTACCGAACCGGATTAGCCAGGACCGCGATGGCAGCCAGGCTGATTCCGCGATCGGGCGAGCCCTTGACCCTGACGCGTCCGCCAACGAGCTCCAGGTCGGCCGGATCCACCTCGAGCTGCTCCCCCGCGATGAGCTTTGCCTTGTCAGCCACCATTCGGGCGCTGACCGCCATTGCGTTACCGGCCGTGACCGCACCCCGCGATGCGAATGTGCCCACACCCCATGGAAATCGGCGGGTGTCGCCGCCCGTCACCTCGACGTCGGCCACCTCGACGCCGAGCTCGTCCGCCACCACCTGTGCAAACACCGTCGCATGGGCCTGCCCCTGGCTCGGAATGCCGGTGGCCGCCACCACCTTGCCTGAGACCAGCACCTGGACGTGCGCGCCTTCGTACGGACCGACGCCAGTGCCCTCGACGTAAACGCCCAGCCCCATGCCAATGTGGTCGCCGGCGGGTCTGGGACCGAGCATGGCCAGCGCCTTCTCCAGCAGTGCCGGGTAGTTGCCGCTGTCGTAAACCACCGAGTTGCCGTCCTGCCACGCCACGCCCAGGTGGTAAGGAAACTGATCGGGCTGGATGAAGTTTCGCCGGCGAATTTCGGCACGATCGATGCCGAGCTCCTTGGCGATCGAGTCGAGGGTCCTCTCCATCGCAAAACACGCGTGCGGGCGGCCGGCGCCCCGATATGGCGAGGTGGGAGTTGCATTGGTGTAGACGGCACGGAATCGAACGCGGTAGTTGGGCACCCTGTACGGTCCCGGCACCTGTGCCGCCGTGATGATTGGAAGGATGATCCCGTAGGGCGTATAGGCCCCGGCGTCGTGTATGAAATCGTCGCTCAGCGCAAGCAGGCGTCCCATTTCGTCGAAGCCGACCTCGACCTCGTGGACCTGGCCCCGCTCCTGATTGACCGCTGTGAAATGCTCCTGCCG
>PLYD01000011.1 GCA_003151665.1 Candidatus Dormiibacterota bacterium
CATACTCGCCGGCCAGCGATTCGACGAGCGCGACCATTGGACCCTTGACCGCTGCCTCGTAGGTTTTGCGGTTGGCTTCGAAATAGCGCTTCGAGTTGTCCAGCTCGAGCCCGATGAAGAATGGCTGAAACTCCTCGGGCCAGCCGCGAAACATCGTGGTCATGCGTCGCGAAAAGGTTAACCGCGAGAATGGTGATATGGAAGGCAACGCAATCGAGACGCGCGGGCTCAGGCGCGTCTTCAAGACCCGCAATCGTGTCGTCGAGGCTGTGGCCGGGGTCGACATGACGGTCCCGAAGGGTGAGATCTTCGGATTTCTCGGACCAAATGGCGCGGGCAAGACGACCACCTTGCGCATGCTTGCCACCCTCCTTCCGCCCAGCGGCGGCACCGCGATGGTGGCCGGGTGCGACCTCTTGAAGCAGCCAGGCCAGGTGCGCGAGCGCATTGGATATGTGGGCCAGGCGGGAGGCTCAGACCGAGAGATCATGGGCCGGACGGAGCTGGTCTTTCAGGGCCGGCTGTATGGAATGTCCCTTGCCGCCGCGAAGAAGCGCGCCGCCGACCTCATCTCGATGCTGGAGCTGGAGGTGTGCGCGGACCGCAAGGTCGCGACGTATTCCGGCGGCCAGAAGCGCCGGCTCGACATCGGGCTCGGGCTCGTCCACGACCCGCAGCTCCTATTCCTCGACGAACCTACCACCGGCCTCGACCCACAGAGCAGAGCGCGCGTTTGGGACGAGGTTCGCCGCATGCACGACCGCGGCACGACCGTCTTTCTGACCACGCACTACCTGGACGAGGCCGATGCTCTGTGCGACCGGATCGCGATCATCGACCACGGCAAGATCGTGGCCGTGGGCTCGCCTGAGGAACTCAAGCGCGAGGTCGCAGGCGACCTGGTGACATTGAGCGTGGTGGGCAAGCTGCCGGCCGCATTCGACCTGCTCAAAGGCCAACCATTCGTGCGCGAGGCCACGACCGAAGAGGGAATGGTGAGGCTCTACGTCGACCGCGGCGAGGTGGCGATGCCGGCGATCCTGCGCCTGCTCGATTCGGCCGGGCTGCAGCTGGTGACGATCGGGCTGCAGCGCCCGAGCCTCGATGACGTGTTCTTGCGGAAGACCGGCCGCTCCCTGCGGGAGACGGCAGCGTGATGAAGGTTCTGCGCGACACATGGCTCGTGTTCGGCCGCTACTGGGGCCTGTTCATTCACAACCCGGTGTGGGTCGTTATCGGTGTCGTGCAGCCGCTGCTGTACCTGCTCCTCTTTGCACCATTGCTGTCGTCAATCGCGAAGATGCCGGGCTTTCCGTCCGGCGGCGCCTACAACGTGTTCGTGCCAGGGCTCCTGGTCCAGCTCGGAATGTTTGGGGCCGCAGGGGTCGGGTTCAGCCTCATCGCCGAGCTGCGGATGGGGGTGATCGAGCGGTTGAGGGTCACGCCGGTCAGCCGCGTTTCTCTGTTGCTCGGCCGTGCGCTCCGCGACATTCTTTCGATCGTCGTCCAGTCGCTGATCTTGATCGTGCTCGCGCTGCCTTTCGGCCTGAGCATTAATCCGATCGGCGTCGTCGTAGTGCTGGCGCTGATCGCGTTGATCGGCCTGCTGACGGCCTCGATCGCGTACGCCGCGGCGTTATGGCTGCGCAGCGAGGACAGCTACGCCCCGCTGATATTCACCTCGAGCTTGCCGATCCTCCTGCTGTCAGGGGTGCTGCTGCCATTGGGTCTTGCACCACAGTGGCTTCGCAGCATCGCGGCGCTTAATCCGCTGTCGTACGCGGTCGACGCTGCCCGGGCAGTGTTCCTCGGCCACCTGGGCAATCCGAGCGTGGTCAAGGGCGTTGCCCTGATGGCGGTGCTGTCGATCCTCGCCGTCATTCTCGGCGCGCGCGCATTCGGCCGGGCGGTGGCTTAGGGGTCGCTACTCGAAGGCGCTCAGGCTCGCGCGTTCGGCTTCCCACATCTCGTTGAACAGGTTCTCTATCTCTTCCAGGGAGCAAACCGCGGCGGTCAGAGGATCCAGCATCAACGCGTACATGGCCTTCTGTCGATCGCGCTCGAGCAGAGCCTCCACCACGAGCTCGTGCACCGCCATGTGTGAGCGGTTGAGCGCGGCCAGCTGCTCCGGGAGATTGCCGAACTTCACGGGGCGGATGCCGTCCGGCCCCACCGTGCATTCGACCTCGACGCAGCCGTCCGGCAAGTTCTCGATACTGCCGGCGTTGACGACATTTCCGTGGATGCTGGTCGGGCGTCCGTGCTCCATAGCCTCGATGATGTGGGACGCATACTCGTAGCTCCGCTGCACCGGAACCTCAGTCTCGCCTCGCAGCATCGAATGGATTCGCTCGTCGTTGTCCTGGCGCCAGTCGGGCCAGTTGTTCGCGTAGAAGCCGCTCTCTCCGAGGTAGCCCGGCCGCGCGTACTTCTTCACGAGATCGGGCCGCTTCCGGAAGTACGGGACGTACTCGGAGAAGTGACCGCTTGACTCCGTCACGAACGCGCCCATGCGCAGCATCAGCTCGAAGCGGACCGGGTCGCGCTCGTAGTATTCAGGCTGCGCCGCGCGCCCGCGCAGCAGTGGGTACATGTCCTTGCCGTGGTGCTCGAGCTTGGTGAACCACGCGTTGTGGTTGATGCCGGCGCACTGCCAGGTCAGCTCGTCGTATGGCACGTCGAGGAACTCGGCGAGGAGCCTGGAGGTGCCCTGCACGCTGTGACAGAGGCCCACGATCTGCAAGCCAGTCGCGCGGCTGGCCGCGAGCGTGAGGATCGACATCGGGTTCGTGTAGTTGAGGACGACTGCACGCGGAGCGACCCGCTCCACGTCGGCCACGATCTCCAGCCATGCGGGCCCGGTTCTCAACGCTTTGAAGATGCCGCCTGGCCCGATCGTATCGCCGATGCATTGGTCGATCCCGTATTTCATCGGGATGTCGTAGTCGTGCCGCACGTTCTGCAGACCCGCTACCTCGATCGAGTTGACCACGTAGTCGGTGCCCATCAGAACGTCGAGCCGCTCGGTCGACGCCTCGACCGTCCAGGCCTTGCCCGACAGCTCGACCAGCCTTTCGGCGATGCGACGCGCAAGATCCAGCCGGTCCGGATCGATATCGACCAGCGCGAAAATTCCGCGGTCGAGACCGTCGACGGCGAGGATGTCGGTCATCACCTGGCGAGCGAACACGGCGCTGCCGGCCCCCACCAACGTCACCTTCGGCATGGCGCCGAAAATTCTAACCGCGCGCCGACTCTCTATTCGCGCTCCGCCGCAAGCGTCCCAGGAATCTGGGATGGCGTGGCCGCTGGGCTGGGCTCAGCCTTCTGCTGTAGGACTTCACACAGCAAAAGGAGACGACATGTACGCGAGAACATCGACTTGGACGGGCACCCCAGAGGCACTCGGCAGGTGGGCGCGCCACGTCACCGACAAGGTTGGTCCGATGGTGGCCGGGCTGCCTGACAACGCCGGTGCATACTTCTTTGTCGACCGAGACCAGGGACGTGCTCTCACGCTCACGCTGTGGACGTCGGAGAGCGCCGCGTTGAGGAGCGACGAGACCGCCGATAAGAGCCGCGAATCGACAGTGGCCGCGACCGGCGTCGAGCTGCTTGAGCGAGGGCGGTTTGAGGTGGTGGGCAAGGTCTAGGCTCGCCGCGCCCGACAAGTAGTAAGGAGACGCTTTGAAATCCGGCCCGGCACTCGACGATCTGGTCGCAGTCATCATCGAGACTTGCCGGGCCGGACTCGAGCCGGACGCCCTGCGCGCGGCGGTGCTTCCACGGCTGCGTAAGGCAGTCCCGGTGGATGCGGTTTGGTGGGCCACCGTCGACCCCGCCACGCTCCTCTATACACACGCCTACCGCGAGGAATTACCAACCGATTCAGGGCCTTACTTCGTCGACAACGAGTTCCTGCGAAATGACGTGAACAAATGGACGGAGCTCGCGCACGACCGGGCGGGTGTGCGAACGCTCGTCACCGCGACCGATGGAATCCTGGCGCGCAGCCCTCGCTACCGGGACATCTTCGAACCCCTGGGCCTCGCCGACGAGTTACGTGCGGTGTTTCGCGCCCGCGGCGCAGTGTGGGGATTCATGTGCCTGCATCGCGAAACAGGAGCCGTTTTCACGCCGCAGGAACAAGGCTTCATTCACCGGATCGCACCGCACCTCGCCGAAGGCGTCCGCCTCGGGTTGCTGGTGCAGTGCGCGGATCGGGACGATCTGGTTGAGTCGCCGGGGCTGATCCTGCTCGCCCCCGACAACAGCGTGGTCGGCAGGAACCCGGCGTCGGATCAGTGGCTCGAGGAGCTGGGCTGGCAGGAGGCGGGCGAGATCCCGATCGAGATTCACTCGCTGGCAGCCCGGCTGCGTCGTGCGGACGCGTCGACGAACCTCTCCCCGCTGCGGGTCAGGACCAAGAGTGGCCGCTGGATCATCCTGCAGGCTTCGTGGGTCTCCGGCGAGGACCGCAGGGTAATCGCTGTGATCATCCAGGAGGCGACCCCGGGTGAGGTGGCGCCGATCGTGATGAGCGCCTACGGCCTGAGCGACCAGGAACGCGCAGTCAGCGGCCTGGTCTTTCAGGGGCAGTCAACCCACGCGATCTCGCAGCATCTGCACATCGCAGAACACACAGTCCAGGACCACCTGAAGTCGATCTTCGACAAGACTGGCGTGCGGAGCCGGCGCGAGCTGGTCGCAACGGTGTTCCGGCAGCGCTATCTACCTCGGATGAAAGTCGGCGACCAGCGCAGTCCATCGGGCTACTTCGCAGAGCGCGCAAGCACCTCTCCCTAGCAGGCCGGCATTTGCGGCCAAACACTCTTGCTTTGGTTGCCAAACTGCGATAGAGTAGTTTGCGACGCAAACCATGATGTCTACCCCGGCTAACGCTGCTCGTCAGGCCGCACGGATCGCGGGCCGATTTCGGGATCTTCAGGGCCTGCGCCAAGCTGTGGCCGGGGTCGGTCTGCTCCTGCTTTTCGGTTTGGAGATGACCTTTCCCCTGTCATCTGCCGATATCCGCGCAGCAGGAATCGCCGTGGAGCTGTGGGAACTCGCCTTGCTGGTGGTTGGCAGTGCGCTCACTGTCCTCGCCTTCCTTTGGGTCACAGCGTGGTATCGCCGCCACTACGGCGAGGTGGAGCAAACCCGCAGCCAGAAGAGATTGGGCAAGTTCATCGGTGGAGGCGGGGCG
The DNA here is from genome assembly GCA_003151665.1 of Candidatus Dormiibacterota bacterium. The sequence goes on from PLYD01000011.1 coordinate 5,207, forward strand.
GTCGCGTTCATTTTGCCGTTCGAGATCGAGACGTCCGCCATGATCTATGGACACTCGGTGCCGGTGAATCTCATGGATTTCACCTTGGCTCTGTGGATCATCGCGTACTGGCTCTACCTCGGCCGGCCGTTCTGGCATTACCCCGTGCTTGCCGCCATCGGATTCGGTCTCGGCATCGCCTCGATCGCAGGAATCCCGCCCGCGACGTTTGCCTGGCACCTCCGTGAGGCAACACTCTATATCGCCATTGCCAGCATCGCCGGCGGCGTTATCGACCACATGATCCTGACGAGATCGCTGTCTCGATCCGAGAGCCCGGTTGGCCTCGAGTCTTGAAGACATCGATCCGCTGGACCGGCTCGTGCACGAGCCGGCCCGGCTGGTCATCCTGACCGCGCTCGCCTCCTGCGCCAGTGCCGACTTCGTGTTTCTACAGCGCGTGACACGACTGACCAACGGGAACCTCTCGGCTCATCTTTCGAAGTTGTATGAGGCGGGACTGGTTTCGATCGAGAAGCGGTTCATCGACAAGAAGCCCAATACCCGCGTAGCGATCACTGCCAAGGGAAGGCATGCGGTCGAGGAGCACTGGGCGCGGTTGGAGCAGCTGCGGGCAGGCGCGCGGGAATTGACGCCTCAATCTGGGAAGCCTCACCGCTAGCGGCTCATCGCGCGAGCGGAACGGTAGGCGCGGCGTCACTTCGGGATTCCGCCATTTGGGCTCAGTTGGTCGCACCGAACGGGTGTGGATAGCGCGATTCGCGCCCATTTGGCGAGATGAAAATCTGGTCGGGGAGGGGGTGTGTGAGTTCACCACATAGTT